>NZ_JACADQ010000001.1 GCF_016106015.1 Neoroseomonas rubea
GCGGGGGCCTTGGTCGCCGGGGCCTTGGACGGCGCCTTCGCGGCGGGCTTGGCCTCGGCGGCGGCCTTGCGCGGCGCGGCCTTGGCACGGCCGGCCGGACCGCGCGGCTTCAGCGCCTTGCCCTTTTCGGCCAGCAGCGCGACCGCCTGGTCGAGGGTGAGATCCTCCATCGCGACGTCGCGCGGCAGGTTCGCCACGACCTTGCCGTGCTGGGCATAGGGCCCGAAGCGGCCCTTGCGCACGCTGACCGGCTCCCCGTCCTTCGGATGCACGCCGAGTTCGCGGACGCGGGCGCGCGCATCGGCGAGCAGGGCGAGCGCCCGGTTCATGCCGACGGTCAGCACGTCGTCATCCTTGTCGAGCGACTTGAACACGGTGCCGCAGCGAACATAGGGGCCGAAGCGACCGAGGCCCGCGGTGATCTCCTCCCCCGTCTCGGGATCCCGCCCGATGATGCGCGGCAGGGAGAGCAGGCCGAGTGCCTGCTCGAGCCCCACCTGGTCGGGCGACATCCCCGGCGGCAGGCTTGTGCGCTTTGGCTTCACCGGCTTGCCCTTGGCGTCGGTGCTCCCTTCGCCGAGCTGGATGTAGAAGCCGTAGGGCCCGCGCCGGACCGAGACCTTCTGGCCCGTCGCCGGATCCTCGCCGAGCTCCTGGTCGCCGCCCGCGCCCTCCGCGCTGCCGCTGTCCACGCCGAAGGGGCGCGTGTAGCGACATTCCGGATAGTTCGAGCAGCCGATGAAGGCCCCCGTTCGCCCCAGGCGCAGGCCGAGCCGGCCCACGCCGCAGGTGGGGCAGGCGCGCGGGTCCGTGCCATCCCCGCGGGCGGGGAAGATGTGCGGGCCGAGATCCTCGTCCAGCGCATCGATCACGTCGCGGATCTTGAGGTCGCGCGTCGCTTCGACGGCCGCCGAGAACTCGTTCCAGAAGGCGTGCATCACCGCGCGCCAGTCGCTCTGGCCGGCGGAGATCTCGTCGAGCTTCTCCTCCATCGCGGAGGTGAAGCCGGTGTCCACGTACTTGTCGAAGTAGCGGACGAGGAAGGTCGTCACCATCCGCCCGAGATCCTGCGCGATGAAGCGCCGCTTCTCGAGCGTGACGTATTTCAGGTCCTGCAGCCGCTGCAGGATCGAGGCGTAGGTGGAAGGCCGGCCGATGCCGAGCTCCTCGAGCCGTTTGACCAGCGTCGCTTCCGAATAGCGCGGCGGCGGCTGGGTGAAGTGCTGGCTCGCCGTGACGTCGCCGCGCTTGAGCGGATCGCGTTCCGCCATCGGCGGCAGGATGCGGCTGTCCTCGTCCTCGACCGCGTCGGCGGGCTTGAGGCCGGCGCGCAGGTCGGCGGCGCGGTCGTCCTCATCCTCGCGGTACAGCTTCAGGAAGCCGTCGAAGGCGACGACGGACCCCGTGGCGCGGAAGCGCAGCCGGCCATCGGCGCTGGCGATGTCGACGGCTGTCTGGTCGAGCTCGGCGGCCGACATCTGGGAGGCGACGGCGCGCTTCCAGATCAGTTCGTACAGGCGCGCCTGTGCGCCTTCCAATTCGCCGACCATGCTCTCGGGGGATCGCGCGACATCGGTCGGGCGGATCGCCTCATGCGCTTCCTGGGCGTTCTTCGCCTTGGACTGGTACTCGCGCGGGGCGGTCGGCAGGTAGGCAACGCCGAATTCGCCCTTCACATGGTCGCGGATGGCGGCGATCGCCTCCCGCGCCATGGAGACGCCGTCGGTCCGCATGTAGGTGATGTGCCCGGCCTCATACAGCTGCTGGGCGGTGCGCATCGTCTGCTGCGCGCCCATGCCGAGCTTGCGGCTGGCTTCCATCTGCAGCGTCGAGGTCATGAAGGGCGGCGGCGGGTTGCGCCGTGTACGCTTCTTCTCGACCGAGGCGACGGCGTAGGTGGTCGCTTCCGCCAGCGCCTTGGCGTTGAGCGCGGAGGCCGCGTCCGCCAGGTCGAACTGCTCGAGCTTCCTGCCATCGAGATGCGTCAGCCGCGCCGTGAAGGGCGCGCCGGCGGGCGTCTGGAACTTTGCTTCCAGCGTCCAGTATTCGCGCGGCTTGAAGGCCTCGATCTCGGCCTCGCGCTCGCAGATCAGGCGGAGCGCGACGGACTGCACCCGCCCGGCCGACCTGCTGCCCGGCAGCTTGCGCCACAGCAGCGGGGAAAGCGTGTAGCCCACCAGGTAGTCGAGCGCGCGGCGCGCCAGGTAGGCGTCGATCAGCGGCACGTCGAGGTCGCGCGGATGCGCGACCGCATGCTGCACGGCGCGCTTGGTGATCTCGTTGAAGGTGATGCGCTGGACGTCCTTGCCCTTCAGCGCGCCCCGCTGGCCGAGCATGTCCTTCACATGCCAGGAGATCGCCTCCCCTTCGCGATCGGGGTCGGTGGCGAGGTACAGGCGCTTGGCCGACTTCAGGGCGGTGGCGATCTTGGCGACCTGCGCCTCCCCGCGCCCATCCTTGCCCCAGACCATCGCGAAATCCTGGTCGGGCAGGACGGCGCCGTCCTTCTCCTCCAGGTCGCGGACATGGCCGAAGGAGGCGAGCACGGTGAAGTCCCGCCCGAGATACTTCTCGATCGTCTTGGCCTTGGCCGGGGATTCGACGACAACAACGTCCGACATGTGTTCGCGGATCACCCGTTGGCAGAGCGCACGACGCGGTGACCGGGCAGCATTTCCACCCGGCCATCGAGCTCCAGATCCGTGAGGAGAGCCTGGAGTTCGGGGGGCGAGAGGTGGCAGCGCCGGGCGACCTCGTCAACCGATACCGGAGACAAGCCAATCATTTCAAGAAGTTGCGCGGAGCCTTCCAGGGGCGGTCCGAGCTCCGGGGCGCCATCCGGCGGGGCTTCGGGCAGGGTCCGGGGCACGAAAAGGGGCATCGCCCGGGGTGTTTCGGGCAGGTGGTCGAGCACATCCTCGGCGCTCTCGACCAAGTGTGCGCCTTGGCGGATCAGGTCGTTGGAGCCACGGCAGCGCGGGTCGAGCGGGCTGCCGGGAACAGCGAAGACATCCCGCCCCTGTTCGAGCGCGAGACGCGCGGTGATGAGCGTGCCGGAGCGATGCGCCGCTTCCACCACCAGGACGCCGAGCGAGAGGCCCGCGACGATGCGGTTGCGGCGGGGGAAGTGGCGGTTGAGCGGCGCCGTGCCGAGTGGGCTTTCGGCAATGACCGCGCCACGTTCGGCGATGCGCGCGGCCAGCGCCGCATTCTCGGCCGGGTAGGGGAGGTCGAGCCCGCCCGGCAGCACGGCGATGGTGCCCCCCGTGCGCAGCGCGCCTTCATGCGCCGCGGTGTCGATCCCCCGCGCGAGGCCGGAGACGATGGTGGGGCCTTTGGCCGCGAGTGCCTCGGCAAGGTCCTCCGCGATGCGGCGCCCGGCGGCGGAGGCGTTGCGCGCGCCGACGATCGCGACGGCGGGGGCGGCGAGCAGGCCGGCATCGCCCAGCACGGCGAGCACGGGCGGCGCGTCGGGCAGCAGGGCGAGCAGCGGCGGGTAGAGATCCTCGCCCAGGAAGACGAAGCGGCCGCCCAGCTTCGCGAGGGCCTTGGCCTCGGCGCGGATCGCGGCCTCGGGCGGGATGGCGAAGGGCGCGTTACGGCGGGTGGCGAGGCCGGGCAAGGCGGCCAGCGCGCGATCGGGGTCGCCGTGGCGGTCGAGCAGGCGGCGGAAGGTGAGGGGGCCGACGCCCTCGGTGCGGGCGAGGCGGAGGAGGGGGAGGGTCATGGCGGTGGGCGGCGGCACGGCCCGGCCGTCCTTGGGCGGGCACGGATGCGGGGCATCGACGTCGGGCCCCCTCGGGTCGCGGTGCCGCGTCCCACATGGCCTGGAAGCAAGCATCGGCGCATGGCCGATGTGTGATCGGAATTCGCCATATGGGCGATACACGATTTTGTATATCGCCCGGAGATTGATTTGGGGCTGGCCTGCCCTTGGTTCGTTACCGCATGCCCTACTCTGGGCCCTGCGTGGATGGTCTGGCGCCTGGTGATGGTTTCCAAAGGCCTTTCGGCCTTTGGCGGGGGGTCTTGAGGGGGGCGGAGCCCCCCTTCACCCCTTCTGCCCGATCCGCGGCTCCGTCCCCGCCAGGAGCCGGCGGATGTTCTCCTCATGCCGCCAGAACACCAGCACGCCGACCAGCAGCGCGAGCAGTGCGTGCTCGGCATCCGCGAGGATCAACGCCAGGAGCGGTGCCACCGCGAAGGCCGCCAGCGCCCCGGCCGAGGAGATGCGTGTGAGTTTCGCCGCAACCAGCCAGGTGGCGCAGCAGCCGAGCCCGACTGGCCACATCGCGGCGAGGAACACGCCGAGCCCCGTCGCCACCCCCTTGCCGCCCTTGAAGCCCAGCCAGACGGGCAGGGTGTGCCCGATGACCGCGGCGGTGCCCGCGACCAGGTCCTGGTCCCCCGCCACCCCGCGCACCAGCAGCACGGCGGCCGCGCCCTTGAGCCCGTCGAGCAGCAGCGTCGCCGCGGCGAGCCCCTTCTTGCCGGTGCGCAGCACGTTGGTCGCGCCGATGTTGCCCGACCCGATGGCGCGGATGTCCCCCAGCCCCGCCCAGCGCGTCAGCAGCAGGCCGAAGGGGATGGAGCCGATCAGGTAGCCGCCCAGCAGTGCGACCACGAAGGCCATGGACGGGTCGGTGATCATGCGGAGAAGACCCGCCGGCCGGCCTTCCAGGTGCCGAGCACGCGGCCTTCCAGCGCCCGCCCGTCGAAGGGGGAGTTCTGCGCCTTGCCGGGCAGCTTCCCGGCCTCGACCTTCCAGCCGCGCGCGGGATGGAACAGCAGCAGGTCGGCCGGCGCGCCCTTGGCCAGCCGCCCGACGGGCAGGCCGAGCAGCGCCGCCGGCTTGCAGGTGAGAAGCCCGAGCGCCGCGAGCATCGGGATATCCCCCGCATGCACGCGCGCGAGCGTCACGGCCAGCAGCGTCGCGAGCCCCGCGCCACCCGCTTCCGCCTGCGCGAAGGGCAGGCGCTTGTCGTCGGCATCGCGCGGCTGGTGGTCGGAGGCGATCGCGTCGATCGTCCCGTCGACAAGCCCCGCCACGATGGCGATGCGGTCGGCCTCGGTGCGCAGCGGGGGCGAGAGCTTCGCGTAGGTGCGGTAGTCGCCGATCGCCGTCTCATTCTGGTCGAAATAGGGGGGCGCGGTGTCGCAGGTGACGCGCAGCCCGTCCTGCTTCGCCGCGCGGATCAGGTCGAGTGCGGCGGCCGTGCTGACATGGGCGAAATGCACATGCCCGCCGGTGATCCGCGCCAGCGTGATGTCGCGCGCGACCATCATCGCTTCCGCCGCCGGCGGGATGCCCGGCAGGCCGAGCCGGGTCGCGAGTTCGCCCTCCGTCGCGGCGCCGCCGGCGGCGAGCGAGGGGTCCTCCGGATGCTGCACGATGAAGGCGCCGAAGGCCCGGGCGTAGGAGAGCGCGATGCGCATCGTCCGCGCATTGCCGATCGCCTTGGCGCCATCCGTGAAGGCGATTGCGCCGGCTTCGCGCAGCAGGCCGAATTCGGCGAGCTCCTTGCCCGCGCAACCGGCCGTCGCGGCGCCGTAGGGCAGGAGGGTGACGGAGCCCGTCGCCTCCCCCCGCCGGATCATGAAGGAGAGCAGCGCGGGGTCATCGAGCGCTGGGTCGGTGTCCGGCAGCACGCACAACGTGGTGATGCCCCCCGCCGCGGCGGCCTGGGCGGCGGAGGCGATGGTCTCCCGGTGTTCCTGCCCCGGCTCGCCGAGATTGGCGCGCAGGTCGACCAGGCCGGGGGCCAGGCAGGCGCCGGCGGCGTCGATGAGTTCCGCGCCCTCGGGCGCCGTCAGGCCCTGGCCGAGGTCGGCGATGAGCCCGTCGCGGACCAGCAGCGCGCCGCGCGCGTCGAGGCCGGTCGCGGGGTCGAGCAGGCGGGCGTCGGAGATGAGAAGGTCGCGCATCGCCCGTGGTTATAGACGCACTGCCGCGCTCCGCCAGCAGGGGCGCTGTTGGAAAGCTGCCTTCACCGCGGCCTTGCTTGGGCCTCGCTGGACTGCCGCCAGCGCAGCCAGAGTCCCGTCACGAGCATCGTCAGCAAGAAGGCGCTCATCGCCAACATACCCAGGCCGAAGGCTATGCCGAGCCCCGGCACGCCAACGCTGTCGACCGTGGTGATCCGCCGCGGGTCGCGCGGGTCGATGACGACATCAATGGTGTCGCCTGGCTGCGGGATGTGCCCAGGGCGTGACCAGGTGATGCGGAACGGATGCCCCCGCAGCCCCCGGGCATCCACCACAGTCCCGTCGCCGAGACGCTGGCGCAGGACAAGGTTGTAATGGCGCCGCGGAGCGCTCGGGTTCGGGCCCGGAACCGCGAGCACCTCGGCCGTCCCCCGCGTCCAACTGCGCAACATCGAGAGTCCCTCGATATTCATCGACATCGTCCAGACGCCCAACGGTGCGATGAGAAGAAGCCCTGCCGCGAAGACCGCCAGCAACGCGCGCGAAGGCGTCGCCTCCCCGTGCAAAGCCTTCGCGATCCGCCACCAACGACCCTCGGGAGGAGGCTTCGGTCCAGTCATGACGGACCGCTAGACCCGCTTCTCGAAATACACCCGCCGGTGCCCCGCCTCGCTGCCGCGATGCGTCTCGGTGAAGCCGAGGCGCGGATACATCGCGACGTTCTCGACCATCAGTTCGTTGGTGTAGAGCCGGAGCAAAGCGTAGCCGCGGCGGCGCGCCTCGGCCTCGGTGAAGGCGATGAGGCGGCGGCCGACGCCCTGGCCCTGCGCTGCCGGCGACACCGCGATGTTGTAGAGCAGCAGCCCGTCGGGCTCGTCCTCGAGGATCAGTGCGCCGAGGAAGTCGCCATCCTCCTCCAGCACCCAGGCCTGGCCGGCGGCGATGCGCGCGGCGTAGTCGTCCACCATCGGCGCGGGTTCGCGGTTCAGGCGCGGGATGTACTTCGCATAGGCCGTGCGAACCAGGTCGCGAAGCGCCGGGGCTTCGTCAGGCCGGGCGGGACGGGGGGCATTCATGTTGCCATCCATTATGCATCCGATGGTGCGCGGCATGGTCGCCCATGCCATCGCGCGTCAAGCGTTGGCTGGCTCCGGTCGCCTCCGCCGCAGATGGAACAGGCCGCGGACGAACACGACCAGCAGGAATGGAGAAAGCAGGATCGAGAGGCCCGGCGCGAACTGGCCCACCGGCACCACCTGATGTGGCGCGCCGGGGCTGACGAACACGTCCAGTCGCGCGCCGATCGGCGGCGGCTGGTTTGGCATCATCCGGTCCGCGCCGGTCCTGTAAGGATACTGCAGCATGCGGATGAGCCCGATCGACGTCGCCGAGCGCCCGGGCACCTCCCGCCCGTGTGGCAAGGTGACGCTGAAGTCGATCCAGTGGCTCCGTCGGGGCTGCCACCGCGTTGGCTCGCGGAGCGTCGCGCCCGTAATCGTTGCCTCGGCGCGTGTCCAGCTCAGCGCGACCCATGCGTGGTACGGCACGCCCGCATTGAGCATGAACAGCATCAGGCCGCCGATGATGACCCAAAGCAAAGCATCCCGGCGGCTGGGCGGCGGGTCCAGGCGGAATGGTGACAGGGGATGCGGGTGGTACGGCGGCGCGGAGTCCGGCTGCGTCACACCACGCTCCGGCTCGCCTCCGCCCACGTCGTGCTCACCGGTTCCGCGGAAGCCGCCGCGCCAGGATATCCAGCACCGCCATCCGGCACGCGACACCCATCTCCACCTGCTCCCCGATCACCGAGCGCGTCGGGTGGTCGGCGATGGCGCTGTCGATCTCGACGCCGCGGTTCATCGGGCCCGGGTGCATGACGATGGAATCGGGCTTCGCCAGCGCCAGCTTCTCGGCGTCCAGCCCGTAGAAGCGGAAGAACTCGCGGGCGGAGGGGACAAGCCCGCCGGACATGCGTTCGCGCTGCAGGCGCAACATCATCACGACATCGGCGTCCTTCAGCCCCGCTTTCATGTCGGTGAACACCTCGACGCCGAGGCGCGCGGCATCCGCCGGGATCAGCGTGGGCGGGCCGACGATGCGCACGCGCGCACCCATGGTGCCCAGCAGATGGATGTTCGACCGCGCGACGCGCGAATGGGCGATGTCGCCGCAGATGGCGACGATGAGGCCTTCGAGCCGCCCCTTGTGCCGGCGGATGGTCAGCGCATCGAGCAGCGCCTGGGTCGGGTGCTCATGCGTCCCGTCCCCGGCATTGATAACCGCGGCGTCGACCTTCTGCGACAGCAGGGCCGGGGCGCCCGATTGCGCGTGGCGGATCACCAGCAGGTCGCACTGCATCGCGTTCAGCGTGCTGGCGGTGTCCAGCAGCGTCTCCCCTTTGTTCACCGAGGATGTGCTGACGGACATGTTGATCACGTCCGCCCCCAGCCGCTTGCCGGCCAGTTCGAAGCTGGTCCGGGTGCGGGTGCTGTCCTCGAAGAACAGGTTGATCAGCGTGCGGCCCTTGAGCAGGTCGCGCTGCGTCTTCCCGCTGCGGTTCAGCAGGGCGTAGGATTCGGCGAGGTCGAGCAGGTCCGCGATGTGCGGTGGCTCGAGCCCCTCGATGGCGAGCAGGTGCTTGGACGGGTAGGACACGGGCCGGACCTTAGGCCGGCGGGGGGGATTCGGCCAGCGCCCGGGCGATGCGGAGCCGGACGGCGAGGGCCTCCTGCTCCTCGGGCAAGCGGCCCTCGCGGTTCATCCTCTCCCGCCCATCCGCGGTGAGCGGCATCAGCCGCCGGCAGGGACCGCGTCTTCGTCCCGGCCAGCGCGGACCTCCACCGCGGCGATGTCACCGGCCGGCCAGGCGGCGCGCGAGCATGCGTGGCGACCGGGTCGCGCGGGGCGGCGGAAGGCAGCGTCCAGAGCCGGGCAATGCGCCGTCTCATTACGAAAACTTCAAATATTTCACGATATCTGGAGTTTCCCGCGCGTCGAACGCCTTCGATCAGGACACCCAGACATGTCGCACCTGCTGCGCCGACTGACCCCCCGGATGGCTGCGCGCGAAGTTGCCGGGTTGGTGACCATGCTCGCGCTCCTGGCGCTCGGAATCACGGCGGCATGGGCCTTCGCGTCCTGGCGCAGCCTCGACGCGGGCGCGCGCATCGCCACGGTCAACCGCCACGCCGCTGCGCTGTTCCAGGCGATGGACGGCATCCAGCTCGAACGGGGCCGGATGCAGAACGCCCTGAGGGCCCAGGCGCCAGTCGATGCGCCCCGGCTCGCCCAGATCACGGAGCCCCGGGCCAGCTCCCAGGCGGTGGCGGCGTCCGCGCTCGACGGGCTTGCCGACGGGGCCTCGCCGGCGCTTCTCGACAGGATCGGCGCCGCGCGGCGGGCCCTTGAACGGCTCGATGGCACGCGGGCCGCCGCCGACCAGGCGCTGCGCCAGCCGCGTCCGCAACGGCCGGAGGCCCTGCTGCGCGACTGGTACGGCATCGCCACGGCTGCCGGCGCGGCCCTGAACGCGGTCTGGCTGGAAGCCTCCGGCATCGCCGCGGCCGATGCCATCCTCGCCCGGGCCATCGAGACAGCCTATCTCGCGCATCAGGCGCGCGAAGATGCCGGCGTGGAGCGTGCCGGCCTTTCCGGCTTCGTCGGCGAACCCGCCCAGGCCAATCCCGACCGCCTGGCCGGCTGGGCGATGCGGCGTGGCGCGGTGCAGTCCGCCTTCCGCCGGATCGAGGAACTGAACCCGGCGTCCAGCGCGAGCCCTGCCGTGACCGCGGCGATATCCGCCGCGCGGGACAGCTATTTCGGACGCTTCGTGCCGGTGCGGGACCAGATGGTCGCCGCGGCGACGACCGGCCGCGCCCCGCCGATGGGCATCTCCGAATGGCAGGCCCTTGGCGACCGGGGCCTGGCCAGCGTGCTGAGCATCCGGGATGCGGCACTCCACGATGCTGAGCGCCATCTCGCCGCACGGCAGGCGTCTGCCCGCGCCCAGCTGACCCTGGATGCGGTTCTGGTGCTGCTGGTGCTGGCGATCGCGGGGATCACGCTGCTGCGCCTGTCGCAGCGCGTGCTGTCCCCGCTCCGCGGCATCACGGCCGCGCTGGAAAGGATCGGTCGGGGTGAGGCCCGTCCGGACCTGCCGCGCGTCTGGCGCGGGGATGACGAGATGGGCGGCATCGTCGGCGCGGTGCGCGGCATCGGCGAGCAGATGGAGCAGCGCGCCCAGGCCGAGGCCGATGAGCGTGCCGCGGCCGCCCGCCAGGCCGAGCGTGTCGCGCGGCTCGAGGCGCTGGTCGCCGCCTTCGAAGCCGATGCGGAGCGAGCGCTTGGCACCGTCGCCGCCGCGGCCGAGGCGCTGGACGGCACGGCCGCGGTTCTCGAGGGCGCCGCGCGCGAAGGGATGACGCTGACCGGCGCGGTGGCAGGCGCGGCGGATGAGACCGCCGGCAATACCCAGGTCGCCGCCGCGGCGGCCGAGGAACTGACCTCCTCGGTTGCCGAGATCGCCCGCCAGGTGACGCAGGCGACCGAGGTCGCGCGGCGCGCGGTGGCCGAGGCGGTGCGCACCGACGAGACGATGCAGGGCCTGTCCGTCGCCGCCGAGCGGATCGGGGAGGTGGTGAGCCTGATCTCCGGCATCGCGGCGCAGACCAATCTGCTGGCGCTCAACGCGACAATCGAGGCGGCGCGCGCGGGTGACGCCGGCAAGGGCTTCGCCGTCGTTGCCTCGGAGGTGAAGTCGCTCGCGGGGCAGACGGCGAAGGCAACGGCCGAGATCGGCCAGCAGATCGCCAACATGCGCTCGGTCGCGGTCACGGCGGTCGAGACGGTGCGCGGCATCGGCGCCGTGGTGGGCGAGATCAACGACGCCGCGGCCTCCATCGCCGCGGCGGTCGAGGAACAGGGTGCGGCGACGGCCGAGATCGCGCGCAGCGTCGCCGATGTCGCGCGTTCGACCGGCACCGTGTCGCACGACACCAGGGCCGCCAGCGGGGCGGCGCAGAAGACGGGTGAATTGAGCGGCCAGGTGCGGAGCGCGTCCCTCGCCTTCGCCGAGGAAGCGTCCCGCCTGCGGGCCAGGATCGGGGAATTCCTGGGCGGTGTCCGCGCGGCCTGAGCGTTGGTTCAGCCCCGCGACGCATCCAGCGCGGCCTGCAGCATGTAGGCCGCCGCCGCCCGGTCCACCGCCACGGCCCGCTTGGCGCGCGTCAGGTCGGCCTCGGCCACCAGCATGCGGTTGACGGCGGCGGAGGACAGCCGCTCGTCGAACAGCGCGCAGGGCAGGCCGGTCGCGTCCGAGACCGCCCGCGCCCAGTCCTTCGCCGCCTGCGCGGCCGGGCCCATGGTGCCGTCCATGGACAGGGGCAGGCCGATGACGAGCCCGCCCGCGCCTTCCTTGGTAGCGATGGCGGCGATCTCCGCCGCGTTGGCGGCGAGCTTGCCCCGCTTGAGGCTGCCATAGGGGCTGGCGAGCATGAGCGTCACGTCCGACAGCGCGACGCCGATCGTCTTCGCCCCCGGATCGAGCCCGATCAGGCGCTGGTGGCGGGCAAGCCCCGCCCGGAGGTCCTTCAGGTTGATGACGGCCATGCGCAGCCTTATGGTCCGCCCCCCTTTCCCCTGGAAGTGCCGAGAGAATGTCCCTCGATACCGCCACCGTGCGGCGCGTCGCCGCCCTTGCCCGCATCCGCCTGCCCGAGGAGGAGGTCGCCCGCGTGCAGGGCGAGCTCAACGGCATCCTCGGCTGGATCGAGCAATTGCAGGCGGTGAATACCGACGGCGTGGAGCCGATGGCCGGCGGCACGCCGGAAGGCATCGCTTCCATGCCCATGCGCGATGACGTGGTGACCGATGGCGGCATGGCGCCGAAGGTCCTGGCCAACGCCCCGGACCGAGAGGGCGAGTATTTCGGCGTGCCGAAGGTGGTCGAGTGATGCATCCCACGGATTTCACCCTCGCCGGCGCCGTCGCGGCGCTCGCGGAAGGCGCGGTGTCGGCCGAGGAGCTGACCCGCGCCCATGTCGATGCGATCGAGGCGCTGAACCCGCGCCTCAACGCCTTCATCACCACGACGCCCGACCAGGCGATCGAGGCCGCGCGGGCATCGGATGCAAAGCGCAAGCGGGGGGAGGCCGGGCCGCTCGAGGGCATCCCGCTCGCCATCAAGGACCTGTTCTGCACCGAGGGCGTGCAGACGACCGCGGCGTCGAGGATCCTCGGCGGCTTCATCCCGCCCTATGAGAGCACCGTCACGTCGAACCTCAAACGGGACGGCGCGGTGTTCCTCGGCAAGGCGAATCTGGATGAGTTCGCCATGGGCTCGTCCAACCTCACCAGCGCCTATGGCGGCGTGCTGAACCCGTGGTCGCGGCGCAACGACACTGATGCGCGGCTGGTGCCCGGCGGGTCCTCGGGCGGTTCGGCCGCGGCGGTCGCGGCGCGGCTGGCGCTCGGGGCGACGGGGACTGACACCGGCGGGTCGATCCGCCAGCCCGCGGCCTTCTGCGGCATCGCGGGCATCAAGCCGACCTATGGGCGCTGCTCGCGCTTCGGGATCGTGGCCTTCGCGTCGTCGCTCGATCAGGCCGGGCCCTTCGCCCGCACGGTCGAGGATTGCGCGATCCTGCTGCGGTCCATGGCCGGGCATGACCCGAAGGATTCGACCAGCGCCGACCGGCCCGTGCCGGATTTCGCCGCCGCCTGCGGGCGCTCCGTGAAGGGGCTGCGGATCGGCGTGCCGAAGGAGTACCGGCTCGACGGCACGCCGCCGGAGATCGAGCGGCTGTGGCGCCAGGGGCTGGACTGGCTGCGCGATGCGGGGGCGGAGATCGTCGACATCTCCCTGCCGCATACGAAGTACGCGCTGCCGACCTACTACATCGTCGCGCCCGCCGAGGCGTCCTCCAACCTCGCGCGCTATGACGGCGTGCGCTTCGGGCTGCGCGTCGCGGAGAAGAACTCCGACCTCCGCGACCTGTACGAGCGCACGCGCGAAGCGGGCTTCGGGCAGGAGGTGCGCCGGCGCATCATGATCGGCACCTATGTGCTGTCCGCGGGCTACTACGACGCCTACTACCTGAAGGCGCAGAAGGTGCGCGCGCTGATCGCGCGGGACTTCACCGAGGCGTTCGGCCGCGTCGATGCCATCGTCACGCCGGCGACGCCGAGCGCGGCGTTTGCGGAGGGCGAGAACAGCGACGACCCGATCAAGATGTACCTCAACGACGTCTTCACCGTGACGGCGAACCTGGCCGGCCTGCCGGGGCTCGCGGTACCGGCGGGGCTGGATCCGCAGGGGCTGCCGTTGGGGCTGCAGGTGATCGGGCGGCCGTTCGACGAGGAGACGGTGTTTTCCGTCGGCGCCGCGATCGAGCGCGCCGCGGGCTTCGACGCGGTTCCGAGCATGAGGGCCGGGGCATGAGCTACACGATCGAGGGCACGACCGGCCCCTGGGAACTGGTCATCGGCCTGGAAGTCCACGCGCAGGTCGTCTCCAACGCCAAGCTGTTCTCCGGCGCGGCGACCGAATTCGGCGCGGAGCCGAACAGCCAGGTGTCGTTCATCGACGCCGGCTTCCCCGGCATGCTGCCCGTCATCAATCGGGAATGCGTGGCCCAGGCGGTGCGCACGGGGCTCGGGCTGAACGCGAAGGTGAATCTCTGGTCGCGCTTCGACCGCAAGAACTACTTCTATGCGGACCTGCCGCAGGGCTACCAGATCAGCCAGTACGCGCACCCGATCATCGGGGAAGGCGCGGTCGAGATCGAGTTGTCCGACGGCACGACCAAGACCATCGGCATCACGCGCCTGCATCTGGAGCAGGATGCCGGCAAGTCGCTGCACGACCAGCATCCGACGAAGTCCTTCATCGACCTCAACCGCTCGGGCGTGGCGCTGATGGAGATCGTCTCCGAGCCCGACATGCGGTCCCCGGAAGAAGCGGGCGCTTATCTGACGAAGCTCCGGCAGATCCTGCGCTACCTCGGCACCTGCGACGGCAACATGGAGGAAGGCTCCATGCGCGCCGACGTGAACGTCTCCGTCCGCAAGGCGGGCGAGGGGTATCGCACGCGCTGCGAGGTGAAGAACGTCAACTCCATCCGCTTCGTCATGCAGGCGGTGGAAGCCGAGGCGCGCCGCCAGATCGAGGTCTGGGAAGGCGGCGGCACGGTCGAGCAGGAGACGCGCCTGTTCGACACCGGCCGCGGCATCACGCGCTCCATGCGGTCGAAGGAAGATGCGCATGACTACCGCTACTTCCCCGACCCGGACCTGCCGCCGCTCGTGATCGCGCAGTCCTGGGTGGATGAGCTCAAGGCCGCGCTGCCGGAACTGCCGGACCAGCGCCGCGCGCGCTACGTGCGCGACTACGGCATCACGCCCTATGACGCGCATGTCCTGACGCTCGAGAAGGAGACGGCCGCCTACTATGAGGCCGTCGCGAAGGGCCGCGACGCGAAGCAGGCGGCGAACTGGGTGATGGGCGACCTGTTCGCGGCCATCAACCGGACCAAGACCTCCATCGCCAATCCGCCTGTCTCCGCGGCCGATCTGGGCGCGCTGCTCGACCTGATGGCGGACAGCACGCTGTCCGGGAAACTGGCCAAGGAGGTCTTCGAGGTCATGGTCGAGACCGGCCGCGCGCCGGGCGTGATCGTGGAGGAGCGCGGATTGCGCCAGGTGACCGACACCGGCGCGATCGAGGCGGTGATCGACGAGGTGCTCGCCAAGAATGCCGACAAGGTCGCGGAATACCGCTCGGGCAAGGACAAGCTGTTCGGCTTCTTCGTCGGCCAGACCATGAAGGCCATGCAGGGCAAGGGGAACCCGGCCCTGGTGAACGAGGTGCTCAAGAAGAAGCTCGGCTGATCCGCCCGCTTCCCCCGGCGCGGGCGGGCGTGCTTCGCTCGCCCCGCCACCCGAGGGGAATGCGCGATGCAGGCCGAGACGCCGGAACAGGGCAACCGCCACGCCGCCACCGTGCTGATCGCCGAGCGCGCGGCGGTGCTGATCCTGCTCGCCCTGCTGCTGTTCGGCATCGTGCGGGTGCTGGAGCCCTTCGCCATGGCGATCTGCTTCGGCGCCTTCATCGCCATCGGCACCTGGCCGGCCCGCGCCGCGCTGGTGGATCGGGGCATGCGGCCCGGGATCGCTGCGGTGGTGATGCTCGTGCTGCTGCTGGTGCTGGTGCTGCTGCCGGTGGCGATGATGGCCCCGAGCCTCGCGACGCAGGTGGGGCAGGTGGTGGGCCAGGCGCGCGCGGCGTTCGAGAACCTGCCGCCGGTGGCGCCGGGCTGGGTGTCCGGCCTGCCCCTGGTCGGCGACCAGGCGGCCGCCTTCTGGGCGCGCATCGCCAACCTCCAGGGCGATGTGAAGGGGCTCATCGCACCCTATTCCGGGCAGATCGCGAGCCTTCTCGTCTCGGTCGGCCAGGCTGCTGCGGAAAGCGTGCTGCAGATCCTGCTCGCCCTGGTGGTCGCGGCGATGTTCTGGGCCAGCGGCGATGCGATGGCCGACCAGCTGCGTGACGTGGCCGGCCGGCTCGGCGGTGCCACGGGTGTGGCGGCCGTCGAGGCCGCGGGCGGGGCGGTGCGCGGCGTCGCCTGGGGCGTGGTCGGCACGGGCATCCTGCAGGCGGTGCTGATGGGCGCGGGCCTCGCGGTCGCCGGCGTGCCGGGGGCGGCGGTGCTGGGGTTCCTGACGATGATCTTCTCGATCAGCCAGGTGCTCGGGCCGCTCGTCGTGGTCACCTGGGGCGGGGCCGCGGCCTGGCTCTACAGCGAGGGCAGCACGGGCTGGGCGATCTTCATGCTGGCGTGGGGGCTGGTCGCGGTCTCGGGCAGCGACAACATCGTTCGCCCGCTGCTGATCCAGCGGGGCAGCGCGATGCCGCTCGGGCTGATCATCCTCGGCGTCTTCGGCGGGTTGATCGCCTTCGGGTTCCTCGGGCTGTTCATCGGGCCGGCGCTGCTCGCCGTGGCGCATGGGCTGCTGCATGCGTGGCGGCAGGCGGGGCAGGTGGCGGGGTAGCGGCCGCGCGGTGGACGGGCCGCAGGCGCCATGCGAAGCACGCGCGGAGCGTTTCGGAAGGACATCCGCGCATGGCCATCGAGTTCTGGACCTGGAACACGCCCAACGGACGCAAGATCAGCGTCGCGCTGGAGGAGATGGGCCTCGCCTATACGGTGAAGCCCGTGAACATCTCGAAGAACGAGCAGTTCGACCCGCACTTCCTCTCCTTCAGCCCGAACAACCGCATCCCCGCGATCGTCGATCCCGAGGGGCCGGACGGCAAGCCGATCACGGTGTTCGAGAGCGGGGCGATCCTGCTGTACCTGGCCGAGAAGACGGGGAAGTTCCTGCCCAAGGCGTTGCGCGACCGCGTGCCGGTCTATGAATGGCTGATGTGGCAGATGGGCGGCTTCGGGCCGATGCCCGGCCAGGTGCACCACTTCATGATGCAGCCCGACGGCCCGGCGAAGGACTACGGGATCGAGCGCTACGGCAAGGAGACGCTGCGGCTGTACGGCGTGCTCGACAAGCGGCTCGCGGGCCGTGATTTCGTCGCGACGGCGGGCGAGCCCTCGATCGCGGACTTCGCCATCCTCGGCTGGGCCTGGCGGGCGGAGCGGCATTTGCCGACGCAGGGCAAGGCGATGGGCGACTATCCGAACGTGCTGCGCTGGTACGAGGCGCTGATGGCCCGCCCGGCGACGAAGCGGGGCATGGAGGTCGCGCTGTCCTGACGGTTGCGGGCGGGGCGCGCGGAGCGTTTGACGCTGCGCGCCCCGGCCGTTAGAAGCGGCGGCTGCAACGCCGTGTGACTTTCCACTCCTGCGGAGGGGTGGCCGAGTGGCCGAAGGCGGCGGTTTGCTAAACCGTTAGACGATGTCAAGTCGTCTCGTGGGTTCGAATCCCATCCCCTCCGCCAGTTGCCCCTTTAAATTTCCCAGAAATCCGCCAAATTCAGCTCGGCTTGGTGCTCGCTACCCCCGGCCCTACCCCTGACGGGCGCGAAGCGGACAGAAGGCGACATAGATCGACAGGCGCCAACACGCGCCATCTGCTGGCTGGGCTGCTGCGGCAGTCGGTATTCTGCCGCCTCGCCGGCAATGAGGATGTGAACGACGCCGAGCGTCTCGCGCATGATCCGGCCATGCGTGCCGTGGTCGATCGTGGCGTGCTGGATCGCCGGGCCAGCTCGACCAGCCAGATGGGCCGGTTCAAGACGGGCTGGCTGACCAGCGAGGCGAACCTCGCCGCCTTGGCCGACCTGTCGGGCGCCTGGATCGACCGGGTTCAGGCCCGCCGGCCACAGTCGGTGATCGTGCTCGACATGGGCAGCAGCGTCAGTGAGACGCATGGCGGGCAGGAAGGCAGCGCCTACAACGCCCACTTCGGGTGCACCTGCTATCATCCGCTGTTCGTGTTCAACCATTTCGGCGCCCTGGAGCGGTGCGCGCTGCGGCTCGGCAACGTGCAAAGCGCCGATGGCTGGCGGGCGCTGCTGGCGCCGGTGATCGCGCGCTACCGGGGCCGGATGAAGCGGCGGTATTTCCTCGCCGACGCGGCCTTCGCCGATCCCGAGATCTACGAGTTGCTGGAGGCCGAGCGCTCCAAGTACACGATCCGGCTGCCCGCCAATGCCGTGCTCCAGGAGAGCACCGCCTGGCTGCTGAAACGCCCGGTCGGGCGTCCGCCGCATGAGGTGCGCCGCCACCATGCCAGCTTCAGCTACCGGGCCGGATCGTGGAGCAAGCCCCGCCGCGTGGTGCCCAAAGTCGAATGGCACCCTGGCGAGTTGTATCCGCGCGTCGGGTTCATCGTGACCAACATGACGCGCCCGGCCGAGCGGGTGGTCGCGTTCTACAACCAGCGCGGCACGGCGGAGCAGTACATCAATGAAGGCAAGAACGCGATCACCTGGACGCGGCTGTCCTGCACACGGTTCGCTGCCAACGCGGTGCGGCTGCAGTTGCACGCGCTGGCCTACAACCTCGCCAACTTCCATCGCACCCTGGCGCTGCCCGAGAAGGTCAAGCACTGGTCGCTGACCACGTTGCGCGACCGCATGGTCGAGATCGGCGCCAAGATCGTCCGACACGGGCGATCAGTCACCTTCCAGATGGCCGAGGTGATGTTGCCGCGTGAGCTGTTCCAGCAGATCCTCGCCGCAATCGCCGCGCTGCGTCCATTGCCGCCGCCGGCGCGATGTTGAGCGCCGCTGGCTGCATCGGTCGCGGAGGCCGACGACAGCGGGAGAACCGCGTCCAGATCTCGACCGAACGCGCTTGTTTTCCGCTCCGACGGCAACCATCGACCGCGCAGGCCTCGTGCGTGCGCGATCTGGGCCCCTTGCCGTTGCTATCGCAGTCGAAACACCGATACGCTCTTCTCCCGATTGGCAGATCGGCTGGCTATCCGGGGAATGGCGGTTCAGATCACTTGACGTAGGGCATGCCGTCCGGGATCATCTGATCGGATAGTAAGAAAAGTACATTTATGCTTAAGAAGTGGTTTTAGCCGTAACGAGTGGAGGGCGCCTTGAGAATTGCAGCCTTAGCAGTGCTGGGGTCAGTTTTTCTTTTGGGGTGCCAACCGTCGGTCAGCATACCAACGGGGCCATCCTTCGGATCGGTGCCATTCAGGTGTCCCAACGACGGGACGGTTGTCACCTGGGTTAGTGGTCGCACCGCTCGTTATGCAGGTGTTGATCCCGCGGATCCAGTGACATGCATCGTACGGACTACCTCTGGTGATCAGCGATGGCTGTACAACCTCTGGCGCTTGCCTTTGTCCGATGAACAATCAGTGAGGCGAGGGCTGACAAATTTTTGGCCGCTTGAAGCAGGAAAAGAAGTACGATTTTCCTATCTTGGCTCAAATGGGCAGCTTTACATGGAGCATTGGCGTGCCGTACGAGCGGAACGCATTAGAGTCGGAGAGCAGGAGCGAAACACTATACTCATTGCAAGGACGCAGGAAGGAATGGGCAGCAATTATTTTTCGGGGACATTTTTTATCTGGATCGATACGGATACTGGGGCAGATTTGAAGAGGGTGGATACGGTGCTTCGGGGAAACGCTACCAGCGGCGGATATGAAGCCGCAAGTATAAGGACACCCCTACCGCCAACTCGCTGAGAGGCAGTTTGAGAATTAGCGACAGGCAACGCGGCGCAGCACCAGGGCGACTATGGCGACGAAGATGATGGCCTCGGACACGTCGAGGCGCTGCTCGTAATCGCAGGCGTGGCGCCGCCAGCAGATCTTCGAGCCGAAGGTGCATTCCACGGCGCATCGACGCGGTATCACCTCAGAGCTCGCCGCCTTGTCGGAGCACCGGCCCGCGGGACACGATATCAAATGCAGTGAGAAAACGGCTGGTCGGCGCCCGCTCATGCGCCATCCGCTCGTGCTGTGTGCACGAAGAAGAGCTTTTCGCGGGCATGCTCCTCGCCGATACCCTTTCGCCAGCCGTAAGCGGCGGCCATGGCGGCGTTGAGGTCGCGGTGGAGGGTGTGTAGCCAGGTACCCTCGGACGTGCCGCGCGTGTTGTAGAGGGCGGTCGGAGTCCGCTTCTTGAGGATCGCTGCGGCTTTCTCGTTCTTCGCCACCGGGCGATGGAGGTAGCCGAGCACAACCTCCGGCACCACGTCCACTCGCCTGTGAAAATTCAGCCACGGGTTGCGGGCCTTCGACGGTCACAGACAGGGCACGAACTCACGAATTCCTCTGGCTCGCCAAAGATGCGTCTCGTGGTGACGCCGGCCTGAGTAGTCCCGCACGACATAATCAGGCCCGGCGCCTGCTGCCGTTGTCCTGGGAGTAGGTCACCCCGATCGCTACTCCGGCTGGAAGTTCGCGATCCGAAGCAGTTCCTGCGACCGCGCGAAGTCGCGCTCCATGAACTGCGTCAGCGCAGGCCCCGCCTGGAACATCGGCTCGATCCCCAGGCTGCCGACGCGTTCGCGCACATCGGGTTCGAGCATCGCGGTGGAAAGCTCCGCGTTGATGCGCGCGACGATCTCCCCCGGCAGGCCGCGCGGCCCCCACAACGCCCACCAGGATTGCAGGTCGAGGCTCGGCATGCCGCCCTCCGCAGTGGTCGGAATGTCCGGCGCCGCCGCGCTGCGCTGCGCCGAGGTGATGGCGACACCCTTCACCCGTCCGGCCCGGACAGGCGGCAGCGTCGCCAGCATGGGGTCGAAGATGAGCGCGATGCTGCCGCCCATCATGTCCGTGAGCGCCGGCGCGGTCCCGCGATACGACGCGGCAGTGACATCCACGCCGACCTGGCGGATGAACTCCACTGTCGCGAGATGCCCGGCCGAGCCGAGCGAGGACACGCCGAAGGACCAGTCGCGCGGGTTCGCGCGCACGGCGGCGACCACCTCCTGCAGCGTCGTCTGCGGCCGCTGGAGGTTCATGATCAGCAGCAGCGGGCCCTGGCCGACACGCGCGACCGGTTGCAGGTCCACCATCGGGTCGTAGCCGGGGCTGCGCATCACCAGGCGCGCCAGGATCTGGA
The DNA here is from genome assembly GCF_016106015.1 of Neoroseomonas rubea. Classification (GTDB taxonomy): domain Bacteria; phylum Pseudomonadota; class Alphaproteobacteria; order Acetobacterales; family Acetobacteraceae; genus Neoroseomonas; species Neoroseomonas rubea. The sequence goes on from NZ_JACADQ010000001.1 coordinate 20,474, forward strand.
TGCTTGCCGAGAAGCAGAAAGTGTAGCCATCGGGCGGGGATTGCGCGACGGCCACGCCCCCGATCGCGCCATTGCCGCCGGTGCGGTTCTCGACGATCACCGGCTGGCCGAGCCGTTCCTGGAGCTTCTGCGCCGTCACGCGCGCCATGGCGTCCACCGAGCCGCCGGGGCTGAAGGGGACGATCAGGCGGATCTGGCGGTTCGGCCAGGTGCCCTGCGCCCGCGACCGCGGGGCCGTGAGGGCCAGCCCCGCGCCGGTCGCGGCAATCAGGGTGCGACGCTTCATTGTTCTAGCCTCCGGGTCGGACAGGCGCCATCCTGGCGAAGTGGCCGACGCGGGCGCAACAATTCCGTCCGGCGCGTGCTTGACCCCCTCGGTCGCCGGCGGGACCGTGGCGCGTCACCCCGGGAGACGCCGCGCATGGATGCCATCCCCGCCGACCTGATCCTGACCGGCGGCAAGGTGCTGACGATGGACGACCGCTTCTCGGTGGCCGAGGCGGTGGCGGTGCGGGACGGGTGCATCCTCGCCGTCGGCGACGCCGCGGCGGTCGCGCGGCATCGTGGGCCCGCCACGCGGGAGTTCGCGCTCGCCGGCCGCACCATGATGCCGGGCCTGATCGACGGGCATGCGCATATGGACCGCGCGGGGCTGCGCCAGGTGCTGCCGAGCCTCGCGGGCTGCCGGTCCATCGCCGATGTGAAGGCGCGCATCGCGGAGATCGCGCGCGGGAAGCAGCCGGGGGAGTGGATCGTCACCATGCCGCTCGGCGATCCGCCCTTCTATCGCGACCCGGAGAAGGGCCTGGCCGAGCGGCGTTGGCCGACGCGGCATGACCTCGACGCGGCGACGCCACAGAACCCGGTCTATATCAAGCCGATCTGGGGCTATTGGCGGCACACTCTGCCGCTGGTGTCGGTGGCGAACACGCGCGCGCTCGCGCTGGCCGGGATCGATCGGCACACGGCGCCGCCCGCGCCCAGCATCGAGATCGAGACGGATGCCTCCGGCGCGCCGACCGGCATCTTCCGCGAACAGACCTTCATGCCGCTGGTCGAGTTGTCGCTGCTGCGCGCCGCCCCGGGCTTCACCGTGGCAGAGCGCGTGGCGAGCCTGCCGGCCGCGGCCGCGGCCTACCACGCCTTCGGCACGACGAGCGTCTACGAGGGCCATGGCGTCGCCGCGGAACTGCTGCAAGCCTATCGCCAGGTGCACGAGGCCGGCCGGCTGACGATGCGGTCGAACCTCGTCTTCTGCCCGGACTGGCGCGGCGTTGAGGATGCGGACCCTGACCGTCTCGTCGAAGGCTGGGCGCATTGGCTGGCCGGACGCGGCCTCGGCGACGACATGCTTCGCGTGGGCGGGCTGATCACCGAGATCGGCCGCAATCCGGAGAATGCGATCCGCGCGACCGCGCCGACCACAGGTTGGGCCGGCTTCAACTACGACATGGGCCTGCCGCGGGAGCGCGCCATGGCGCTGCTAGTCGCCTGCGCACGCCAGGAAATCCGCGTCACCGGCATCTGGCCGAACATGCTGGATCTGTTTGCCGAGGTGGATCGCGTCGCGCCGATCCGCGGCCTGCGCTGGGTGCTGGGCCACATCGCGGTGCTGACGCGCGATCAGGTAGGGCTGATTCGCGACCTTGGCCTCGTGGTGACCACCCATACGAACCGCTACATCGCCAAGGAGGGCCATCTGATGCAGGCGCGGCACGGCCTGCCGGACGAGGAAGCGATCGTGCCTCTGCGCTGGCTGCAGGACGCAGGCGTGCCGGTCTCCCTCGCCACCGACAATGTGCCGATCTCCCTTTGGCAGCCGGTCATGCAGGCGGTCACACGCATGAGTACGGCGGAACGCCGCCCAATCGCGCCGGGTCAGGCGCTGAGCCGCGAGGAGGCGCTGCGCGCGGTGACGAACCACGGCGCCTTCCTGACCATGGATGAGGACCGGAAGGGCTCTATCGAGCCCGGGAAGCTGGCGGATTTCGCGGTCCTTACCGCCGATCCGCTGAGCGTGCCCGACGGTGCGCTCGGGGACATCGAGGCCGAGATGACCATCGTCGGCGGCCGCGTCGTGCACCGGCGTGGCCATGCGGTCACGGCAGCCGCGTGACCTCGTCGAGGAAGAGGCGATAGGTGACGTTGCGTGGCGCGGTCGCGTCCTCGGGCGTCCAGGCGAGGAAACTCGACCTGCCCTGCATGTCGGCATCCATCACCAGCGCGCGGATGAAGGCGGTGCCGGGCATGAGACCTCGGGCGGTCACGGGCTCCCGCCCGTTCTCGAACCACGCCTCGCCGGGATGCCGGCGTTCGATGCGATCACTGATCCGCAGAAGCAGGCGGCCACCGATCAGCCGGCGAATTCCTTGGCCGTAGTGGCCGTGCGCGGGCGTATCGGCGTCCGGCGTGAAATCCACACGGTCGAGGCGCAAGACGAAGGGAAGGGACGCGTCGCGCTCCAGGGGCCGCGCCAGAAGGAGGTTGGCGCGGTCCTCCGGCGGAAGGGTCCAGCCGGGTGGACGATGCGCCACCTCGAACCGCCACAGCGTGCCGTGTCCCGTAACGTCGATCGCACTATCCGCGAACAGGGCCGCATCGGGCGAAAGGGACCGATCGCCAATCCTGGCCTGCCCCTCTTGCAGGTACAGCGCGCGCGGGCCGGGCGGCAGGCGCAGGTGCTTCCCAGGGTCGAGCGTGTCTTCGAAGAGCAGCATCTGCATGCGTTCGGTGCTGTACAACAGGCAGGGTCCTTCAGCCGGCATGGCGCGTGTCGACCGCTCGCATTTGACTCGGCACCCCCGGGCGGCTCCTCTCCCAGCAGAACGGCCGACCAAGGCCGTCGCGATCTTGATCGAGGGAAGGAAGCCCGTCCATGAACCGCCGCTCCCTGCTGCGGGCGCTCGGCGCCACCCCGTTGCTCCCCATTCTGCCCGCCGGCGCGCAGAACGTGCCTGCTTGGCGCCCCGACCGGCCCATCCGCTTCATCGTTGGCTTCGCGGCCGGCGGCAGCACCGACACGACGGCGCGACTCGTCGCCAATGCGATCGGCGGGACGCTTGGCCAGCCCGTCGTGGTCGAAAATCGCGTCGGCGGTGCGGGCAATATCGGGTCCGAGCATGTCGCGCGCAGCGCGCCCGACGGACATACCTATGTTGTGGCCTCGGTCGGCACGCATGCCACCAATCAGTTCCTGTACCGGAACCTGCCGTTTCATGTGGTACGCGACTTCACGCCGGTCTCGCTCATCCTTGTCAGCGGCGCCGTCGCCGTGGTGCGGCCTTCCCTGCCGATCCGCTCGATCCCAGAATTGATCGCCCATGCGCGGGCCAATCCGGGCGCAATCAACCTCGGCACCAGCGGCGTCGGCGGAACGCAGCACTTTGCTGCCGCCCTGTTCGAACAGAAGACTGGCGTCCGGTTCACCCATGTTCCCTATCGCGGCGGGGCGCCGGCCATGGCGGATCTGGTCGCCGGACGGCTGGACCTGATCTTCTCCCCGCTCGCCGAGACCATGTCGTTCATCGAAAGCGGCCAGGTGCGCCCGCTCGGCGTCACGCGCGCGCAGCGGATGCCGGCGCTGCCTGACATCGCGCCGATCGCCGACGCCGTGCCGGGCTACGAGTTCAACAGCTGGATCGGCATCTTCGGCCCGGCGAACCTGCCGGCGCCCATCGTGCGGACCATGTCGGACGCCATCGCTGCCGGTGTCCGTACGCCGGAGGTGAACCAGCGGATGGTCGCGCTCGGCTACCTGCCCTTGGGCGGCTCGGCCGAGGACATGGCAACCCTCCAGCGCAGCGATGTCGCGCTGATGGCAGAACTGGTCCGCCTGACGGGTGCGTCGGCCGACTGATCCAGCGGGGCGCGGCGGTCGCCCTGTACCTCAGCCTTCCCGCAACTGCGGCAGGCGATAGCGGTCCTGCAGGTCGTCCCAGCCCTTGAAGTTCGGTGCGCGCTTTTCGGCGAAGGCGGCGCGGCTTTCTATCAGGTCGCTGAGCGCGCCGTGCTTGTGCAGCGCCGCGGCAAGATCCTTCTGCGCAGGGCTTGGTCGCGGGCGCATCTGCCGCATCATGTGCACCGTGTTGACCCTCGATGCCGGCGGCAGGCTCAGCAGATGGTGCGCCATGTCGATCGCGGTCGGCAGCACGGCCTCGGGCTCGACCAGGCGGTTGACGAAGCCGCGCTCGTGGAACCGCTCGGCCGTGAAGCGGAAGCCGAGCGCCATTTCCATCGTGATCGGGAAGGGCAGGTGGGCAAGGTGGCCGCGGTCGTAGCCGCCGAGCAGCCAGCGCTTTGCCTCCGACACCTCGAACACCGCGCCCTTAGCCGCGACCCGCAGGTCGGTCCGCTCGACCAGCATGAAGCCGTCGCCCATGGCTCCAGCAATACGCCACGATCTTCGGCCCCGTCGTCGCGTCGGTGAGGCCCTTGTACGCGGCATAGCCGTCGCACTGCAGGATGCCGCGATAGCCACCCAGCAGGGCCCTGGCATGCTCGCGCCCACGGCTCGGGGCGTAGGTGTAGACGCCCCCCGGCGGATCGCCCCCACCCTAGCCAGGGCCGGTCGTCGCGCGCGATGGTCCAGAACCAGCCGGTCTTCGTTCGGCCGCGGCCAGGATCGAGCACCGGCACCGAGGTCTCGTCGGCGAACAGCCGCGGCGAGCCGAGCAGGATCGCCTTCATCCGCCGCACCACGGGCGCGATCTCCGCCGCCGCCGTGCCGACACAGGCCGCCAGCGTCGCGCGGTCCACCAGCACGCCCTGGCACGCCAGGATCCCGGCCTGGCGATACAGCGACAGATGATCCGCGTAGCGCGAGACCAGCACATGCGCGACCGTCGCCTCGGTCGGCAGGCCGCCCTCGATGAGGCGCGCCGGCGCCGGCCGCTGCACCACCACGCCGGCGCAGGACCGGCAGGCGAGCTTCGGCCGGCGCGTCACGATCACCCGGAACTGCGCCGGGATCACGTCCAGTCGCTCCGAGGTTTCGGTGCCGATCTCCACCATCGCCGACGCGCAGCACAGGCATCCGCTCTGATCAGGGGCCGGAGTTCATCGCCGAGGCGGTGACGGCCTTGATCGCCGGCGTCGGTGCAAAGACCGCGTACATCGATAAGGCTAGCCCCTGAGAGAACGGGTGCGTCGAATCCTTCAACGGCAAGCTGCGCGACGAGTTGCTCAACGGTGAGGTGTTCAACACGCTCAGGGAAGCCCAGGTGCTGATCGAGGACTGGCGCAGGCACTACAACCGGCTAAGGCCGCATTCCGCGCTGGGCTACCGCCCGCCAGCCCCGGAGATCCTGCCCGCAGCGAGGAGGCCGATCGGCTCAGGAGCCGGCGAGATGGCGGTGGCCCATTAAAATCCCACCCGGACCACTCGACGGGGGCTGGTCATCACCATTGTGGGTCGGTAGGCCGAGCCTTCGCGTCGCGTACCGAAAATTTTCTCCTCTACTCCGCTTTACTCTGGAACGGAGTAAATCAAAGTGATACGGTCGTCAGCGTAGAGGAGGACATGGGTATGGCCGAACTTCGCAGCATCGAGATCGACTGGGACATCTACAAAGCCATCGAGGCCGAACGCCGGGGCTTTGATGAGCCTCAGTACTTCGCTCTCCGGCGCTTGCTGAACCTGCCGCCTCTGTCTGCACCGGCTGCGCCGCCTATGTCGCCGAAGCAAGGACGCTCTTGGCAAGCCGAAGGGGTTGTCATTCCGCACGGCACGCCGGCAAAGATGGAGTACGGCCGGGGCTCGCAGCTCATCGAGGGCGCATTCCTCGACGGAAAGCTGGTCGTGAACGGGCGGTCGTTCTCGAATCTGTCGGCAGCTGCGGACGCATTCGCCATGACGAAGCAGGGCACCAAGACCTCGCTCAATGGCTGGAAGTACTGGCAGGTGAAGCTGCCGGGTCAGGCTGAGTGGGTGCTGCTAGACGACATGCGCAAGCGTCGTTAGCTGGGCGGGCCCTGATCAGCAGTTGAAGCGGCCCCCAATTCGACCGGACAGGCGGCATAGCGCGGAGGGCCTAGGTGCTTAGTCCCGGCATTTGGTGGTGCGGGTCTCGGGTGAAGCGGCTGGGCTCTTCAGCCCAGGCTTTGCAGATGGACTCGTAGGGTGTGAGCCCACGAAGGCGCTTGAGGCGGCGGGCGAAATTGTAGGCGGCGATGAAGTCGTCGAGGTGCCGCCGGAGCGCCCTGACGACGGTGCTGTGCGACGGCCGCGCCTGCCTGCACAACAACGCCGCCGAGCGGCGCATGCGCCCCCTGGCGCTGGGGCGGAAGAACTACCTGTTCGCCGGGTCGCTCGAGGGCGGCAGGGGAGCCGCGATCATCTACACCCTGGTCGGCACCGCCGAGCTGAACGGCTGGGATCCGCAGGCCTATCTGCGCGTGCTGCTCGACCGCATCGCCGACCACCCCATCGACCGCATCGGCGAACTCGTGCCATGGAACCTGCGGCCCGACGCCGCCTGAGCCGCGTCAAGCCGCCGACGCCGTACCCGTCAGTGCACGCCTACGGATCATCAGCGCCCGCATGATCCGCTCCAGGAAGCCATGCCCGCCGATGAATCACGACCGACCGCGTCGCCTCGACCCCAAGAGTCAGCCCTTTGTGCGCCGGGTACCACGCCATCACTACCTGATTGTCAGCATTTAGATGCGGGACGTCTAAAACCCCAGACGGTGCTCCAGGACAAGAAACGGCTCGTCCGTAAAGGGACATAGACGTCCAAGCTGATCATCCAGGCAACAAAGCCGCTTCCTTATAACGACGTCATTTTTTGGACTGGACTATAATTGCGAACCCACGCCACGCTTCGGTCTCTGCTCGGGAGAGGAACGGTATGCGGGAAAGTCGGCGAACGATCGCGGCCGTCACAGCGATCTGCATGTTCCTGAGCGCCTGCGGCACGACGGCTGCTCAACGACGCGCGAGTGAATTCGGCCAGCAATTCCAGACCGCATCTGCCACTGCGATGAATTGCGTACAGCAGGTGTATGAAAAGCCAGAAAATGCCGAAGTGCGTCGCCGGACCCCCCTGCGCATCGAAGAGCTGACGGATTTTCATATCCGCGACCGCTCTCGCCCGAGGCCGAATGACGGCGAAATGCTGGCAACCTGGGATCTCGATATGCAGGAGTGCTACAAACAAACCCGCCATCAACTTGAACCGGTTGGTCAATATATACTCGGATGGCATGACGAAACAACGCGTCAATACAACGAAGCCCGCACGCAGCTGCTTCAGGGGGCCGTCAGTTGGGGGGAATACAATCGTCGTCGTCAGGAAATTTACACCGCCTCGAATGAAAGCCTGCGTCAGGCTCAGGCTCAATTTAACCAGGAGCTCGAGGCTGCCCATGCCTCGGAGATGCGCAGCCGCCAGATCGCGGCCGGCATAGCCCTAATCCTGCTCGGCGCCGCCGCGGGCGCAGCTGCTGGATACGCGGGGGGCGGCTATTATCCGCCGACCCAGAATGTCAGTGGCTATCGCCGCTCGGACGGCACCTATGTGGCTCCCTATATCCGGACGCGTCCCGACAGCAATCCATGCAACAACTTCAGTTCCCGCTGTTGAGCCGTAAGCGTTCTCCCTCGACTGCCTTGCGGCGCGTGGTTCTGACCGGCTGACCTGCGCGGCTGCTGGGCGGCGCGGATGTCGGTTGTCGCCCTTACGCGTAGGGGTATGGGCGTTGCCGGACGGTCAGCGGAGTGAGGTGATCAGTGTGGTGCAGCGGCGGCGGCGCTGGACGACGGAGCAGAAGCTGGCGTTGGTCGAGGAGGCGATGCGTCCGGGCTCGTCGGTGGCGGGTGTGGCCGATCGCCATGGCATGAGCCGGAGGCTGCTGTTTGAGTGGCGGCGGCAGGCTCGCGAGGGGACGATGCCGGGCCTGGTCCGGATGGAGCCGGAGGTCCCGCCCACTCTGGTGCCGGTTCGCGTCGTCGAGGATCCGCCGCCGCGGCCGCAGGCTCCCGCATCGTCACGTCCTGGACGGCCTGCGCGGTCCGGCGCGATGATCGAGCTGGTATTGCGGAACTGCCGTGTGCTGCGTGTCTCCGAGGCGATCGCGCCGGAGGTGCTGGGGCGGTTGGCGGCGGCGCTAGACGGCTGATGCTGGCGCTGCATGCCGGTGTGCGCGTCAGCAACGCTTACGTCGATCAGCGTCCGAGCGAACTAGCGAGGTGCCAAAGTCTAATGTCCCGCTGGGCCAGAGTTTGCGCCGGCGCCGGTGAAGCGCTCAAGTCGCCCACGCAGGGCGCCCAGCTCCGGTGGCGGCGCCGACGTCAGGAGGAAGCGGATCTCTATCCTCCGATTGGCCGCCAGGTCCTCCTCGCGATCACTCTCCCTTCCGGGAACCGGGCGATCCGGACCATACCCAGAGACGCCCATCAGTGGTGCCGCGGCGGCATTGCGAAGAGACCAGAGTTCTGGCCGCGCCGTACGTATGGCGTCATACGTGTTCAGGGCACGGCTGGCCGATAGTTCATAGTTGCCGTCCCGATCTCCGGTCCCCAGACGTCTGCGATCGGTATGGCCTTCGACGAAGACAGCATCGATGACCGCTGAGCTCTGGGGTTCGCATCCATCCCGTGTACGGCCGCCGGCTGTGAAGCAGGGAAGGATTGCCGCCAGAGAGTCAGCGAGAGCCCTGATGGCCTCGCGGGCCGGCCCTGTTGCTGGGAGGTCTGATCTCCCGGACCCGAAGAGGATCCGATCGGAAAGGCGGAGCACGCCCGTATCGGCATCGATGCTGACCGGTACGCCGCGGGCCTCCAGGGCGCTTTGGAGCGACGACAGCAGGGCCGCACGACTTGCCTGCGCATGCTCCATGGCCGCCTCCAGCCGCCTGACCTCCGCTCCCAGTCCTCCGGTGACCTCGGCCCGCAGAGTGGCGATCTCTTGCTGGGCCCGCTGCCGCATCTCCGCGAGCTCTCGCTGCTGCGCAATACCTTGGGCTTCGGCGTCCGCCCGAATGCGTTCGGCGTCACTGGTCGCGGTGGTTAACTGCAATGCGAAGGCGAAGAGCGCGAGAATGAAAACGAACAGGAGGCCGGCCATCAGATCCGAGACGGATCCGAGATAGCCCTCCTCACTCTCCTCGCGCTCAACCCTGGTCCGCATGGGCTAGCGGGCCTCCATGGACGCCACGGGCATTGCTTGGCCATCAGACGCCGGCGGGGCTGACGACGGTACCCAAGGGTCGATGACCGATCCATCGGTATGGGACGTCCTGGCTGCCTCGGACGACGGATCTACGGCGCTGGTAGTCGCCTCCATGAGGCGGGCGGCCGCGGCGCGAAGCTCGGCGACCAGTTCCTTCGGTGACGTGGATTCTGTGATCTTCGTGGCGGCAGCGTCCAAGGCAGAGGCGGCGTTGGCCACCAGCAGGACACCGTCGCTCGCCGCAGCCCGCAGTTGCCCCATCGTGGACGCCAGCCCCTGGACTTGGTTGCCGACGTTCGTGGCCGAGTCATCCAAGACCTTGGAGCCCGCGATCAGACGACTGGTGGCCACCGTGACCGAATCAACAAGCGTATTCGCCGCCTGTTCGGCCGCCTCGACCAACGTGGTCTCGGCCTCCTTCCCACCTGTCGCGACGGCTTTGCCAGCGGCTCGGAGTTCACGGGCAGCATCTGCGGCGGAACGGGCTAGGTAGCCCTCGGACTTGCGGGCGCCTTCCGTGAGTCGATCGCCAGCGGCTTCACCGGCCTCCACGATCTTCTTCTCCAGCGAGGCGCCGGCGAGTTCGAGGGCAAGGCCGAAGGCGCGGGTTCCATCTGCCATCGCTTCGCGCAGACTAGTCGCGGCTCGTGCGGATGACTCTTCCCACTTCGGCCCGGAATCAGCGATGGCAGCAGTTGCCATTGTCATGGCGTCAGCCATGCCGCGTGAGGCGTCGGAGGCGGCTTGCGCGATTTCCTGTGCTGCGGCAGAGCCTGCACCGGCTAGGCCTTCGCGGACCGTGTTCAGTGTTTGCGCCAGCCCGGCAATGTGACCCCCGACCCGCTCCATGGCGGTCGTCGCTTCCCGGATCTCGGTGCCGGCCGAAGCCTCAAGGCGATCCAAGAATGCCTTGGACATCTGTTCGAGCTGCTTGCGATTGTTCTCCGAGACCCCGGTCGTCATCCGACCTATCGCGGAGGCCAACGGCTCGATGGCGTCGCGAAGCCTTTCATTGAGAGCGGCATCGAACCGCTGGGCAAGGATCTCCGCTAGGCGCTCGGTTTCCGCGCGCCTGGCATCGATGTCACCGCGAAGGGTGGACTGGGTGTCAGCCGCCAGTTCCTGTGGCGTCAGGGGTGGTAAACGGCGGTCCAGAGCGCCGTTTAGCCGAGATAGCGCATGCTCGGTGCTGCGTGTCTCACGTCGGACCCAGGCGGCGGAGATGATCGAGAGCAGAAGAGCCACGACGGAGAAGCTGAACTTGGCCGCAGCGGTCCCGAGGAGTACGGCGAGGCCGTCCCGCACCTGAGTTGGATCTCCGGCTCCGAGAGAACCGCCGGCTGCCTTCAGGGCGAAGACCAGGCCGAGGAAGGTGAGGATGAGCCCAACGCCTACCAGTGCGTTAGCGTGCGCGCGTGCTGATCGGAGGTCCGCCCCTGCCAGCCCAAGGAGTTCGAGGTTAAAGAAATCGCTGGCGGGCACGGTTTGGCGATAGACATCGCCCCCTCCTCGGCCCGGCGTCAGAACCGTGCTGGTCATGGCCGACCAGCTGTCCCCGAGGACCGGGTCCGTACGGAACTGTTCAGTGAGAGTTTGGTATTCTCGGGCAACGTCCCGATGGTCGCCCGCCAGCACGAGTGTCTCGCGCATTTTTTTCGCGGCGGAGCGGATTGCCCTGGCTGCCCTCGTCAGCGGCCAGGCTGCACGGATCGTCCACGCCGCAAGACCGAAGGCGACGCACAGGATGAAGGCCCAATGTGAATAGATGTCATTCAGCGAGATCCAGATGCTGGACTGCGCGCCTACATCCCCCATCGCCCCGCACCTCAGCTTTGCTCGAACGGAAGAAGGAGGCGCCCCTTCTGCCGGACCTTGAAGCCCTCATCAACCAACGCTGGCTGTGCAGCGAGCGCGTCACCTCGCTCGATATCGAAAAGCCACTGCAGCCTGGTTTGCGCGGCTCGACCAGCGTCACTGGTGTAGAGGCCGAGATTGCGGCGCAGATTGAAGCCCGGGACCGCAAGCCTGTGGAAGTCGTGAGAAAAGACCAAGATGTCCCCGCGATCCGCCGACGGCGCCCTTTCCAGGGTGGATTGACCACCGGCGCCTACGCAGAAGGCTTCACCCTTCACGCTGTCCGCGAATGCGTTAAAGCTGGCCGCGCTATCAAGCGCCTGTGCTGCCCGATCGAGAACCTCCTGAAGCGTATCCCGCCTGGGCTGTAGCGCCGCCTGGCGGTGAGCCGGAAAGTAATCTCCCGGCACGGGCTCAGGCGGCACTCGGATGCCGCGCGAAGGCTGAGCGATTTCGGGGCGGACAATGCTGGGCTGTGCGTCGAACCCGTCTTGGCGCCGCGACTCTGGGACCTCAACATGGCGGCGAGATTCATCGCGAGGCCGCTCAGGACGTCGAGGCTCCGAACCGTAGCGAAGGTCATCTTCGACCCGAAGGAGGCGTTGCTCGAAGCTTCGCCTGAATTCCGCCAACTGCGCCATGTCCGCCTTCTCGTCCCGCAGCTGTGCGATCTCGGAACGCAAAAAGAACACAGCAATCACGCTGATAATGGCCAGCAGGGTGGTGCCGCCGATCATCAGAAGGAACGTGATTTCCTGGCTCATGGCAGCCTCAGCGGAGCATCGTCGATTGCCAGCCTTCGGACAAAGCGACGCAGGATGACTATGAATGGCGGCTCGATGGCCGAGGTGTCCTCGACAGCCGCCTGACCGGTGGCTTCTTCGTTGGCCAGGAGCTGAGCGCGATGCATCTCCTGATTCGCTTCGCCGATCAGGTTGGCGATGACGTCATCGCCGACTTTTGCACGAATGCCAATCGAAGGAAGGCGAGCGACGAACCGTCGGAACTCAGGAGCGCCCGTGATCCGGATAGGCGCCTGAAGCGCAATGTCGGCGACGCGGAAGGTAGATTCGACTTCCTTTCCGTTTTGCTCAACAGCCTCACCGAGCGGCGGGTCCGCGTGAACGCGCCCGATGATAGATGCATCACCGTGAACCAACCCGTAAGCGACTTCTTCCTTCGGGTCGTTTGAGAAAATGATATCCGCTCGCGGCATGGCGTCGCCAGTCGCTTCCGAAAAGAAGCGCAGCAGCTTCACCTTGTCGTCGCCCGACGTCAGCAAGTGCCGGAACAATATCGAGGCGCGGCCACCGACTGCGATCGTTACGGTGGTATTGGGCCGGGGGAGCAAAGTCCCCTTGTCGACCAACGACCGGACCACGCGTCCGGTGTAATCGAGCAGACCGGCGAAGGCGGTGAGAGCGACGGCCCGAAGCCGCTCCGCTTCGGGGGTTCCAGCCAATACGGGTAGGTAATTCTGCACCGCGTCGGAAAACGGCTTGCTGTTGACCACGAGCTCTGTAGCGATGGTCGCCTTGTCGTCGTCGGTCGTGGCGACTTCGGTCAACGACTCAACAAGGGATTTAAGCGCCGGCACCTGGTCAGCGAGTTTGCCCAGGATGCCCGGATGACGGCGCAAATGGTCGATGAGCATGGCCCGCCCCGCCAGCTCGAAAGATCCACGCCAGGTGAGAGGTTCGGCGCCGCCCGCCGTTTGTTGAAGGATGGCGATATCCGTGGTTCCCCCACCGATATCCATGCTGATCAACCCTTCCACCGCCGCAGCGTGACGGCGGTGGATAAAGTACAAAGCGGTGCTAACCGACTCAGTCCTGAATTCCACGGAGGGATCGCTTCTCGACGTCGCTCCGGTCGTAATCTCGACGGCGATTCTCGACGCGTTACGCGCGGCTTGCTCAAAGCCCGTCAACTGCCATGGGCGAAACGCTTCTGGATAGGAATAGCGGAAGGAGACTTGGTCGGGGTGGATGCCCCTTGCCGTCGCCTCGGCCAGCGCGAGAATCACGACCTCGGTCAGGAAGAGTTGGATGTGCTTGCGGCCGTCCTGGAGGCGCGACCATTTAAGATTGAAATGCAGGCCGGCTCGATGGTTGATCTCCTTGATCGCGTGCTCGCGCCGCTGCGCAAAATAGACGAATGCGTCGCGAAACACCTGCTCCCCACCTGACCTACTCGCAATCGAGCGGGTACGGAGAATCGTCTGAAACGGAATTGGGACGTCGGTAGCGGGCAGGAACTCGCGATCGATCAAGTCGCGTCCCTCTTCCGTGTCACTATACGTCACGACGTGGCGGGCCTTTATAAGGAGTGGCTCCGGGTTCCCGCCGGACCGCTGAAGGTAGACAGACGTGTTGGTCGTGCCGAAGTCGATCCCGATGATTGCCTGGCCCGCTCCGCTGGACGACACTTGCTCCGCCATTGGCATCATGACGAGGCCGGCTACCTTGCGATCGTTCTTATGCCGGTACTCGATCACGGTAGCCTCTGGCGCGGCGGAAAGCTGATGTATTCCCTGAGCGATCTGTCTGTCATCGCGTAGCCAGGTGACGTCGCCAATCCCCCGCAGGTCGCCATCTCTCACGGCTCTCGCCCCGGCCACTGCGCTGAAGCCGTCGTTGGCGTCCAATCGCCTGGCGATGGCGTCACCCGATACGACAGCAACAGGCGTGTACTGCACATCGATCGTCGCGCTTGTGAAGCCGAAGTGAAGCTTCCACCACTCAGCCTTGAAGTTCGGCCAAACAGACATGAGCTCTGGAGGCTCGAAGCTCGCCTCGTCGCGGTAAAGGCGCGATAGGTTAATGCGCGTTCGCGACTTCTCTAGCGTCAAGGTCAGGTGAAGCGTCGGACCATCGCCTCCCGGGATAAGCCGGCATGACGTGGCTAGGTCCGCGCCCGACATCAACGCGAGCACGATAGGGCTGAGCGGGAGGATATGCTCACGTGCGCCTGGTGGGTGCTGATCGAAGCCGCGCTCGGACCCGATGCCAACCACGCGATAGAGCGTCGGCAGGAAAAGCTCGTCGGGGGTTAGGATGAGATACCCCTTGCCCTGGGCTTCGGACCTAATGGTGTCGATAAGCCCGGGATTTGCCTTGAGCATGCCCAGGGTAATCGTTTCCCAGATCCGGATGTTTCCCGCCGGTACCCCCATGAGACGGTCGAGATCTTGATCGACCAGAATGACGCCCTTGAGCGACGTACCAATCTCCGGGCGGATCTGGAGCAGCGTGTCGGCCACCGCCCGGCCGGCAAGCGCGACCCGCTCCGGCGAGTTCATGGCGGAGAAGATTGGCAAGTTTGGCAACTGAAGGGGCGAGTGCACCGGGCTAAACGTTGGCTCTGACCCGCTGGGCCGCGCCTCGTTTGCGAACGACTGGAGAAGCCCAATGAGAATGGCGATGTCATGGACATGCGCGTGAGTTCGAAGCTCTTGCGTCATGCGATCGAGGTACCGCACGAGGGCCCACCGATCTTCTACGCCGATGCCGCCGATCTTCAGGGGATCCTGGAACCGTCCATCGCGCAGCCACGGAATTGAGGGCAGCTGGACATGATCGGCGAGCGAACGGCTGGGCGCGAGCAGCGTCAACGGCTGGGCAATCGCGATGACCTTCTTCTCCTCGCGGAGGATCGCAACCTCGTCAATCTCCCGGTTCTCGAGAAGGCTGGCCAGGGGGCGTAGCCGGCGAACGATATCCGCCCAAGGCCCGGGCGGCAGTTCTGAGAGACGGAAAACTTCGGACGTCAGATTGGGGACATACGCGGCGGCGAGGGCAACGGTTACCAACAAGCCACGCCATTCCCCGACGGCCCGGACATGGAGCGGATGGCGCTCGTTGACCAGGGCATCATGGAAGACGGTGATGGCGGCCCACACGTCGGGGACGGAGACGATATCCGCTCCATGCGACAGACTATCGGGCGTGTTCAGGCCCTGAGCGATCACCCGCAGAGGATCAGACGTCGGACCCATGGGATACCAGGCACCGGCGCCAGGCAGCGGTGAGACCCGGTGTTCGGGACGAAGCGGAGGAAGGAAAGGGGCCATGGATCAGGCTCCTCCGTTGCGCCGAGGCGAGCAGGCGTTGTGAATAGATGCGATGAGACGACCGATGCCGGCGCTTTCGGAGGCCGGAGGATCGTAGCTCAGTGAGGTAAACAGATCGGCAAGCGTAATGCCGTCGATTCCCGGAACGAGATTGCGGAAGTCCGAACTCGAAACCGAGGTCAAGGGCACGTGGTCGATGCTCTGCTGGTTCCAGTCACGAGCCAGAAGGCTGTCCGACAGCAGGTCGAGACGCCGACCCGGACCGGCACCCAGCCGGTTAAGGGCTACGAACCAGCGCAACAGGTCCTCCGAGGCCTTGGTCATCAGCGTGATCGCTCGCTGGGTGTCGTCATCCCTCGGCTCTTTGCCCGGCGGTTGCTTGACCTGCCGCTTGAACCAGGTTTCCCGTCGGAAGCTCTGCCATGCATCTCCCATCAACGCCGGCGCGTATTGCTGACGCCATGCGACCGCGGTCCGGATGGCCGCGGCGACGTGACGGCGCACCGTGCCCCTGGCTCCGGCATCAGGCAGGTCGTCCCAGCTCACGACGTCCTTTCCGTCAGTGCGGGTTGCAACGATGCCCCGGTTGGGGTCGCTACGGGCAGCCAGGAAATCCAGTGCGGCCAGGCCGCCAACGAACTCCGGGAGCAGCGGGGGATTGGCTTGGTTGGTACCGCCGTCGGAGTAAGCATTGAACTGGACCAAGGGATCGCTGCCCAGCAGATAAAGCGTGTCGAAGACCTGCTCCTTGCTGAACAGGGTGGCGTAGTACTCGAGCGCACCGCGGGCCTGCATCAGGAACACGGAAGAATCCGGCCGGATGGCAGGCCCTTCGCCGGGCGGAGGCGTCGGAAAGGCGAAGTAAGGCAACATGAGAACGCCGGCCAGCTTCACTTGCCCACTGAGGCCGCGATCCTTGATCGCCTTGCGGAGAAGCCGTGCGACGGTCGGAAATCCGGAAGCGCCGGTGCCGCCAAAAACGGAGGCGGCGATGAGGACGCGGACCTCCTCTCCCTGCCCTCCGGACTGAAGCGCGCCCAGGAGGTCATGCCAAACCGGCGAATTCGCGGTGACGCCCTGAAGGGTGAGGGCAGCACCGAGGGCAGGCCGCTGACGAAAACCTTCGTCGAGTTGAAGCCGCCTCTCCTCTGCAGAGAACAGAACGTCCGCGAGAGCTGCCTGTTGCCAGGGCAGCCCGCCATAGGCGATCGACCGTTCTAGGGTGGTGGACGACTTCTCCTCCGGCGCCCAGGCCCAGCCCGCCTTTGGTTTCTCGACGTGAGTGCCGAGTAGCTTGCACGGCCCGAGGTCATTGGCGCCTTGGGTGCGAAGTGCTCGGCGAACCTCATTCATATCCTCGAGCACGCGCACAGCGCGTCCGGCATTGCCGTTCGAGCGATCCTGATCGAGCAATCCGATCCACGCCTCATCCGGGCCAAGGCCGCAGAAGGACAGTCGGGCAAAGGCCTCGACGCATTTCGCACCGGTGCCGCCAATGCCGAGCAGGAAGTTCGCGGTCATACGGGCACCCACGAGCGAAGAGGAATGGCAGGTCGCATCATTCTTTCGACGAACAGCCCTGCGAACTTCCAGAAGACGATGACTGCCCCGAGCGCGGTGAAGAGCGACCACTGCAGGGCGATGTCTTGGCTCCCGTCCCTAAACCAGACTCCCATAGCGACGTAGGCGCCGGCACCGGCCGCTGCCGCCACGGCGATGAACGCGCCCCAGAAGACGACATGCCGCCACCCACTTCCCGCCCCACCCGGCCCGGTCGGACGCACGAGATGGAAGCACGAGACCAGCAGGTAGCCGATCGCTACCGCGCAGGTCGCCAGCAATAGTGCGGTCTGGACCGCTTCCTTGCCTTCGGGGAGATAGCGCGCCCGGAAAAGCTCCATGTCAGCTAGCCGGTCAGGCTGGAAAATGCTGGCCGCAATGGATTCTGGAAAGTACAGCGGCGAGAACCATGCGGCAGCAATGAGGGCAGCACAGGCGAGCCCTCCCCAGACAGTCGGCATGAGCCAATGGCGCATGAACGTTTCCTCGTTATCTTGGAACTTGGAAGGCCAGCACCGCCTCCCCGACGGGTTGCGGCTGGAAATCCTCGCGGACGATGGCCTCGAGCATTGTCGCGACTTCCCGCAAGTTCAGTGTCTTGAACAGGCGCGGCCGTTCGAGCGTGAACCGCTCGGCATCACGGGCTTCCAGGTTCCACGCTCGCGTCCACGCGGTCGCCGCGGGAGCATCGGAAAGGCCTATCGCCGACACCTTGATCTGAAGCACGAAAGGCACGCCAGGAAGCATCCGGGAGAGTACGCCTCGGCCCCCAACGGAAATCACGCTCGATCCGGTCGACGTCGTGATTGCCGCGAGTTGCCCTGGGGCGCTTCGAAAGGGAAGCCAACGCTCCCCACATGCATTGCGGGGCGAGGTCTCCGCCCAAATCATTTCTTCGATCTGGAACTCGTCGGGGGACAGGACGGGGCCTTGGGCGAGTTCAGTGAGAGGCAACGTTGCCGCAGCCGTACCCTCACCCCTTGGGAACGAGACCTGACGAACATCAGATCCCATCTCGGGCGACAAGGACGACGCCACCACCGCCGGCGCCGTCGGCCTCAGGTCGAGGGCAAGCGGCCCGCCTGTGATCGGCGTCTTGGTGTAGATCGTCGCGTGCGACCGTGGCGATCCATCCGCCGTCGGCGGCAGCGGCGAGAGGAGCTCGACCTCTATGCGACGGATTAGGCGGGCGACGGCTGAATGCGGTCCAGTCACAATGACATAAAAAGGCCGCTCGGCGGCACCGTCATAGGTGCGGACTACGGGAATATCGAAGATAGTCCCCGAGAATCCTGAACGGATTCCCATCAACCCGACGCTGCGGCCGTCGGCGAGAATTCGGCTAAGGGGAGCGCGGATCGCAGAGGCCCCACCGAAAACCTCTTCGCCCGTGAGGAAGAGATCAGTGGCCAGGATCCCGATTTCTTCACCCGGCAAGGCTTCCATGCGCGACAGGGCTTCGCCGATGCGGCTTTCGGTATCTCGATAGAACTCGGGTCGGGTGGCGCGCTGCAGTTCCGATAGGGAAAGCGCCCGGATGGTGCGCCCGAATCCGAAGGCCGAAACACGATCGCTGACCTGCGACGCAATCTGCGGAAGGCTCAGGACCAACTCACGGAAGGTCCGCGGTTCAGGCAGAGGCTGAGCTGGCTGGGTCTGTTGCTGGCGCTGCGGGGAACGTTGTTGCGTGGGGCGGGTGTTTCCCGAACTTGGCGCTGCTACATAGCCCGCCATGCTGCCGGAAACGTCGAGCAGAACCGTTGCTGCGGGCGCCCGTTGGGCCTGCTGTGCTGCGACCGGGCGACGCCTCAGCACCGTGACTCCGGACGGGAGGCACGCCAGGGCCGGCGCTGGCAACAGCGGCGCTATGACCATCCCGGTTGCCAGGGCGACCATGGATCTGCGTCTCAGTGCCATGCGGCAGAATCCCGACTGACAGTCATTGATGGCGCCCCTATACTTTGTACCGATCGTTAAAAAAAGAGGAACTTTTGTCGTTTTGGTATTTGGCATATACTGGCAACTGGAAGCGGGACTGGTGCATGATCGAAATCCGTAGAGACGGCGGCGCGATCGTTACGATCCGCAGTCTTGAGACAGTTGGACGGCTACTCAGCGAGGGTGGCATAACCCCAACGACGCCTGTACGGAACCAGGGAGAAACGAAATTCATCCCTGCGTCCGACCATCCAGGTATTCGGTCGGCGGCAAACATGCTCGGACTCTCATTCGGGCAAGCCGATAGCCCGCAACCAGAGCCGGTAGCCGATCCGGTTCCGACGCCCCCGCAGGAGGCGCCGGCAGCGGCTCAACCCGCGCCGACACCGGCCGCAAAGCCATCGGCTGCAACAGCGGCCGTGACGCCACCTCACCCTTCATTGCCTGGAACCGCTCCCACTCCCGGACGATCGAACTCCCCGTGGATAGTGCAACAGATCTCCCCAGGTCCGCAGCATCGAACACAGAGCGGCGGCGGCACAAGTCGCCCTGGATCAATCGTTCCGCCACTCGAGGCGCCGGTTCAAAGACCACCATGGGCAGGATCGCAGTCACGAACGACGGAGACGCCGGCGCCTGGCGTGCTGACCTGGAGCGCTACATTCGGAAACGCGCTACCCCGCCTCCTGATCGCCTGGGGCGCTGGGCTCTTCGTCACCGGCGTGGGCAGCGGAATGGCGTCGTCCGGTGTCTTCGCTTTCTTCGGCGCAGTCGTCGCCGCAGGGGTCGGTTTCGTTCTCGGCCAGCGGATCTACGAAGCCGGCGCCAGAATAGGCTCTGCCGTTGCGACGGCCGCCGGCTTGTTCGCCCTGGCGTCTACTGCGCTGGGTGGCAGCGCCTTCGTCGTGGGGGCGGTGACGGCATTCGCTGTGTATCTGGGCTGGAATCGCAAGGACAAGAAGTGACTGTACCGATTATGCGGGTTGCCGTGAAACGAGCCGGTTGGCCCAGCTCAACCCAGTGCCGCCCCTTCCGGCGGCATGCGGCGGCTACGCTGGTTCTCCTCGGCAGCCTGGCGATGTCCCTGCCGGCCGCTCTGGCGGCTCAGCTCCGCGGCCGCGTGGTCGGCATCAGTGACGGCGATACTCTGACCCTCCTGACGCCGGCGCGGGAAGAAGTTCGCATTCGCCTATCGGACATCGACACGCCGGAGCGCGGGCAGCCCTACGGCGATCGTGCGCGGCATGAGCTGTCGAACCTGGCCTTCGATCGTCAGGTTCGTATCGAGGTCCGCGACATCGACCGCTACGGTAGGACCGTGGGCCGTGTCTATGTCGGCTCGACCGATATCTCGGCCGAACTGATTAAGCGCGGTGCGGCCTGGGTCTTCCGGCGATACAGCAACGACCCGGTCCTCTTGCGCCTCGAGGCAGAGGCCAGGGCGGCGCGCCGCGGACTGTGGGCGTTGCCCGAGGCACAACGGGTCGCCCCGTGGGACTGGCGAGCGGCAAGCCGCAGACAACCAGCCTCACAGATGCGCTAAACAAGTCCCTCGCGACGACGGAAGGTCGTGTCCCCGGACGTGGTGTAGGATGGCCGGAGCCTTGGACGCGTAGCGAAGCCCCTGGCTGAGCGGAGCGGAGCGCCCCGGGCGTGCCCCGCGGTGATGGACAGCGCCGCCGAGGACGTGCTCGCCTACATGCACTTCCCCGCCGCGCATCGGGCCAAGCTGCACTGCACAAACCCGATCGAACGCCTCAATGGCGAGATAAAGCGCCTCACCGACCGCGCCGGCGCCATCCTGCTCGAGCAGTCCGACGACTGGGCTACCCAGCGCTCCCGCGACATGACGCTGGAACCCATCGGCGCCGTTAGCGACACTCCCCATGTCAGCCTGTCCGCCGTAACAGCCTGACACGGCGGCCCAGCCCGCCAAGGATCATCGCGCTCCTACACCACGCGGCGGGACACAACCAAGCGAACGCGTGATAGTCGGCTACCCAATTGTTATGTTGCCACGCCGGGGTGCGAATGAGGGACGAACAGGGGTGGACTTCGGAGCGCACTGAGGCACTACGCCAAGAGCTTCGGTGCTCGAACGCCCGCGTCAGCTCCATGCGGGACGAGTTGCCGTGGGTCACCGTTCGGAGCGGCCACCAGGCGGCCGCCGCGATCGCCGATGAGCTGGACGCCCTGAATCGGGACCTGCGGGTGCTGGTCGCCCTGCTCGCTTTACCGGCAGGCTGGCGCAGGCGCTAACGACCGGTCTGACGCAGGGCGCCGCATAGCGTCCGCTCTGGTACGCTCGGTCCGTGACCAACCAGACGTTCCACACTCTCGACAATTGGCCACGGGCGCTCGTCCTGGCAGTGGGACGGGCTTACCGCCAGAACGGCGCGGAAGGCACGCGTGAGCCTGCCGGGTGGTACCGCATCCGCGATGTCTACGTTGCCGCCGGCGGGGACCCTGAGACCGCCGCGACCACACCGAACAAGATCATCGCCACCCTCTGCCGGGTTCATCCTGACTGGATGCATGGACCTGCCCGCCGTCGCCTGGAACTTGATGCCGACGACGGGCTACGGCGATAGCCGGCTCTGTTGCGCACGGACCGGCGCGGGCGGACGGACACGCTGCGGACGGCGCGGACGATCGGCGCTGTGGGGCGGCCCCTGTCCGCGCGGCGGGGCAGCCAAGGGCAGGAGCGGGACTAGCCCCGAACTGAGGACTGCCGGCTGTCATTTGCTTGCGCCTCGATCTTGAGGCGCAGACTAAGTCCGCGAAGAGGGTGGTAGGCGCGGATAGGAGGGTGGAAGCGCCCCGTCGTGGGGGAGCCCATCCCAGCGATGGGTGGCTCTTTGCGGCAAAGGTGAAATCCGCGGCCGGGCGCCCACGCCTTTTGCAGGATTGCGCTGCAGCCGGACTACATCACCGGAAATCCGCTTCTTGGGGGCAGGCCAACCCGACAGCCGTGCAGGTCCGCGGATCAGCGCTACGTGCCGCAGGGGAGCCAAGTGAAGGCGCGCGCCCTTTTGGGGCGGGCGCAACCGTGAGGGGCCCCACGAGGACGCGAGGGCCCATAAGCAACGTGTGCGGGCGGTAGCTTGAACTCGGTCGCGGGCAGACCAGCCCTATTGTAACGAGAAAAGAACAAAAAGACTCTCCGCCGAATATGTGGAGCGTCTAAAACTGGGGCGTGGGGATATTTGAAACGCAGCTGCTTGACGTCTCAGCTGTAGGGCGCGATAAGAACCCACGACGTCAATCCCGGCGTCCTTGAATTAGACGCCAAAAAGGTCCCAGCCTTGCCCTCAGCACCACTCCCTGTCCTGACGGCCCACGCTGCCGCTCGCTGTGCGCAGCGGGCCATCCCTCGCCAGGCCATTGCTCTGCTCATCGACTACGGCACGCGGGTACGTTCCCGTGGTGCGGACAGCTACTTCCTCGATCGGGCCGGTCGCCGCCTCTTGAAGCGGGAGTTGGGCGAGCAGGACTTCCGCCGCGCCGAGCGCTGGCTCGACGCCTATGCCCTCGTGAGCGACGACGGGCAGGTCATTACCGCAGCTTGGCGTACCCGACGGATGCGTCGGCACTGACCAGTCCCATCCGTTCCTTCATCCAATCGATCCATTCGGAGTTCATCGCTTTGGACAATCTCGTCCGCACCGACTTCGCTACGCACTTCGCAGCCGCGGTTGCCGCTCATCGCGGTAGCGCGTTCCTCGAAGGCGACACCTTGAACGCGCTGACCATGCACACTGATGGCCGGATAAGCGTCACCTGGGCGCCCTTCGACCACATCTTCACCGACGCACGGTTGGTCGTGGTCGGCATCACCCCGGGCCGGCAGCAGGCTGAGAATGCCCTGGCAGCCTTCAAACAGGCTATTGCGGCTGGAGCGTCGCCTGCCGAGGCATCACGCCGGGCCAAGTACGTTGGCGCTTTCTCGGGTCCGATCCGCAACAACCTCGCGGCGATGCTGGACCGCATTGGTGTGCAGTCCCTCCTGGGCGTCCGCAGCGGCGCTGACCTTTTCAGCCCGGGTCCCGAGCTCGTCCACTTCACCTCGGCGCTGCGCCACCCGGTGCTCGTGAACGGGAAGGACTACAACGGCACCCCGGATATGCTGGGTACGCCGGCGCTGCGGCAGCAGATCGAGACCCATCTCGCGGAAGAAGCGCGCGCCCTGCCGAGTGCACTCTGGCTTCCTCTTGGCCCGAAGCCCGTGCCGGCAGTCAGGCACTTGGCGACACGCGGTCTCATTGATCCGGAGCGCATCCTCGAGGGCCTGCCGCATCCGAGTGGGGCGAACGGCGAGCGCGTCGCCTACTTCCTGGGGCGGAAGGAGCGGGCAGAACTGTCTACGAAGACGCGCCCAGAGCCTCTCGATGAGGCGCGCGAACGTCTCACCGCCCAGATCACCCGCTTGCGCCTGGCAGCTTGAAGGAAAGGAGAAGCAACAGTGAGCAGCATTACCATTACCCGCCGTAACCCCAAGACCGGGAGGACCGAGACACCGCTGTGCGAGCGCGGCTGGTTCGTCCTTGGCGACCCAGCCCACGGCAATCAGAAGCATCACAAGGCGTTCGCGGTGCGCGTGCGCACGCTCGAAGAGGTGCTTGATCACGTTCGCCGGGGGTTCTCCGTTCGTATGGCGGAAGGCAGCACCCGCCCGTCCCTCATTTCCCCGAAGAGCCTCAAGATCGAGGTCGCGGGAGCGCGGGCATGACCAACGAGACCGCCAAGCAGGACCCGGTCCGCGTCCCGGTGGATGAGGAACGCAGCCTGAGCGCCAAGGACCAGACGGAGGACTGGGTTGACCACTATCTCACCCATGTCCCCTTCGAGGATCTCTACCGGGACCTATTTGTTCATATCGCGACGGAACTCCGCCTTTTCGTCGGTCACCGCCTCGGCCAGGAGATGGTCGCGATCCTACTCGAAAAGCTGATCCGCACCTTCAGCTGCTGGGACGACACGCTCAGAGAGAGGGTCGATGCGGGCGACCTGTCCCTTCTTCGGGATTTCGAGATCGACTTCGATTGGCAGGAGATCGCGGCGGATTTCGCGCATCTCTTCGCCTTCGCGCGTTACGGGTATGGCCGTCATATCGACCCGGCAAATTCGCGCGCCGAGATCCAGCAGCTGTTGGCGCACTTCAAGGAGGTCGTCGCAATACCGGGCATTCGCGCGGCTGCCGGCGATAACTTTGCATGGTTGGAGGAGACCTACCTGGCAGCCGACGCACGATGGGAGATCGACCACGGTCGCTCAGTGACCCCCGAAGGCCTTGCGGTGCTTGCAGGCTTGCGCTCCAAGACGATTGCGAACCTCCTTGCAGCGCGCGAAATCACCATCGACAGCGAGGGGCGCATTCCGGCGGCTGAGGCGCAGCGTTACCTGGAACGACGCAAGGACTTCCACCGCTCGACCTGGCAGGAGCCAGTCGAGAGCAATCAGCCGAGCAGCGCCGAACCTCCTCCGCTTGGTGAACAGGTCTTCGTTCCGCTCGACAGCGACGGCAACCCCTTCCTCCCCTCGCTCGCACGCCGCGGGCGCGATGGCGTGGCGCGCTACACCGTCGGACCGAAGAGCGAGCCCGAGTTCGTCGAGGACTACTGGGAAGCACTGGAGCTGCTCGCTCGGATGGCGATACCGCGTTGGCGTCGCCCGCCCGTCGCAGGCAAGGGAGGCTGGAGCCTCGTCAGCGGTCAGGAAGGCTGGCGACGGTTCCCGCGCGCGGACCTGCAGCGAATGATTGAGGCCATGCGGAGGCAGGAAGGTTGAGAGCAGTGTCGGAAACCACCGCCGCGGCGACCTACGGCGACGCCATCGCAACCACGAAGCTGAATCGCTTTAACTTGAAGCTTCGAGAGCTGATCGATGCGAGCTCAAAGAAGCAATGGGAGATCGCGCGCGACGTTGGGTACGAGAAGCCGAACATCATCACGATGTTCAAGCAGGGCGTCTCACGTGTGCCGGCAGAGAAGGTGGCATCCTTCGCGATCACCCTCGGAGCGGATCCTGCGGATCTCTTGCTGCTGTGGTTCTCCGAGTACAACCCAGCCTTGCTGGCGGACCTACAGCGGCACGTTGGTCTTTTGTGCAATTCGGAAGAACGGCAATGGATAAACGGCCTACGGGAGCGCTTTCCCAGAGGGTTGCCGTCTTGGAATGAGGTCACGCAGGCGCAATCCAGTGCGCCAGCCTGACCTCGATAGCCGCAACGCGGTTTGTAGCGGCGCAGCGCCGATGCGCTTCATGGCCTCATCAAGTTCGACGCCGGCGGACGCTTGGCAATTGGCGTATATCGGAGAAATAAAAGGCGCGGGAAAGCAAGCCTTCGGCGGCAGGGAACTCCCTGTGCAAGGGAGAGGTCGAGCGCACCGATCAGCCGTACCTGACCACGATCGCCGCCGGGCTGCTCGGGCCCTTGCTCGGGTTCGGCACGCAGGTGAACGGGCCGCGCTGCGACCCCTTCGGCGCCGCGCCTGGAAGCATCCCGCAGCCGCATATGCCCGTGGGCAGGTGCGTGCAGCGGGATTCGCACGTCGCGCACATGAAGAAGATGCCCGACTGCAGCGCGCGGCCGCCGCAATGCCGGCAGGCGTGCGCCGTGAGGGTCCACCCCTCCGCCGGCGCGCGCTCGGCTGGCACCTCGATCACGCGGCCGCGCTATCCGGGGCGCCTGGCACTTCCAGCGGCGGCACCCCGATCAGCGCGCCTGGGCCCGCCTGGCGCGCGGCGACTACCAGCGCCTCCATCCGGCTGACCACGCGCTCGATGGCGACGATGCGCGGCGTCGAGCTCGGCAGCGTCACCGCGACTTTCTTTGCGTGGATGGTTGCTGTGATCGTCGGTGGCGTGCCCTTGGCGTTCCGCCCGATCCGCGCTTCCCGATCACGATTGTAGCACGAGATGCAGAACCGCCCGTTGATCAACCGGGCGGCCTTCCGACTGCACCGAGGGCAGTGGTGCCGCATAACGTCAGCCAAGGCCGCGGCGTGCGCCAGCCTTTCCGCGATTGCTACGTCGATACCGGCCCGCTGTGCGCCCAGTGGGCACGTCAAGCAGGCGGTGCGCGCTTCATGCAGCTCCGGCGGCTTTTCCTGGGTGCTCGACCACATCCTGACGCAGGCCCGTTCGGTCATCCGCGATCGCATCGGCGGGCAGTCCACGAGCTCGGGCATTACCAGGTCGGCCACGGTCAGCCGCCCCAACGCGTTGCCAGGTCATCGAGCCGCCGCAGAACGCGGTGAGCGAGCTCAGGCGATTCCGCCCGGATCACGTCGATGATGGCGGTGTGGAACCGCTCCAGCCCAGCGATGTCGTTCATCGCTTGCTGGAGCTTCACCACCGTCTCCAGGCTCCGGCGCATTTCCTCCGCCGCCTTGAGCACCATTCGGGAATTCTTGATGCGCCCGTCATCGAAGAACGCGACAGCGCGCACGCGCTCGATGTCGCCGATGACGCCTTCGAGCCTCGAAGCCACCGACACGCCCGCGCCGATGCGGGCGGCTACACCTGTGCCTGTGGGAGCGGGATGACGCGCCACGGGCGCCAAGTCTATTGCCTCAGCATCGCCGCTGACACCGGCCGCCAGCGCGCCCATCTCGGCGCGGCGGCGATCGAGCTCGGCGTCAACCTCACCGCCGTCCACGATCTCGCCAACAACCTTGTAGGCGAACGTGCGCCCCGCGCCGCGCGCCATCAGGCGCTCGATTACCGCCGTGCGCGGGAAGTCCATGCCGCCGGCCGCCTCGGCAGCATCCGCGCAATAGCGGATAGCGTCGGCCTTGAGCTTGTCGCGTTCCGTGCGGGTCACGCCGGCGCCTCCACCGCGATCGGGCAGCGCGCCGCGGCGGTGCCGGTGCGGAGCAGGGAGAGCCGCACCAAACTTTCAGCCGCGGTGTTGTCGCCGGCCTCGGCCCGCGCCAGCAGGCCGGCAAGCAAACGCTTGCGGGTCGCCGCGCTCAGGGGGCTCGGCCCGTGGCTGCCCCGCCGTCGCTTCGCCTGGCCCTGCTGCATCGATGCCCCCCCGGATCAGAGAAGGCCGTGCGCCGCGGCGTGCCGGCGGATAGCGAGCACCAGGCCGGGCGTCGGCGCATAGGGCGGCGGCTGCAGCGGCTCGGTCACGGCGGCAAGGCGCGCGGTGGCGGCGGAGGCGACGGCATCCGCTGTTGAGCGGATGCGCTGCATTTCCGCAGCATCACGCTCGGCGGCCGCCTGCGCCTGGCGCTCTGCCTCGGCGCGCTGCTTAGCCTCGGCCTGGGCGATCGCGGCACGGACCGGCGCGCTTTCGTTGGCGGCCAGCAGCGCGGCGCGGAGCTCGGCGTGGAGGGCGGTGATTTCGGCCGTCATGCCACACCCCGGCCGAGAGTCGGGCCGGGCTCGATGGCCGCTAGCACCCGCATCGCCCGGCCTTCGAGCTTCGCGACCTCGATCGCGCTGATCTCGCCTTTGCCGACGCCGTCAATGGCGCGCTGCATGACATCGTGAACCGCGGCGCGGATGCGCGCGCGGCGCATGCCCACGTTCTCGGCGGCCGCGTTCACCGCCATGTCGCTCACCTGGCGCTCCAGCGCGGAGAGGTCGGCGGCGGTCCTGTTCATCTTGGCGTCCGCGGCCCGCCTGTCGGCGATCCCCTGCGCCTTCGTGAAGTAGGAGTGCGGGACTGTCGCGCGCGGCGAAGGACGGTGAGGCTTCGCAGCCATCGCCTTGGCGAAGGCGCGGCCGTCCTGCAGCGCGGCTAGGTCATCCAACAGGCGGGAAAACTGCCCTGCATCGGGATCGTTGGGACGCATCATTTTCGGCAGCTCCTGCGAAGTTTTGCGAACTGCCGAAAGCTGCCGTCACGACCTCTATTCACCACGCTGGAAGTGAAGCTGGAGCAGCGGTGCTTGGCTTGGCAGCCCGCCTCCATCAAACTTCGGCGGAGTTGGACCGGCCTTCGGGAGAAACCGAGTGAAGCGTGCCCTGCTTGCTACCGCGGCGTTGTGGGCGATGGCCTTTCCCGCTGGCGCGCAGGTGCCGCCGCCATCATCAGGATCGGTGCCGTGGTTCGTCGCTGAGGCCGGTGCCTGCCGAGAGGTCCAGACCCCGAGCGAACGGGTGCAGGCTCTTCGGCGCGCTGGTGACCGAACCGCGCGGGCAGTTCCCTACCGACCCGAGGGTGCGCCTTTGGAGGCCGAGCCGACACGTTTCACGGTGCACACGAGTGCCGGAGTGGTCGAGAGCTTCTTCCGCTCCCAGCGCGACTGCGAGGTGAACGCAATCGGTGCTTTGCGCGCTGCGCCCCCAGGCGCGAGCGCTTCGTCGGGAGAGGGCTCGCAGGGGCTCTCCGCGTGCAGAGATATCGCCGATGGTGCCCAGCGGCTTGCTTGCTACGATCGCCTGACGGGGCGTGCTTATCCGATGGCTTCCAGTGGTCCGCGCGCCGAACCCATGACGATCATCGAGTACATGTCGAGTCGACCGGAGCTCCTGCGTCAAGTCGTCTCCGTCTTTGGCTATGCAGGTTGCTATCAAGGGGGAATCTGCATGCTGCACAGCGTCGCGACGCCTCGGCGCGGCAACTACCAGACTGTGCTCGTCGGTCTGCAGGAACTGCCGGCGGCGTCACGTCAGCGATTCTTTTCCTGCGATGGATCGGCAGAGTGCGGCGTTGTGGTCTCGGGCTTGGTTATGCCGGTGATCACACAAGGCGAACTCATTGCCCGCGATCTTCAATGGGCTGAGCGTTGATCCAAGCCCTCATCTGCTCGCACGAATTCCATCGCCTGAATTTTCAGGCGTTCAATCCCGATGGGTTACCCGCCGCTTCCGGCGAAGAGTGGGCCCGGGTCAAGATGACGGGGCGCGGGTTCACGGTCCTGGTCACGTGCTCCGTGACATCGACGTTCTCCTGTCCCATGGCTCAAGTTTGGACCATGAGAAATATCAGGCACTTAGGTCCTGTTTCCACGAGACGGCGCGGCCGCATCCGAATGTCCCCGGCCGCTCTGTGCTGTGGCGCGCGCACATCGTGTTTGGTATTGACGCCCCGCCTGGCTCCGTGGCCCCGCTCCGGCGGGGCTGGCACACGGCCCCGCCAAAACGGGGTGCGACCTGATGGCGCAGCGATCGTGAACGACGGCAGGAAACCCGCGGGGCGCACCCCCCGCGGCTTTCCATTTCTCCGCTAATCAGCGGATGACCGATCGAGAAATGCCAAGGCGTCGCTGACGAGCACCCACTCAGGTTCGATGTCCTCGCTTTTCCGGCCTGACATGCCCAGCGCGATGTTAAGCCGCAGCGCGGCATCGGCGATGGTCTGCACGGGCTGTTCTTCGATCGTCGCCTCGATCGCCATCAGGGCGGTCAGCGCATCATCCCGCGCGCCAGCCGGCGCTGCATCTACGGCATTCAGCGCTGCGCGCCAGGCGGCAGCGCTGATCGGGGTGGTGGAGGCGTTTTCCAGCATAATTCGGACCTCCTTCAGCGCCGCCATCATCGCTCCGACTTGGGTCAGAGTTCCGTTGGAACTGGCCGAGTTTCCAACGGAACTGTCCTAGTGGCGCCGCGCGTCCTGCGCGCCGTCGAGCTGCGCGAGCGCCGCAGCAAGTCGGTCCAGGATTGCTGCGGAGGCGCCGGCCGCCTCTTCCGCGCGCGCCCCGGCCTGTTCCAAGGCAACGTGCGCGACCTGGGCGAGCGCGGCTGCTAGGCGGACCGCCATGGTGGGACTGAGGCCGCCGAAGATCGCTGCCAGGTGGTCGATGCCGGCGGCGGTACCTAGCGGTGAGCCGGCCGGCACCGTTGACGCGTTGGCGGCCAGCAAAAGCGCACGCTCGGCATCCGGCAGGGCGTCTGCGGCCGCGACCAGCGCGGCCATCAGCGCATCTGCGGCCATCACGCGCGGCCCATCCTGCGGCTCCGGTCGAGGCGGAGACGCCCCTGGCCTTCACGCCGATCCCTGCACGCGGCCAGGAATGCCCTGCCGCCGTTTTCCTGCCAGTGCACAATGCAGTCTCGATGGAACAGGCGCACCGCGCGTTCGGCAGAGAGCTTCACCGGGTAGCCGTGCGCGGCCGCGTGCCGGCTGAGGCGCGCACTGACGGCGCAGACCATCGCGCGCCGTCCGCGCTGGGGCCATCCGATGCTTTCGAGGAAGCTGAGCGCGGAGAGGAATTCCCGCGCCGGCATCACCGCCGGGTCCGTCACGTGCCCCTCGCTCAGCGCGGTCAGCCGCTCGGTGAGCTCGCTGAGCGCGGCGTGCACGGGCATCAGGTGGTCGGCCAGCGCGCGGTTCACCACAGCCTTCGTTATGCCGCCATGCTCCCGCGCCGCCAGGGGCGCGGCCGCTTCGGTCGCGCGGGCGCGGAAGTAGTGCGCGACGAGCTTGCGCTGGACATCCCAGGCCACGTCATCGGTGAGGCTCTTCGCCAGGAGCAGGTAGCCGCTCTCACTCAGCAGGGTGAGCCCGTTCGGCGCCCTGATCCCCAGCGCGGCGGCTTCGTCCGCATTTCGGACGATGAAGTCCTCGCCCTCGATGAAGCGCGTACGGTTGTCGTTGAACCTCTTCCGCGCGGTACCCTTGGGGCGCCCGTGCACTTGGTCGATCATGTCGAGGGTCACCATCCGTTGGCTAGCGTGCTCGATCGGCCGCAGCGCGACGGCGCCAATGGTGATGATGGCGGCGTCGGAGGTCTTCCCGGTCATCGTCAGCCCTCCGTGCCGGCGCGAACGCGCGCCGCGCGCCAGGCGGCCACATCGTGCAGCACGTATCGCGGCCGCTTCCCGACCATGTAGTGCGGCGGGCCATCTCCCGCGCGCCGTAACCGCGCCAGCGTGGCGCGGCAGCATCCGAGAAGCGCCGCGGCCTCTCCCTCATCGAGCGCCCGCTCCGGCGCGTGGTTCGCTGTCTCCGTCATGAAGGCCGGCCTCCTTTGCCGACCCGTCTTGGGTGCCGTCACGACTATTCTATCGCTGCTACGAATCGTGCTGACTTCTCCGGCGCGCTGCCCGCCGCAGTGGTGTTGGCGGGCAGCATGGCGGGTCAGAACAGCTCCACCACCTGCGCGTCCATCTCGGCGGCGGCCTCGTAGTCGGGCTCAGGGCGCGGGGCGCGCGGCTTCATGGGGCGGTTCCTTTCCCTCTCGATCAGCTCCGCGCCGCCGCCGCGCTTGAACCAGGCGGTGACCAGGCCAGGCGGGAAGCCGCGAACACGGTGCAGCTTTGGGCCGATCGTAGTCACGCGCGGCACGCCCTCGGTGCGCGCGGCGAAGTCCACCAGAGCGTCGCCGATGTGCTTCGAGCAATTCCGGCGGCGGTCCGTGAGGTCGTATTCCTTAGCCACTTCGATCGCCGTGAGCGCGCCGCCGCTGATGATTCGGTGGCGGAGCTCGGCGTGCTCCAGATATGCGCAGACCGCCAGCGACGCATCGGTGAGTGCGATGACGGCCATCAAGATTGCGAGATGGGCGAGCACCAGGCGCCCGTCTTCCTGGACCACTGGGCCGACATCCTCAGTGGTGCCATCGAGGACCGTCGCTGCCCATTCTTCTTCGGCCCAGTTCTGCAACCGGATGCAAAAAGCAGCATCAATGCCGAGGGCGCGATGCAGGGCGGCGACGGAAACGTAAGGCAGCGGACGGCCATTCTCGATGATGGAGACCAGCGGCAGGCGGCGCGCCAGGGCGCGCATTTCGCGGGGAATTGTCTTCGAACGCATTGGAGCAATCCTTATGGTGGATAGAGCAGTACTGCTGAGAAGACGAAGGTGGCGGCGCTGGCGCTGCGCGGGCCGTCGCGGGCGAAGCCTGTGCGATTCACCAATCGTCTCCCCCACGGGACTGCCGTGGGTTCGGCGGCGGGTGTGGCTCTCCGGCTTCGCGGCGATCAGTGCCAGGCATCGTGTGCGGCATCGGTGCGCGCACGCGCACCGAGCGTTCTTCCCGAGGCCCGAACTCCGCCTCTATCGCTCGGCGGGCGCCTTCCGGATACGTGCGCGCGATGCCCAGGAGGAGGCGCAAGGCACCCATACCGCGCTCGGCCAGGCGCTTCAGGAAGATCGCCACGAAGACGGCCTCTTCTGAGGTCAGCGCCGCACCCGTCGGACCCTCCAGCATTGGCACAGAAGGATGAGCGCGGTTCTCCCTCAGCCAGCCTGAAAGCGCCTCCGCGAGTTCGGCATAGGCGGGGAAGAATTTCGCCCCGCGCGCCACGGCCTGGAGGCTTGCAGCCGTGAAGGCACATGCGGGGAACTGATCTTCCAGCAACGGAGCGAACGCTTCGATCCGTATCCTCGCTTCCTCGGCGGGCATAGCGCCGGCCACCAGCAGGCCGAGCGTGGCGAGCCATCGCCGCACCGACATTGGGCTATTCGGTAGCATCGGCGACCCCCTCGATCAGGACGGTGGGGGAGGGCTGAGGTGGTGCCGGCGAAGCTCGCTCTGCGGCCGTCCAGTCCTCGAAGAGCGCGCCCGCGAAGCCGTTGCGAAACTTCGGCACTTCCGTCTGCCGCTGGCCCGGGTGTGGTCGGCGTTCTGCGTCTTGGCGGCACCAGTTACGCCAGGTGGCCGACCAATCGAGCTTCACGCCCTGCTGGCCGGCCTTCGCGCGCCAGAAGTCCCGAAAGCGGGCGGCCACCGCGTCGGCGTCGAGCCCCAGGCTGCAAGCGAAGTCGCGATCGGTGGGGCTCGGCTGCCAGTCATCGGGGAGTCGGGTGCCGCGGGGGGGGCGAGCCTCCGAAGGAGGCGAGTGGGGATTCTTCTTCTGCTTCTCCTTCTCCTTCTCCTTCGGATTCCTCCGGGGATCGCGTCGGGCATCCCCGTTGGGATCGCCGCTGGGCTCGCGCCCGGGATCGCCGTTGGGATCGCCGCTGAGATCGCGCCCGGGATCGCCGTGACCATCCCGGCGGCGATCCCAGCGCACAGCATTTCCACGCCGGCTGCGATCGCGAAGGGTCAACCTTTTGGCCCAGGCCTCGTTGACCTTCTCAGCGACAACCAGGTGGTAGAGCCGGCCATCAGAGGCCTTGAACCAACCTCGGAGCGCCACCGCCTTTACCTCTGGCCAGCGCGCGCCGGCCCCGGACAGGTGCGCGAGCACACGGTCATCGTCGGGCAGGCTGCCGGCGGGGAGCTGATGCCAGCTCTTCCACCACAGGCTGCACCCTGCCTTGAATTCGTCGCCTGTGCTCAAAGCGTAGAAGTCGGAATCAAACAGACGCGCCACGTCCAGCAGAACGCAGGGCAGACCGCGCAAGTCGGCGTCCGCAGGCACTGGAGGCGCAGGAAGTTCGCTGTGCATTCGGTCCTCCGACGAGGACCCAGCGCGCCGGTCAGTAGCGTCGTGACGGCAAAGTTCAGGCGTCCACCCAGACACCCCTCTACCGGCCCGGCGCGCGCTGTTTCCGGCGCCGCCGGGCCTCTACTTCTGGTGGGTGGCGGAGGCGGCGGCGGCCTGGCGCGCGCGTGTCGCCGTGTCGGCGATGAAGGCCGTGAGCGTCGAGCGGCGCCACAGCGGGCGGCGCCCGTTCCACGCATCGGGTTCAGGGAAGTTCTTGTTCGCGCGGTCGCGGTGCAAAGTGCTCGGCGCGCGGCGCGTCTCAGCGCACGCCTCGCTGAAGGTCAGCAGCGGGTCTTCCGGGGCGTAGGCGCTGGTGCTCTTGCTGATCGGCGCGATCATCTGGGTGCCTCCGTTGTGGAGGCTCCCAATATTCACACGGCTCTACAGAAGTCCTCCGGCAAATGGAGCGCGAAAAACCGGAGTCAGCGCCGCGCAGCTTTCCAGCTGTCGGCGAGGCCCCGCAGGCCGAGTAGGCGCACGAGGATGATCTCGTCCGGCACTGGGGCTGTGATGTGCTCTCCGCGTCCGAAGGCGGCGGCGGCGGCGAGCACGCCCTTCACGCGCTCGCCGCCATCCCGTTTCCGCCACTCACGCGCCCAGGTTTCGATCGCATCCACGGACTGTCCGACAGCTGTTGCGACATGCGTGCGCACGGCAGAAACAGGGCGCCCCGCGGCTTTCTCCGCCGCGATGAAGGCGAGCAGCGACTGTTCAATCTCTCGCCGGCTCCGCGGGTTCCGCCCGTAGCCTGCAGCCTTCTCGGCGGGCACCAGGATCGACGGTGGCGGACTGGCATCGTTCAACGCGTGCAGGCCGAACATCAAGGCGCCTAAGACAGCCTGCGGCACCACCGCGTAGGCCTCGGCCATGCAGGCCGCAGCATCCTCACGCCACGCCGCCGGATTGTCAGCGGCAAGCTGGTCCCATTCCTCGGGCGGTCGCCGCACTGGCAGCGTCCAGCTGGCCACGGCGCGGGAGAGGACCAGCGCGGCGGCCTGCGCAAGGTCCCGCGCATCCTGCTTTGGGGCGTCGCCGGCCTCGGCCGCAATGTCCAGCGCGGCGTCCAGCATGTCGTGCGCCGCCTGGCGGTCGAGGCCGCCGACTGCTTCGCGCAGCAGCACCGCCAGTCGGTCGGCGGGTCGAGACGCGTCGGTCACGATTTTCTCCGCGTCCGCGCCTCGGCCAGGCTGGCAACCGCCGCCGCCGACTTCGCGCAGTGCTCGGCCCACGCGTTCATCATCGGTCGGCGCTGATCGAGCATGTCTTCGCGGGCATAGGCGGCGCGAACCTTGTCCTTGTCGCTGTGGGCCATGGCCAGTTCGCTCAGAGGATCGGGGAAGCCAGCGGCAAGGCTCCACCCCTTGAATGATGCGCGGAAACCGTGCGGCACTATCGGCCGGCCTTCCAGGTCGCGCCACCGCGGCGGCTCGCCTTCGTCCAGGCCATCGAAGCACATGCCGCGGACGAGCATCGAAATGGACATATCGCTCAGCGCCGTGCCGGTGCGTGCCCCGGGGAAGACATGGCTATCGGCGCCCTTCCGCAAGTCCTCGACCTCAGCGAGGACGGCCAGGGCAGCATCGCTCAGCGGAACACGATGAAGTCGCAAGCCCTTCATGCGCGGGGCGGGGACGGACCATACCTTCTCATCCAGGTTGATTTCCCGCCAAAGCGCGCCGCGCACTTCGCCTGACCTGGCAGCGGTCAGGATCGCGAAGCGCAGGGCCTTCGCCGCGACGCCTTCCTTACCCCTCAGCGCGGTCATGAACTGCCCCATTTGCTGCCAGGCCAGGGCAGGGTGGTGGACAACCGCCCTGACCTTGCGAGCCTTCGGAAGCTGGTGTTCCAGGTGGCCCTTCCAGCGGGCCGGGTTCTCTCCACTGCGCCAGCCTGTCACCTTCGCCGCATCTAGCACCGCTTCGATCCGCTGCCGGAGGCGGGTGCCCGTCTCGGGCGTGCGGGACCAGACGGGGCGGAGGACTGCCAACACATCCTCTGTGGTCACGGCGGCCACCGGCTTTTGACCGATCTGCGGATAGGCATAGGCGGCGAGGGTAGCTGTCCACTGCGCCGCGTGCTTTCCGCTCCGCCAGCCCGGCTTCTTCGCCTCGATCAGCCTCTCGGCGGCGGCCTTGAACGTGCGCTCGGAGGCCTCGGCGGCCTGCTGTGTCGCGGCAGCGCGGGCTTCCTCCCGAACTGCAATCGGGTCCTTGCCTTCCCGGAGTAGTGCCTTGGCAGCGCGCGCCCGATCCCGCGCCATAGCCAAGGTGACGCCGCCGGCGGCCGTTTCCTTTGCGTCTACAGCCACAGGGCCGAGGCCCATCTCGCGAGCCTTTCCGGCGAGTTGGAAGCGGAAGAGCCACGACTTGGCGCCGCCCTTGGTGATCTGTAGGGCCAGCCCTTCGCCGTCATGAAATAGAACCGGGCGGGACTTGTCGCCGGGATGGTTCAAAGCCTTGATCATTGGGGCGGAAAGCTTGGCCACTGCTTGGGAGCTCCGGGTTCGCCGGAGATTTTCTTACCCCCGGCTCTTTACCCCCAACTTTACCCCTGTCGTCCGCCAAGATGCCAGTAGAGTTTCATAGGGTCCGGTATAAAATATGAGGAAATCCGGGCGTTGGAGAGCCTCGCTCTTGATGCGACATGGAGTGTGGAAGAGAGTCGGATGGCGGACATCCCCTCCGCCAGTTCACCCTTTCCCACCTCCACTGGTCTCCACACAGAAGCGCGGAAAGCCTCAGGCTGCCGCGCTTTTTTCATGTCTGGACGATTTCCGTTTCCACCCGACTCCACAGCGGTTATTGTGGGTCCGTTCGCGGGTTGGGATGCGACGGAATGGCTCGGACGGGCGATCGGCTGACGGCTACGCGGGTGAAGTCGCTGCTCGACAAGGGGCAGGTCGGGCGGCACCCGGACGGCAATCGGCTCTACCTCGTGGTCACGGGGAAAGGGCGCGGCTGGTGGATGCTGCGCTACATGGCCGAGACGCTATCGAAGGCCGGCAAGCCGCTCTCGCGTGAGATGGGGCTCGGCGCTGCGGACCCTGACGGCGTGGACGGGTTCACGCTGGCCGAGGCGCGCGATCGGGCTGATCAGGCGCGCCGGCTGCTCCGGGACGGCATCGACCCCCTGGCGCATCGGAAGGCCGAGGAGACGGCGCGGAAACGCGCGACGGAGGCCCGGCGGACGTTCCGGGAGGCGGCGGAGGCGTTCATCCTGTCGAAGTCGCCGGAATGGGCGAACGAGAAGCACGCGGCGCAGTGGCGCGCGACCCTGACGACCTATGCCTACCCGCGGCTCGGGGATCTGGCCGTGGCCGAGATCGCCATGGAGCATGTGAAGGCGGCGCTTGATCCGATCTGGACGGCGAAGGCCGAGACGGCGACGCGCGTCCGTGGGCGGGTGGAGGCGGTGCTCGACTACGCGACGGCGCACGGCTGGCGCGAGGGGCCGAACCCGGCGCGGTGGAAGGGCAACCTCGCCCTGGTGCTGCCGAAGAAGTCGAAGGTGGCAGGGGTCGAGCACCACCCGGCGCTCCCCTGGAAGGAAGCCGGGGCGTTCCTGGCGGCGCTATCGGCGCAGCATGGGACCGCGGCGCAGGCGCTGGCGTTCACGATCCTGACGGCTGCGCGGACCGGCGAGACGATCGGCGCGAAGTGGTCGGAGATCGACTTGGCGGAGCGGGTGTGGACGATCCCGGCCCGGCGGATGAAGGCCGGCAAGGAGCATCGGGTGCCGCTGTCGTCGTCGGCGGTTGCGATCCTCGAGCAGATGGCGAAGCAGCGGGCCGAGGGCGATGGGGATGGCTACGTCTTCCCCGGGCAGATGATGGGCAAGCCGCTCTCGAACATGGCGATGCTGAAGCTGCTGGAGCGAATGAAGCGGCCGGGCACGCCGCGGCCGTGGACTGATGCGGCGGGCGAGGAGATCACGGTGCACGGGTTCCGGAGCACGTTCCGCGATTGGGCGGGCGAGACGACGCACCACCCCCGCGAAGTGATCGAGCACGCGATGGCGCACCTGCTGAAGAACAAGGCCGAGGCCGCGTATTCGCGCGGCGACCTGTTCCAGAAGCGGGTGGCGCTGATGCAGGACTGGGCGGACTTCTGCGCGAAGGCGCCGGCGACGGTGACGCCGATGCGGCGCGCGGCGACGGGGGCCGCCTGAGTGATCCGCGCCCGGCGGTTCCGGGCATCCAGGGCGCCCCGGCGGGTGGTGGAACACCGCGCCGAGGCTGACCCCGACCATGGAGGGCATTCCATGTCCGAGGCTACCATCCAGACTATCCCGGCCGTCAGCGCCGCTGCCAAGCCGACGCTGGCAAAGGCGCAGGACGCGCTTGCGGAGGCGCGGCGCGGTGCCTGTCTCATGCTGTCCGCCGCGGCGCAGGCGCGGCAGTTGGAGCCGGATCAGGTTCACTGGGCGATGGAAAAGATCGACGCGGACCTGGTGCGGGCCGAGGCGATCCTCGCCGCGCTCCATGCCCGCGAGCAGGCCGCAAAGGTCGCCTGACGTGCCGACCCGGCGGACAAAGACGGAGGGGGCGCCGGTGGCGCCTCCTCTCGATGATGATGACGACTGGGCGCCCGCCGGGGATCGGCCGGGCAGAGTGCTGTCTGTGCCGCTGAAGATCGTGCCTGCGTCGCCGTATGCTCGCGCTGCCCAAATCGTTACCGAGGGGAAGGCGCTTCACAGCGCCGGCAATCCGTTGGGAGCATGGGAGGCCCTTCACGCGCTGGTCGGCACTGGCCGCGTGGAGAATGGCAAGGTCGTGGTCGCGCTACCGGATTGGCTGGCGGCCTATCTTCTTGTCTCGGCGGATCGCCTCCGCGCGATGGGCAGGGGGAAGCATTGGCGGACACGCGCGCCGATTGGCTCCCAACAGGCTCGCGAACAGACGGCGCGCGCGCTGGGGCTCGTTGGCGACCGCACGAACAGGTTTGCCGATCGGCAGGCGAGGTTGCGCGCGGAGCAGCTGGCGCAGCGGCACATCTGGGCATTGGCAAGCGGTCTGACTGGCGCCGAGGCGCTTGGCCGCGCGGCCGAAATGCTGGGCATTCACACCTCCGACGATGGAGGTCAGCGGTCCGTTCGCCGCAAGATTGCCCGGCGCAGCAAGAAGCCAAAGGTTCCCAACTAGGGCCATAGATTGGTCCGCGAAGGCGGACCTCCTTCCGTGTTCCGGTCCCTCTGCAAGCCACTGGTGCCCTACCGGCGCCGTTTGCAGGAGGTCCCGTGTCCCAGCCCGTCCATCCCGCCCTCGCGCCGCTGCCTCGGTATGTGAAGCCGAGCCAGTTCCCCGCGACGTTCAACCTGTCCGACGAGTTCGCGTATCGCCGCCTCGCCGCTGGTGACTTCCGCGGCGTGAAGGCCGGCCGCGCGACGCTGATCGAGACGGCGAGCGTCCTCGACTACCTCGCCCGCAATCCGCTCCGCCTGAGCCGCAAGGCCCCGGTCCAGAAGGACCGCGCGGCATGAGCAGCGGTCACGACTGGCTGACGCCGGCAGTGCGCGATCAGCATGGCGACGCGCTGGCCGCCATCGCGCGCACGATCGACAAGACCCTGGCGCCCATCAACCTCCGGGCAGCGGCGCAGCAGCGGGTGGCGGTGGCTGCCTCGCGCGTGACCGATGCCGAGCAGGCGGCGGCGCCGATCCGGGCCGAGTTCGAGACCTGGCGCGCGCGGCTGGCTGAGGCTGAGGCGAAGGTCGCGGAAGCCCGCGCGGAGCTCGCGCAGGCCGATGCCGCGCTGAAGGCGGTGCGGTGATGTCGGAGACGAACCCGGCCCCTGAGGCGCTGTCGCCGGCAGCGCCGGATGCGGCTGCGCTGAACGCGAAGCTCATGGAGACTACCAAGCTACTGCTGGAGGAAGGCGCCTGGAAAAAGCCGGGCTACGCCGCGCTCCTCAAAGAGCGCGATCGCCTCTCCGCGGAGCAGGTTGCCGCGGAGCAGGCCGAGGCCCAACCGGCCGAACCCGACTTCTCCCGGACGCTGGTCGCGGCGCAGCGCCTGGGGCTGCCCAAGGCCGAGATCGAGGAAGGCTCCGGGCACCTAGTGCGCTACCTCGGCGACGACGCGCAGGGCCGCGCCATCGCGCGGGACCTCGAAGACCTTCGGCAGCGGGGCGACGCGCAGGCCGATCGCAACGTGAAGGCGCTGCGCGCGCTGTGGGGACGCGACTACGACGCGAACGTCTCCGCGGTGCGGGCTGAGGTGGCGCGGCATCCTGGCTTCGCCGACTGGCTCGACCGGACCGGCGCCGCCAACTCGCCGACCCTCGCCAATCAGATCCTTCTGTCCATCCGGAGGGCGAAGTGAAGCACGATCCCGCACGCAACGTGGGCACGCTCTACGATCAGAAGGCCGCGCTGATGTTCGCGATCAGCGAGCAGGAAGCGGCGCTCGGCGAGGCTGAGGCGGACGGCAACGCCGCCGCGGTGAAGTCTGCCAGCGCCGAGCTTCGGCGCCTCCGGGAACGCCTCCAGGCAGTCGAGGCCGGGCTCGCAGCGCAGAAGCGACGCGACGAGGCGCGCGCCGCGAATGCCAAGGAGGCACACCGGCAGGAGCGCATGCGCGCCGCCATGGTGAAGAAGGACGCGCTGCACGCTCGCCGCGTGAAGGCCGGCCGCCTGCTAGCGCAGACGATGGCGGAGTTCGCCGGGCTGATGGCGGACGTGAAGACGCTGGCGCTGGACGTGCAGGAAAGCCGGATCGGCGCTCTCTGGACGCGTCTGCCGGACGAGCTCGGCGCGCTGGTCGCGACCGCTGCGCATGAGGCCGGCCTGATCCTGCCGTCCAGCCCTCCGACCTACCCCGACACCGATGAGCATCGCCTCGGCCGCGACCTGGCCGCGGAGATCGAGCGCGCCCTCGGGCGCGTGGATGAAACGCCGCCGCTGGCGGCTGAGTAGGAGACCCTCGCATGGCTGCTTCCGTGTCCGCCGGCATCGGCGACGCCTTCAACCAAGTCGTCATCGGCACAGCCGCGCCCGCCACGGCCGGCACGGTGCAGGTGCGCATCGCGTCCGGCATCGGTGGCCTGGGTGCCGCAGTGAGCCTGGCCGCCGCGCCCGGCCGCGCGATCAATCAGGTGACGCTGGGCAGCGACGCCCCGACCTCCGCCGCGACGGTGCAAGTTCGCGTCGCGGACGGGCTCGGTCCCGACGACGCGCTCGACGCGCTCGACACGATCATGGGGCGGATGCAGGCGGACCATATCGGCCGCCTGGAGGCCATGGCGATCGCCCGGACCCTCCGGGGCCGCATGGTCGCCGATCGGATCCAGGGGACGCCCTGAGGTGTCCGACCTCGACCTCATGGACGTTGCGCCGGAGCTCCCGCGGTTTGCGCGTGAGCAAGCCGACGAAGTCCTGGCTGATCGGCGGCCGTCGATGGGCGAGGGTCTCGGCGCGTCCGTTCGTGAGGGCTGGTGGAACACCACGTCCGCCACGGCGCTTGCCCGGCGCGACGCCACGCGGGCCGGTGAGGCTGACCCGGCGCCGCTCGCGCGGCACGAGTGGGAAGCCTCCCAATACTGGCGCGCCGGCGTGACTTGGGATGAGCGGATGACGGTGGGCAGGGCCGCCGCAATCGCGTCCCGCCATGACGAGAACGAATATCGCCGGCAAGTCATGTCGGCGCGCGATGCCGGGTTCTTCGAGAGCGCGCTGATGATCGGCGCCTCGATCGTCGGCAGCATCCCCGACCCCGTCAATTTCCTGCCCATCGCAGGCCCCGCGGCGCGCGCGCTGCGCGTGGTGCAGGCCGGCCGGACGACAGGCGTGGTCGGCACAGTAGCGGGGCGCGCTGCGGCGACGCTGGAACGCTCTGGCGTGGCCGGCGGCGTTGCGCGCGGCGCGACTGAAGGCGTGGTCGGCAACGCCCTCTCCATGCCGTTCGTCTACAGCGTCCACCAAGAATTCGGCGACGATGTCACGTTCTCCCGCGCGGTGATGGACCTGGCCGCGGGTGCCGTGGTGGGAGCGGGGTTCGGCGCGCTCGGTGCCGTCATCTCCCGCTCCGGCGCTATGCCTGAGCCTCGCGTCTCCGCCCGAACCCTCGACCTCGCCGCGCGCGATGTAGCGGCCGGGCGGCAGGTGGAGATCCCGCGCGGGCTGGTGGTGCGGGAGATCGAGGACACGCTGTTCCGGGCGGCGCCGGAGAGTGCCGCGCCGATGATCCGGGAGACAATGGAAGGCGGCGAGGTCCGGCGGGCGCTCGACATTCCATCCCGGCCGGACGGGACGCCCCTGACCCGGGAGGAGTTCGAGGCGGAATTCGCCCGCCGGCAGGGGACCACGCTGGAGGCACAGCAGGCGGCGATCGACGCCGCCGGGGCCGAGGCGCGGGCGGACAGCAAGCGGCAGTCCCTGATCGGCTGGATCGTCCAGAACGGCGGGCTGAGGGACGACACGGGCGACCTTGCCGCGGTGGTCGGTGACAGCCGCGCCCGGCCGGGGCTGATCCGCCGCGACGGCATGGCGCCGGACATTGCCGCCGTCCGGGCGCGCGATGAGGGGTTCTTCGGGGACCGGGTCGGGCCGGTAAACGAGCGCGGCGAAGGCCTGGCGCCGGACAGCCTGACCAAGCAGGACTTGATCGACGCGGTGGAAGCCGAGATGCGCGGCATGGGCGCGCGCTTCCGCGGCGGCTTCGGCGTCGAGCGCGGCGCGGACCTGGCGGCGGCGGATCGGATGCGGGCGGACTGGGACCGCGCCGTGGACGAGGCGCACGACTGGTATCTGGCTGCGCACCACGCGCAGCGGCAGATCGCCCGCCTGTCCGAGCCTGCGCGCGCGGACGTGATGGAGCGGGCCGCCATCATGGAGGCTGACGGGGGCCTTCGCCGGGATGAGGCCGTGCTGCGCGCCGCGCAGGCGTCCGAGGATCCGGAGATGCAGCGGATCATGGCCGCGATCGAAAGCCTGCGCGCTGAGGGCCGGCTGATCGACGCGGACGACGCGCTGATCCGCGCCGCGGCCGAGCAGGCCGACGAGATGGAAGCCATCGCGAACGGGATCGAGGAAGCGGGCGCTTGCCTGCTGCGGAGGCTCGCATGAGTTGCGGCAACCCCGCGGCGCGCGTCGCGCCCTGAACGAGAAACCCCCGCCAGCCTTGGCCGGGCTGACGGGGGCGAAAGCAACTAGTCGGGATGTGTGGAATGGATATCAGGCTGAGCAGGAAAACGGAAGCGTTTCGACGCTTTCCTGCGCGCCGTCCGACTGATGCGGAGGCGCGCCATGTCTGACGGTCTCGGCGGGTTCTTCGTGAACCTCACGCGCCAGCGGATCAACGACGCGATCGCGAAGATGGACGCGATCGGCGTTGTGCATTTCGCCCCGGTCCTGCGTGCCATCCGGGATGGGCAGATCGTGTGCGTCGTCATCAAGCGCACCGCGGGAGAGGAGGCGATGTCCCTGCGGCACATCGCGAACCATCCGCTGCCGGCGCTCATCATCATGGCCGACGACGACCACGCATCGAGCGGGCCGGCGCGCTTCCCTGCCGCGCGGAAGGCGCTGCGCTACGCCCGTGCGCATATGATCCACGCGGCGGGCGGTCAGCCCTCGGACTACGCCCTCGCGATCCAGGCCGCGATGGCGCAGCGGTCCTGCTGCCTGGTCGAGACGGATGCGGCCCATCTGGACGAGTGGGCGAGGTTCGCGGCGCGGGCCGCGCTGCCGCGCCGGGTGCCGACGCTCCTCGTCCGCCCGACCGATGGCGTCCATCCGATCATCAACGGGGCCGTGCATTGAGCGCGCCCCTTCCCCATAGCCTCGCCCGCGGCGCGGAGCATCTGCACGCGCTCGGGCCGCGCGCCATCGCCGAGTTCCTGCACGAGATCGCCGGCGCCGTCGCCGAAGGTGCCGAGGACGTTATCGCCGATCGCCTGGCGCGGTGGCGGCGCCTCGATCCTTGCCTGCTGCGGGCCGTCCTGGCGCGTCACTCGGCCGGGCGCGAGTTCCCGGCCGCGGTGCAGCTCGTGGACGCCGCGCGATGAACGCCGCGCAGCTGATCGCCGCGTGCCTGGCGAACCCCGCGCCGCTCTCGACCTGGGAGGAGACGTTCCTCGAGGAGATGGCGCGCGCCTCCCGCCCCGCGACGGAACGGCAGATGGAGACGCTCCAGCGCATTGCCGCCCGGGTGTCCCTGGACGAGATCGCCGCGCGCCTTGCCGATCGGATCGAGGACCTGGCGCACCTGCTGACCGGCGGCGAGAGCTCGACGCTTCACGGCGACCGGCGGCGCTTCCGCGGTAAGGGCTCCCTCGTCATCACAGTCCAAGGGCCGCAGCGCGGCACCTGGTTCGACCATGACCCTCCGGCGTCGGGGCGGCGCGTCTCGGCGAACGGTGCCGCGGGCGGCGATGCGCTCGACCTGGTGGCGCACCTGCGCGGATGCGACCGCGCGGACGCTG
The DNA here is from genome assembly GCF_016106015.1 of Neoroseomonas rubea. Taxonomy (GTDB): domain Bacteria; phylum Pseudomonadota; class Alphaproteobacteria; order Acetobacterales; family Acetobacteraceae; genus Neoroseomonas; species Neoroseomonas rubea. Next base: position 63,814 of record NZ_JACADQ010000001.1, read on the forward strand.
CGGCGTGGGCGCGGGGCTGGCTGGGCCTGTCGGACGGTGGCGAGGTGCGCGCGCTGCCACCCCGGCCTGTAGCGCCTCCGGAGCGCCCGCGCGCGGCGTCGGGAACGGGAGGCCATGCGCGCCGCACTTGGCGGGAGGCGGTGCCCGCAACCGGCACGCTGGTCGAGACCTATCTCGCGTCGCGCGGGCTGACCCTGCCGGCGGATGCGCCGATCCGGTTCCATCCTGCCTGCCCGCGTGGCGCTGAACGGCTACCCGCGATGGTCGCGCTGATGACGGACCCCGCGACGGGCGATCCCTGCGGCGTGCATCGGACGCTCCTGAGCGCCGATGGCGGCGGGAAGGCGGACGGCACGGCGAAGATGATGCTCGGCAATGCCGGCGTGATCCGGCTGGTCCCCGATGAGGACGTGACGGCCGGGCTCGGGATCGCCGAGGGGATCGAGACGGCGCTCTCGGTGATGCAGGGGTTCGGGTGGCGTCCCGTGTGGGCGGCGACGAGCGCCGGCGGCATCCGCGCCTTTCCTGTCCTGCCCGGGGTCGAGTGCCTGACGGTGTTCGCCGACCCTGAGGAGGCCGGCATGTCGGCGGCCGAAGCCTGCGCCGATCGGTGGCAGGCGGCGGGACGGGAGGCGCGCATCTGCCACCCGCCGGCGGGCGACTTCAACGACTTGGTGCGCGAGGTGGCGGCATGAACGTGGTGCAGTCTCCTGAACAGGCGCTGAAGCAGGCCGGCGCGAGGGTCAGCACGCGCGCGCCGAAACGGGACGAGCAGGAAGCGGAGCCGCGCAAGGCCGTGGACCGGAAGCCGGCGCCGCTGAAGCTCGATCAACTCCTCCTCGAAGACGAGCGCGCCATCCCTGAGCGTCGGTGGGTCGGCGGCGTCGGTGCCTTCCCCCGGCCGCGCCTTGCGTGTCTCGCCGGCCCGCCCGGGGTCAGCAAGACCACTCTCGCGCTCGGCCTGAGCGTCGCGCTTGCGGCCGGCCTGTCCTATGGCGGGCTCGTCCAGCCGCCCGGACCCTGCCGCGTGCTGTTCGGCGGCATCGAGGACGAGATCGAGGAGCTCCGGCGCCGCGGCGCTGCGGTCGCGGGTCGCCTGCTCGATCATCCCCGCCAGCGCGCCACGGTGAACGCCAACCTGGCCGTGGCGGACATGTCCGACTGCGTGCCGCTGTTCCAGGTCGATCAGGACGGGCGGCTGACCGAGACCGCTGGTCTCCAACGCCTCCGGGAGACGATCAAGCAGTTCCGCCCGGACCTCGTCGTGCTGGATCCCCTGATCGAGCTGCATACGGCGGAGGAGAGCTCCAACACCCTCATGCGGCCGGTGCTGCGCGCGCTCCGCTCCATGGGCGTCGAGTTCGATTGCGTCTTCCTGCTGCTCCACCACGAGACGAAAGCCGGCGAAGGCACGGGCCTCCAGCGGCTGCGCGGTGCCGGCGCGATCGGTGGCGCCATCCGTTCCCTCTGGTCCATGCGCCCCATGACGGCAGAGGAGGCGAAGCAGTTCAGCATCGCCGAGGACATGACCGACCTCTACGTGAAGGTCGAAACCGGCAAGTCGCAGTATTCCCGCCGCCGCCCGCACGCATGGTTTGTGGCGGAGGAGCGGGAGATCGCCAACGGCGACGTGGCGCACCTCCTCGTCCCCTGGACCCCGCCAACCTTCTCCATCACGCCCGAAGACCTCGCCAAAGCCGTGCGCGCCCTGCGGGAAGGGCTGCACGGCGAACCATGCTCAACCAGCCCGACCGCCGATGCCGCCGCCCGCGTCGCGCTTGAGCATGCCGGCATCCCCCGGGGCGCCTGTGCGGACGTGCTGAAGCAGCTCCAGGCAACCGGCGAGGTTCAAGTCCGCCTGTGGCGCGATCCAGCCGACCGGAAGATGCGCAAGCGCCTCTGGACCGCAGGAAATGCCTTTGTCGGATGGGTCGAGGAGGCCGGAGCAGGTGAGGCGCGCCACTAAATCCAGTGGCGCACTTCTAGTGGCGCAGCGGCGCGGCATGGGGTGCGCCGCGCCACTGGGGCAGGCTCTTCACCCTGCCATCCTTCAGCACATGCCTCTTTGCCCTGATGTATCGCCTGAAGGCGGCCCGCTTCTCTTCCTTGGTCAGCCCAAGGCCATGCTGCGTATTGGCGATGACAGCCTCGAAGAAGGCTTCTTCACGGGTGACCCCTTCGAGAATGACTGCTTCAATGGTCGCCTTCCCGGCTGCGCTGTGTGCCTTGAGCCGATGGAACCCATCGACCAGCAATAGCAAGCCATCAATGCGGGCCACGGTGATCGGAGGGAAGCAGACACCATCTTCCAGGGCTTCCTTGTATCGGATGATGGTCTGGAAATTCTGCTGAAGACGAGGCTGTAGACGCTGATCAATGATGACCTCGCCAACCTCGATTTCCTCAGGTTCATGCCTCTGTGGGAGTTGTCGTATAGCTTTGTTGGTCATGCTCGTTCTTCGTATTTGTAGTGATAGATTGCTTTTGCCACTCCGCTGACCGCTCTGCTGGCCTGTTCTTGGTTGTCACCAACGTAAAAAGACCTCGCCATCTGCACTCCCATCCCTTGAGAGGATGAATGCACAGACGACGAGGCTAGGTGATGATCGACAACGAACAGAACGAGACCAACATTGAGGTTGGTAGGAGAGGTCTTAGTCCATGGTGTCTAGGTTATCCGACAGGAGGTCTGGGCAGCCTACCATCTCTCTTCACCCTTACGTTCTTCCTTGCCCTACACCGCGACTGCCGAGGGGTAGTTTTGCCAACTAACGGTAAGGGTGAGGGTTACTGGTTAGGGATGGGAGAGTGAGTAGGTCTGTCTAGTCATCCTTGACGGATAGAACCACACGACGAACATGGACTAAGAGGAACCATTCCCCAAGTATGACGATCTTGGGGGATAGTTACCTACAGTGTGGGGTAATCGCTGACCGAGGGATTGCATGGGTTTTCAGAGGGGCGGTCTTCCCCGAAGCCCAGGCTCACACATGCCCACAACAATTTGTGCCTCATCAAGTTAAAGGCCACCATATGTTGTGTTCCAGGACCTGGTCTCCATCCTGGTCCTGGGAGGTCATCCCTCAGCATCAGCCAAGATACGGTAGACGCTGGCCCTGCCGATGCTCAGTCGAGCGGCAATCTCGGTCGGCTTCACTCCCGCCCGCTTCATCTTCAAGACTTCATCAGCCTGCCTCCGGGCAGTCGGGGCACGCCCCTGATACTTCCCCTCAGCCTTGGCCTTGGCGATGCCTTCCCGCTGACGTTCGAGCATCAGCCCCCGCTCAAACTCAGCGATGGCGCCAAGCATGGTCAGCATGAGCTTCCCTGTCGGGGTCTGCGTATCGACCTCCTGCCCGCCCATGCTGAGGATGCGGAGGCCCACCTTCTTGCCTTCCAGCCTGCCGATGATGGTCAGGAGGTCAGCCACAGACCGGGCCAGCCTGTCAGGTTTGGTCACAACGAGGGTGTCACCCTCCCGCACATAGTCGAGGGCTGCCTCTAGCTGGTCCCGCTTGGCGACCGAGGACACCCTCTCAGCGAAGACCTTCTTGCAGCCGATAGCCTTGAGGTCTCGCTCCTGGCCTTCAAGGCCCGCCATCTGCTCTGCGGTGGAGGTCCGGGCGTATCCGATCAGCATGGTGAGGGTCTCGCTGTCTCACTGAGGTTATAGAGACAGTGAGTAGAATGTCCCAAAACGTCAAGGATCAATTCTGTGAGACGTATTCAGGCAGGCTCAGGCGCTCTCACACAAGCAGGGACTAGTGGGACATTGCGGGAGTCGAGCGAATCGCTGGCCCGGATGTAGAGTGAGGCATGGCCCCACTCGGAAAAGTCCTGATCACCGACCGCTGCCCACATTGTAGCGTCGCACATCCGAAGCTCGACGCTCAGTGGGAGCATGTATCGACGGGTAACCTAAGCGCGCTTCCACGACGCTGGGTGGCATATGAGTGTTCAGTCTGCGGAGGCGTTACGTTGGCTGCGGATGTAGTCGCTGTGAGGGGCGAGCGTAGTCCACGGCACCAATTCACCCTCTACGACTTCGTCGCTTCTTACGGCATCTGGCCGCAGAAAGATTCGGCTGCCAATGAAATACCAGAACCAGCCCGACGCTACTTAGTGCAAGCCCTTGAGAGTCGACATTCACCTGACGGGGCTGTGATGCTTGCCGCATCTGCTGTGGACGCCATGCTCAAGGCGCGAGGTCTTCGCGAAGGGTATCTCTATCATCGCATCGAGAAGGCGGCGGCTGACCACCTGATTACCAAAGAGATGGCCGAATGGGCGCATGACGTGCGGCTTGGAGCAAATGACCCGCGCCATGCCGACGAGGACCGTCCGCATCACACTCGCGAGAGTGCTGATCAATTGGTCGAGTTCGCAAAGGCGCTTGCGGAATTTCTGTTCGTATTGCCCGCACGTGTTACCCGAGGCCGAAAGCAACTGAAGGAGGACGTGGAGAAGAAGTGACCGCCCCCACGGGGGGAACCACGCATCCTCCTATTTGATCCTCCCGTCTTAGACTGCTGCCCAAAATCTTCCTGAGGTCACCCCAGGGGATACCTCACCTTCTCTATCGCCTCAGCCTTGGTCGCGAGGTTACTCCCGCCCGAATACAGCCCGTAGGTAATCCTCGGCTTCTCATGCCCGAGGATGTCTGCCGCCACGTTCTCCGGAACCCCTGCGTTCTCCAAGGCGGTCGCCACGGTCTTCCGGATGGAGTGGAAGACCACTTCCGGCCCATAGCCAAGGCGCGTCTTCAGCCGCGCGCGCTGGCCGCATCCTTGCATCGCGACGTTCGGTGGTCCGCCGGTTTCAGGGGGGGCAGTCGCCCGGAACCCGCTTTCGCCTCGGCGAAGTTCGGATCACCAGGAGAAAGAAATATTTAAGTTCTGTTTACACGTTTCTGTAAAATTTATCGGCGCATATCATCCGAATATGCAACAAATATTGCGGAACAGATCATGTTTTCTAAAATGATGATTGGGTGTTTTGTTTCTCTTCGACATTTTAAACTTACATTAATAACTCTGACTTTTCTGGCTATTCCGATGTTTGCCCTTATCGGGGTCTCCTGGACAAGTATATCTCGAATAAAGCAAGAAGCCGTAATAAATATGATGGCGCATGAGGCAAGAGAAATTGCAGTCGATATCCGCGGAAGGCTGAAAAATTTTGAGCACACCATCCAGGCGCTTGCAATCTACATGACTGATCCCGCGCAGGATGGCGGGAGACGATTGAGCGAAAACGCTGTGGCACTCGTGGAGGCTATCGGGGAACGCCTCTTCATCATCGGCCCGCCTCCCGACTTCGCCATGACCTTCAATTCGAACGCGACCAGCCCGGACGAACTCCCGCGCCGCTTGCCCAATCATCTGCGTGACGTCGTCGGAGACGCGCTCACGCGCCTGTTCGACAGCCGGGCTACGCAGATCTCCGGCGTCTTCCTCGCTCCGCTCGGTGGAGGATACCGCATAGCGCTGGCGGTTCCCGTGACCCGCGGCGACGAGGTCGCGATGGCGGCCGGGATGAGCATCGCCTCGAACACTGTGGCGGCCTGGATCACGCGGCACGCCGTGCGGCCTGGATCCTACGCCTTGCTGTTCGACGGGCGGCGCAACGTCATCGCGACGACCCTCCCGGACGGGGGGCACATGGTCGGTGCCCCGGTGCCCGATTGGCTCGGGCGTGCTGCCGGCATCCCCGATAGCGGCCTCCTCCGGGGCCCGGGCCTGACCGGCACGGACACGGTCATGGCCATCCACAGGGTCCCGGACACGCCAGGCTGGACGATCGCCGTCGCGCAGCCGGTCGAAGCGCTGCACGAAGACACCCAGGCTGCGCTCGGCACGCTTCCGATCGTGGCTGTCCTGATGCTCGGCGCGTTCGTTGTCTCCATCGCCGTCGCGATCATCGAGGTCCGGCGCCGTGCGGAAAGCGACATGGCTGCCCTGGACAGGGGGCGCCAGGAAGTCGCAAGGCTCCACGGCGGACTACCGGCGGTGATCTTCCTGCGCGAGGTCACAGCCGACTTGTCCTCCCGCCATCTGTACAAGGGCGGCGATGCCGCCAAGGTCACGGGCATCGACGCAGCGGCGCTCGAAAGGATCGACGATCTCGCGGAACTCGCGGTCGAGGAGCACGCCAACGCATCGCGCCGACTGTATCGCGTGGTCCTCGAGGCGGGGGAGGCGACGGTTGAATGGGCGCTGCAACGCCCGGACGGCAGTCTCGCCTGGATGAGGACGCTGGCGCGCGCTCTCGAGCGGCGGCCCGACGGCAGCGCGCTCGTGGTCGGCTACGTCACGGATGTGACCGATGCCCGCCGCCTCGTCGCGCAGGGCATGAACGCCGCGAAGATGGCGACGCTCGGGGAAATGGCGACCGGGCTCGCCCATGAGCTCAACCAGCCGCTCGCCGTCATCGCGACGGCAGCCGAGACCGCCTTGCGCCGGCTGAAGTCGGCTGGCGCCGAAGGCGCCGCAGACGCTTCCGTCAGGCTCGAGCGCATCGTGAACCAGGCCCTGCGGGCGCGCGCCATCGTCGACCATCTGCGCATCTTCGGCCATGCGGACGAAGGCGAGCCCGAGCCGCTCTCGCTCCTCGGCGCCGTCGAAGGCGCTGTATCCCTCGTCGGCAACCAGCTGCGTCTCGCGAACATCGCGCTCGTTATCGACATTCCCCCCGGCCTGCCGAAGATCCATGCCCGCCTCGTGCCCGTAGAGCAGGTGCTCGTGAACCTGCTCACGAATGCCCGCGACGCCATCCGGGGGGCCGGCATCGACGGCGGCACGATCACCGTCTCGGCGCGGGAAACCGCGCGCGGCATCGAGCTTCGCGTTTCCGACGACGGCCCGGGCATTTCCGCCGCCGTCATCGACCGTGTCTTCGAGCCCTTCTTCACGACCAAGGAAGTGGGCAAGGGGACCGGTCTCGGCCTTCCCATCTGCTACGGCACGATGAAGAGCTTCGGCGGTTCCATCGTCGTCGGAAACCGCCGCGCGGGCGGCGCTGAGGTCACCCTGACCTTCCCCAGCGCGGCGGCGACGATGCGAGCGGCCCCGCACGCGTTCGCCTGACCTTTCGGTGCGGCGCCCGACCCTTGGGGCTTAAGCCTCGCGCGCCTGGGGCGATGGGGGCCGACGCGCCACCCCTCACGACCACGTCCGCTTCCACTCCATCTCCCGCCGCCTCTGCGGTTCCCGGTTCAGCACGCCGAGCAGCCCGCCCTTCTGCACGATCGGGCCCGCCCGCGGCCGTTCCGCCCCGCCGCGCGCCCCGCCGCGCGCGCCCTGCCGCGCAGTCTCCAGAAGCTCCCGCGCGGCCTTCGCAGCGGCCTCGGCATCCTCCCCGAAGGCGGTGGCCGCCTGCGCGATGTCCCTGGCCAGGCCCGCGACCGACCGCGCGAGTTCCATCACCATATCCCGCCGGCTGCCCGGGCGGGATTTCGCGATCTCCACCGCCTGCACGGCCAGGTGCCGCGCGCGTTCCGACAGCTTGTCGAGCTCCGCCCGCCGCGCGGCGGACGCACGCTGCGTCGCAGGGATCGCCTCGATGGTGCTGGACAGCGGGCGCAGCCGTGCGCGGATCTCGGCGACGTCGATCGCGTCCACCTCCGCCGCCAGCGCCTCGACCGTCGCGGCGTGATCAAGCAGGGCCTGCGCCACCTGCTTGCCGGCCAGCGCATCCTCCGCCGCGGCCTGGATGGTCCGGCCGAGTGCGGCGGAGAAATCTTCCAGCCGCGCGCCGAGCAGCGCCTCCCCGCCGCCGGCACCGAGCCCGTAGCCCAGCAGCTTGGCGCTGCCGGCGATCTCCTCGGCGACCGTGGCCAGGTGCCCGATCGCGGCCGCCGCCTGCTGCTGCGTCGCAAGCCGGCGGAGCAGGCCCTCGAGCGCGTCCGCGACCTCGGACAGGATCCGCCGCCCGGTCTCGTTCGTCTCGACGGCGTCGCGCGTATGCCCGGTCACGCGGTGCCTCCCGTGCTGGACTCGTGATCTCCAGTCCCAGGATTCCGCGCTAACGCTTAACGAGACGTTTCCGGACGTCTCATGACTTGAATCTTTGCCTTACGGGACGCGCATCGTCGCGAGCAGGCGGGCCTTTTTCCTAGGCCGCCCGCCCCACCTCCACCATCCGCCCGAAGGGCGTCAGGCACAGATCCGGCAACGCCGGATGGTTTGGCCGGTCGAGCGGCCCGGGCATCGGCTCGCCACTCGGGCCGCCGAAGGCATCGAGGTCCCGGCGCAGCAGCGTCAGTTCCACCACCTGCGGCACCGGCACGCCCTGCACCAGCGCCATCCCCGCATAGTTGTTGGCGTGCAGGTGCACCGGCTCATGGTGGCGCGTCAGCGCATCGAGGCAGCGCGCCAGCCGGTCGAACCCTTCCGCCGTCCCGATGGCATTGAGGTCGTGCAACTCGCACACGATCACCTCATAGGCCGCCAGCTGCGCCGTGTCCGTCGCGGCGAGCGCCTCGTACTCCGCGCCCTCGACGTCGAACTTCAGCATCCGGTGCGCGCCAGGCACCGCCTCGGTCGCGGCGTGCAGCTCGGCGAAGGACAGCAGCGGGCCGGCGGTCTCGGCCCCCCAGCCCGCGCGGCGGAACTGGAAGTTGGGATGCGCGGTCGGCGGGGCCTCGACCGTGTGGTCGAATTGCAGCACCTGCGCCCCGCGCTCGGCCATGGCGAAGTCGAACGACACGTCGTTGCCCACGCCGATGGACAGCACCACCTCGGCCCGCAGCGCGGCCTCGGGCAGCACATAGCCGCCATCCCAGGCATTGCCGACGCGCACCTTGCGCTGCGCGGCCATCGCCCGCGGATGCATCCGCGCGAGAAGGTCGAGCACCTCCGGCTGCGACGGCGCCGCGCGCGGCGGGGCAGGGACGAACTCGCCGGCCGTGTGCGCGCCCTGCGCCGCGAGGTCCATGATGCCCCGCGCCGCCGTCTCCCAGGAGAAATGGGCAAGAACGCCGGCGCGCGCGGCCATCGCCGTTTCGGACAAATTCATCCCCGGCGCGATGCCCTCGATCGCCGCGACGAGCGCGTCGAGGTCGGGCTCCAGGTAGCGCCCCGGCGGGCAGCCCGGCTCGCGGTCCAGCGTGCCGGGCGTCGCCGCGACGGTGCGCGCGAGCGGGGCGGGGCAGAAATCTGCCGTCGCGCCGCCCTCGGTCACGATCACCGGGCGGGCGCAGGAAATTGCCTCCAGCACCGGCAGGTTGAAGCCCTCGGCGCGATAGGGGGACACATAGGCATCGGCGGCGCAGTAGAGCTCGCGCAGCGCCTCCCGTTCCAGGGAGCCCTGGATGACGCTGATGGCGGAGATCGTGTTCTCCTCGAGCAGCGCGGGGCAGCGCGGCGCGGTCTGGGCGATGGTCTCCTTCACGCCGACGCCATACAAGCCGGACAGGTCCTTCAGTACCAGCCGCACGCGGCGCCCGCGGGCGCGCAGCACGGCGAAGGCTTCCAGCAGCCTGTCGATGCCCTTGTTCCAGAAGGCGCCGCCGACGTTCAGCAGCAGCACCTCGTCCTCGGCGATGCCGAGCCGCGCGCGCACCGCGGCGCGCTCATCCCGCCCCATCGGACGGAAGGCGGCGGCATCGACGGCGTGCGGCACCAGGTGGATGCCGGCGGGGTCGATCCCGTGTTCGACAATGCGGTCGCGCGACCAGGCGGTCGGCGTGACGACGACGCGGTCCCCCCGCGTGAAGGCGGCCGGGTCGGCGGGGATCAGCGACTTGGTGCCGAGCCCCATCTCCGTGATCATGTAGGTGACGCGGCGGCGTCGATCCTCCGCCGCGCCGGCGGAAAACGGCCAGGCGCAGCGGTAGACGGCATCGACCGGCCCGTCGGGCGGCCCCAGCCCCGCGATCAGCGCGGCATCCGCGGCGGGGAAGCCGGCCGGGTTGGTCTTCGCATCCCAGTTGGCGGGAAGGCCCTGGTCCTCGTGGAACAGGGTGATGCCCGGCATGCGCGCCAGCGCCACGATCTGGAACTGGTTCACCAGGGCGTAGGAGTGGCTGATGTTGCGCCACCCCTCGATCAACAGCCGCATCGTCGCATCCTTTCTGGATGAGGCTGCATTTGTCGCAAGCGAAGGGTGAACGAAGCCTTATCAGGGCACCCCGCCGGCCCGCAGGCCGCGCAGAAAATGATCGAGGTCGCGCCGCCGCACATAGGGCGCGGCGGCCCGGAAGCGCTGAACGGTGAACCCCGGGTCGAGCTCCAGCAGCGCGCGCACCAGTGGCGCGGCTTCCGCCGGCCGGCCGAGATGGCCGAGGGCGGCGATCATCGCCCGGTGCGTCGCGGTGAAATGCGGCTGGATCTGCCGCACGCCGCGCGCGATCCCGATCGCCGCCTCATGGTTGCCGAGCAGCATCTCGACGGTGGCGAGCCCGGCCTCGGTGAAGAAGGCGTGCGGGTTGCGCGGCAGCAGCGCAAGCGCGCGGCGCAGATGCCGCCGCGCCGTCTCCAGCTCGCCGCCATAGGCATGCGCCATGCCGGAGAAGGTCCAGGCTGCGGGCAGGGCGGGGTTGATGTCGAGCGCCTGGCGCGTCAGCGCGACCGCCTCCGGCACCTGGCGGTGGAGATAGCCCCGCACATGGCCGGCGACGGCGAGCGCCCGGGCATCGCGCGGGTCGTGCAGCACGGCCTGTTCCGCAGCCGCCGCGGCCGCGGCGAGCGCCTCGGCCGGACGCGGCGCCCAGCCCTGGCCGACCAGCAGGATGTTCCAGTAGGCGAGCCAGGCCTGCGCGAAGGCGTGCCGTGGGTCCCGGCGCACCGCGATGCCGAGCAGCCGCCCTGCCTGCTCGAAGGTCTGGCGTTCGAGGCGGAAGATCGCCGGCACCGCACGCAGCGCGGCCTCCTGCGCGCTTGCCTCGGCCAGCGGGCGTGCGGCGGCGCGTTCGGCCTCGAGCAGCAACAGCTCGTGTTCCAGCCGGGCGCAGGCCATGGCCGCGACCTCGGCGGCGAAGGCGGCGGGGCGGGCTTCCTCCGGCTCAAGGATCGCCGACCACAGCACCGCGCCGCCGCCCGCCTCGTCGATCAGCCGCAGCGCGAGCTGCGGTCGCGGGCCGGCCAGGTGGATGTTGCCGGTGACGAGGTAGTCGGGCAGCGGCGGCGGCCGGCCCGGCGTTTCAACCAGCACGGAGATGGAACGCAGCGGCGTAAGGGCGGCGACGATGGCATCCGTCGCCGCGACCTCCAGCCCGCCGGTGCGCGGTCCCGCGAGGCTCGCGATGGGGGCCACGAGCACGCCTGGCCGACGCGCCGCACCCGGGCGTTCCGTCCGGGTGGCCTGGTCCCCGCCCGCGGCGGCCTCCCCGCTGCCGGCCTCGGACCTGACGAGCCAATCGTCGAGCGCGGGGTCGATGCCGCGCAATTCGGGCAGCAGCGGCCAGCCGGGCTGTCGGGGCGGGCTTTCGACGGCGAGCGCGCGCTCGAACCAGATGGCGGCGGCATCGGCCCCGAGCAGACCGGCGCGCCCTTCCGCGCGGAGGTCGTGCAGCACGTCCCGCAGCCGCGCGAGCCCCTGCGCCGGCGCCGTGCTGGACCAGAGCAGGCCGGCCAGCAGGCGACGCGGCAAGCGGGTGCCGGAGGTCGGAAGGGCACACGGCTGGACTCCAGCCGCGGCCGAGACTGGGAAGGCGGCC
>NZ_JACADQ010000010.1 GCF_016106015.1 Neoroseomonas rubea
GAAGCCGCGCGCCTGCTGGCCGAGGGTGAGGCCGCCGCGCGTGCCGGGAGCCTTGCGGATGCGCGCGCCCGCCGCCAGGCGCTGGCCGACCTGACGGCGCGGCTCGCCGCGGCCTACACCGTGCGCATCGTGAACCGGCCGGGCGAGCCTTCCGCAGTGTGGCGCGTGCCCGCAGCCAATCCGCGCGCGCGCAACTACTACCTGGTTGTTGAGGCCGTCGATCGCGACGGACGCCCCGTGCAGGTGCCGGTCACGAGCGAGGAGGATGGCCGGGTCGCGCGCGTCTCCCGCTGGGGTCAGCGCGTGCCGGAGGCGGAGTTCGAACGCGTCCGCCGTGACAAGCTCGCCGACGGCATCATCGACCAGCCGGTGATCGGCGAGAAGGCTGCCGGCACAATGGATACGCGCTGGACCATCCAGACGAGCGGGGGGGCTATCCTGTCATGGTGAACGGCGTCGCCGTCCTGCAGGAGATGGATGCGCGCCTCGCGGATGCGCAGCGCGAGGCCTCCGCCGCGCAAGGGGAGGCAGACCGGCTGGCCGCGCGGCGCGAAGGGCTGCGCGCGGAGGAAGCGGCGGCGCTGCGCGAACTCGCGCGGCTGCGCTTCACCGAGATGCAGGACGGGAAGGCGGCGCTCGACGCGCTTGAGTCCGCCGGCGCCCAAGTGCGCGAGAGCCTCGCGCGCCGCGCGGTGGAGCTCGAGGCCACGCAGAAGGCCGTGCTCGATGCGCGCGACGCGCTGCTTGCGGCCGAGGCTAAGCGCGATGCCGAGGCGTCGCGCCATCGCGCGGCGCAGGAAGCGGAAGCAGCCGCGCTGCGCGAAGCCGATGCGCGCGCCGCGCAGGACGAGGCGTTCCAGCGCCTGTCCGCGGCGGCCGAGGAAGCGGAGCGCATCGCCCAGCATGCCGAGCAGAAGGTCGGCTTCGCGACGCGCGACTTCGAGGAGAAGGGCCGGCCCTACCGCGCCGATCCGCTCTTTGCCTATCTGTGGGACCGCGGCTACGGCACTTCGCGCTACCGGGCCTTTCCGCTCGTGCGCATGATCGACGACTGGGTGGCGCGGCTGATCGGCTTCGAGCCGGCGCGGGCAGCCTATCAGCTTCTGTCCGAACTTCCCGGTCACATGCAGTCCCACGCGGCGCGCATGCGCGCGACGGCGGATGCGGCGGTGCGCGCGATGGTCGAGCGCCGGCGCACCATCGCCGGCCTTCCGGCCGAGGCGGGCCGCCCTTCGGCCGAGGCGATGGACGCCGCCGAGGATGCGGTGGAGGCGGCGCAGGCCGCGCTCGCCGAAGCGGAGCGTCGCCGGGCCGCGGTCGCGTCCGGGGAGGATGCCGCATCCCAGCAGGCGATGCGCGCGCTGGAAGCCGCGATCGGCGAACGCTCGCTGCGCGCCCTGAGGGACGAGGCATCGCGCACCCCGACGCGGGAGGATGACGCGATCGTCGCGCGGCTTGAGATCGCGGCGGCCGAGCGTGCGCAGGTGGAGCGCGCGCTGGCCGAGGCCCAGGCACAGGCCGGCACGGCACGCGCCCGGCTTCAGGAGATGCAGGCGCTGCGCCACGAGATGCGCGGCCGCGGCGTAGAACGCAGCGAATGGGGCTTCGCCTCCGGCGCGATGGTCGGCGTGCTGATCGGGGAGGTGCTGCGCGGCGCGCTGTCCCGCGATGCGTTCTGGGACCGGATGGAGCGGCAGCGCTCGCCCGGAGGCGGATCCTGGGGCGGCGCCGGCTCGTCGCAGCCAGGTCCTTGGAACAAGCCGCTGCCCGGGCCCTGGGGGAAGTCCGCGCCGGGCCCCTGGGGCGGCGGAGGGGGATTCGAGGACGACGCCGCGCCGTATTGGGGCCGGCCCGGCAAGCAGCCGCGCGGCGGTGGCGGCAAGGGCAGCAACGATTGGGGCGGCGGTTCCAGCGGCGGATCGTCCGGCGGCAGTTGGGGCGAGTCCGGCGGCGGCTTCTCGACGGGTGGTCGCAGCGACAGTGGCGGGGGCTTCCGCACCGGCGGCTCCATCTGATCCTGCCCGGGGTTCGCGTGCCTGCGGAACCGGTCTAGGGTTCCGCCGGACGCACCACCGGGGAGACGCGCCATGACATTCCGCCGCAGCATCCTTGCCGCCGCGACCGCGGCCGCACTTGCGCTTCCGGGCGCCGCTTCCGCGCAGGCGCCATCCTTCTTCCGCATCGGCACCGGCAGCGCCGGCGGCACTTACTATCCGATCGGCGGCATCATCGCGAATGCGCTGTCCTGCCCGCCCGGCGCGGCGTGCAACACGGCCGGCGCGACGGACGGCATCCCCGGCATGGTCGCGGTCGCGCAGGCGACGCAGGGCAGCGTGCAGAACGTGGCGCTCGTGCATTCGGGCAATGCCGAGAGCGGCTTCACCCAGTCCGACGTCGCGCATTGGGCCTACACCGCAACGGGCCTGTTCCAGGGCCGCCCGGCGCAGAACCGCATCCGCTTCGTCGCGCACCTGTTCCCCGAGCACATCCACGCCGTGGTGCGCCGTGACAGCCCGATCCAGACCTTCAACGACCTGCGCGGCAAGCGCATCGCGATCGGCCTGCAGGCCTCCGGCGCGCGCATCGGGTCCGAACTGATCCTCGGCGCATACGGCTTCCAGGCCGGCCGCGACTTCACCGCCGAATACCTGAACCAGGCGCAGGGCACCGAGCGCATGCAGGATCGTGGGCTCGATGCCACGATTACCGTGGTCGGCTATCCGGCCGCCGCATTCACTGAATTCTGCAGCCGCAGCGGCTGCCGCATCCTGCCGATCCCCGAGGCCGAGGCCGGCCGCGTGATCGAGAATGCGCCCTTCTATGGCCGCGGCGTCATACCGCGCACGGCGTATGAAGGCCTGACGGCCGATACGCCGACGCTGACCGTCGGCGCCGTCCTCGTGGTCCGCGACAGCCTGCCGGACGACCTCGTCTACAACATCACCCGCGCGCTCTGGTCCGACACGACGCGCGGCCTGCTCGACCGCGGGCACGCGAAGGGGCGCGAGATCGTGCGGGAGAACGCGCTGTCGGGGCGTGGCGTCGTCCCATTCCACCCGGGCGCGGAACGCTTCTACCGCGAGGCCGGCATCCTTCGCTGAGCAACTGAACGGAGTACGGCCGTGTCCGCAACCGACCCGCGCGGCACGGCCGCTTCCTCTGCCACCCGGCTTGATCTTGAAGCCGCGGCCGAACTCGAGAAGAAGTACGACACCGAGGTCTCCTTTCGCGCGCTGCGCGGCGTCACGGCGGCGATCGTTTCGACCCTGCTCGTGGCGCTGTCCGCCTTCCACTACTACACGGCCGGCTTCGGCATCCTGACCGAGCACTGGCACAAGTCGATCCACCTGGCCGCCGTGCTCGGCCTGATCTTCATCATGTTCCCGACCAGCCTCGACCGGATGCCGAAGATTGGCGGCGTGCCGATCCATGACTGGATCCTGGCGTTGCTGATCGCAGTCGCCTGCTTCTACCTGCCGATTGTCTTCGACGAACTCACCTTCCGCATCGGCATGCCCAGCACCGAGGACATGGTGATGGGCACGCTGATGGTGGTGCTTGTGCTCGAAGCGACGCGGCGCGCCATGGGCTGGGTCCTGCCGGCGATCGTGATCGTCTTCATCCTGTACGGGTTGTTCGGCAACCACCTGTCGGGCGTGCTGGCGCATCCCGGATCGTCCTGGGAAGGCTTCATCAGCCACGTCTACCTGACGCAGGAAGGCATCTTCGGCATTCCGGTAAAGGTGGTCGCGACCTTCGTCTTCCACTTCGTGCTGTTCGGCGTGCTCGCCACCCGCATGGGCCTCGGGCAGTTCTTCATCGACATCGCGTCGATCATCGGCGGGCGTTACGCGGGCGGGCCGGCCAAGGTCGCGGTCATTTCGTCGGCCATGTTCGGCACCATCAGCGGATCGTCCATCGCCAACACGGTGACGACGGGCTCGCTGACGATCCCGGCGATGAAGCGCATCGGCTACAAGCCGCACTTCGCCGGCGCGGTCGAGGCCGCCGCGAGTGCGGGCGGCCAGATCACGCCACCCATCATGGGCGCGGCCGCCTTCGTGATGATCGAGTTCCTCGAGATCTCACTGACCACGCTGCTGATCGCCGCCGCCATTCCCGCCGCGATGCATTTCTGGGGCGTCTTCGTGCAGGTGCATTTCGAGGCGAAGCGCCTCGGCCTGCGGGGGATGGACCCGGACGAGATTCCGAGGCTCTGGCCCACGATCCGTGATGGCTGGCCGACCGTGATCCCACTTGTGCTGCTCGTCTGGGTCATCGTGGACGGCTACACCCCCTATCTCGCTGCCTTCGCCGGCATCAGCGCCTGCATCGTGGTGGGCTTCCTCAATCCGCGGAACCGGCTGACGATCAAGGACCTGTGGGATGCCTTCGACCTTGGCTCCCGCTACGCGCTCGCGGTGGGTGCTGCGGCCGCGGCGGTCGGCATCGTGGTCGGTGTCGTCACGCTGACCGGTGCCGGCTTCCGCATCGGCTTCATCGTCACCCAGGCTGCGGCGCAGACGGCGGAGATGTTCCGGCCCATCGTGGAAGCGCTGCCCGCCGGCTTCGGCTCGATGCAGGGGCTGACGCTGTTCATCACCCTCATCTTCGTCGCGCTGGTCTGCATCGCGATGGGGGCCGGCATCCCCACGACGGCGCTCTACATCGTGCTGGCCGCGATCGCGGCACCGGCGGTGGTGCAGCTCGGCGTGCCGCCGATCGCCGCCCACCTCTTCATCCTCTACTACGGCATCCTGGCTGACCTGACGCCGCCGGTCTGCGTCTCGGCCTACGCCGCTGCCGGCATCGCAGGATCCAACCCGTTCCGCACGGGCATCACGGCCTTCCGACTCGGCATGGCGAAGGCTACGGTGCCTTTCGTCTTCGCCTATGCGCCCGTGATGCTGATCGTGGTGCCCGACTTCACCTGGGGCGCCTTCATCTTCACCGTCGGCACCTGCGCCATCGGCGTGCTGATCCTCGGCATCGGCATGACGGGCTACGCCTTCACGCATATGGGGCTGGCATCGCAGGCCGTGCTGGTGGTCGCGTCGCTGATGATGATCTCGCCCTCAGGGCCACTGACGGCGATCGGCGCGGTGCTGGCCGCGCCGGTGCTGCTGGTCAACTTCCTGAAGGCGCGACAATTGCCCGCTGTCGCCTAGAACAGCGAATAGCCTCCGTCGACCACCAGGCAGTCACCTGTGTGATAGGCGGAGGCGTCGCTCATCAGGTAGACGGCAAGTCCGCCGAAATCCGCGCCCGTTCCCCAGCGGCGGGCGGGGATGCGCGGCAGCACCGCGGCGGCGAAGCGCTCATCCGCCACGCTGCCTGCCGTCATCGCCGTCTCGATCCAGCCAGGCAGGATGGCATTAGCCCGGATGCCGTGGCGGGCGAGCTCCACCGCCAGCGCGCGGATCATCGCCACCATCGCGCCCTTCGTCGCGGCGTATTGCGCATTGCGCGCCGCGCCTTCGATGGCCGCCAGTGACGCGGTGCCGACGAGCGACCCGCCGCCGCCCCGATCGACCATGTGCCGCGCGGTAGCGCGCAGCGTGTGGAAGGCGCCGTCCAGGTTCACGCGGGTCACGCGATGCCATTCGGTGCTGTCGAGCTCCGTGAACTTCCGCTTCAGCCCATAGGTTCCCGCGTTGGCGAAGCAGGCATCGACACGGCCGAGTGCGGCAAGCGTGCCTTCCATCGCGCGCTCGACCGCCCCTTCGTCGCCGACGTCGCAGACCGTCGCGTGAAGGCGGACGCCGGTCCGCTCAAGCTGCGCCGTCGCGGCTGCGTTCTTCGCCGCGTTCGTACCCCAGATCGCGACATCGGCGCCGGCCTCCGCCAGCGCCTGCGCCATGCCGAGTCCGATCCCTGAATTGCCGCCGGTGACGAGCGCGACCTTGCCGGTCAGGTCGAAGGCCCGGTAGGCCATCAGTAGCCCGCCCTTCGGTCCACGAGCTGCGAGGCCGGCGCGCCATCGAGGAAGCGGCGCATGTTCTCCGCCAGCAGGGCGGCCACGACCTGGTCGCGCTGCGGATGCAACCCGCCGATATGGGGGAGGACCATGATGTGCTCCTCGCCCCAGAACGGGTGTTCCGCCGGCAGTGGTTCCGTGCGGAACACGTCCAGCACGGCGCCGGCGATCGTGCCGCCGCGCACGGCGGCGACGAGGTCCTCGTCCCTGATCAGCGCGCCGCGGCCGAAGTTCAGCAGCCAGGCGGTCTTCTTCATGCGCGCGAGCCGCGCGGCATCGACAAAATTCTCGGTGGCCGGCGTTGCCGGCAGCAGCAGCACGACGAAGTCGCTCTCGGCGAGGACCGCATCGGTGCCGTCGGGCGTGTGGACCTGCTCCACATGCGGCACCGCCGCGCCGTCGCGTTTGGTGCCGATCACCCGCATCTCCAGCGCCGCGGCCTTGCGCGCCAGCTCTGCGCCGATCGCGCCGAGCCCCAGTATGCCGAGCGTGCTGCCCGCCAGTGTCGCCGAGACCCGGCGCGTCCAGCGCTGCGCCGCATTGTCCGCGACGATCGCGGCATAGGGCTTGGTGATGTGGAACAGTGCGCCGAGGATGTTCTCAGGCATCTGCACCCGATGCGTACCGCGCGCGCAGGAGAGCGCGATGCCGTCCCGAAGGTCCGCCCGGCCGAGCCAGTGTTCCACGCCGGCCGTGAGCGACTGGATGAAGCGCAGCCTCGGCATCCGGTCGAGCACACCGGGCGGCGGGCCCCAGGATAGCAGCGCCTCTGCCTCAGCCAGCAACACCGGATCGGGTGTGGCCGCGCGCGGCACGACCTCGATCCGCAGCCGATCGCCCAGCCCCGCTTCCGAAACGGCGCGCGCATAGGGTTCGGCGCCGTCGATCCAGAGCAGCAGCAGCGGTTTCGTCATGGCCTGGTCTCCATCCTGCCGCGAAGCCTGCGGCAGGTGGCGGGCCGCGTCCAGATCAGGCCGCGGGCGCGCGGAGCTCGGCCGCGACCAGTGCCTGCATCTCCATCACACGCAGGATGCGGATGGCGCGGCGGTCGCGCGCGAGCCAGCCCTCGCGCGTCATGTCCGACAATTCCCGAGAGACGACTTCGCGTCGCGCGCCGATGCGCGCCGCCAGCTCATGGTGCGGCGGCGGCGGGGAGACGACGCGTTCAGTCGGCGCGCCGGCACGCGGACGGGACAGGCGCAGCAGCTCCGAGAACAGGCGCAGCCGCACCGGGAGAGCCTCCCGCTCCAGCGTGCGTTCCGTCTGTAGTCGCAGCTTCGCGGCCAGCGTGCGCAGCAGCGCGTGGCAGGCGGTGGGCGTCGTGAAGACGAAGTCGAGGAACGCCTGCGCCGGGATGATGCAGAGCCGGGACCGAGCGATGGCGGATACATTCGCCGCGCGCGGCGCACCGTCGATGGCGGACAGCTCGCCGAAGAACTCGCCGGCGCCGAACTCGTTCAGCAGCACTTCGCGCCCGGAGGCGGCGCGCAGTTGCACGCGCACCGCGCCGGTCGCGACGAAGAAGATGTCGGTCGAGGGCTCGTCCTCATCCACCACGACCTGGCCGGGTTCCACCGTGCGCCAGCGCGCGGCGGCCGAGAGACGCTCGAGCGCGGCGGCGTCGGCGCCGCGGAAGAAGGGCAGGTCGGTCAGCGACGGCGGGCGCGGCGGCTCAGTCATGGCGGGGTGCAGCCAGACGAGGTGGGGAAGGGAGGGATCCTGGATCGCGCGCATGGTCTGCCTCCGGCGTGGCGCCCGTGCGGCGCCAACGACCGCAGGGTGTGACACGGCATGTCGGGAGGCGAGTGACGCGGATCACCATCAGGGAAGCCCCGCGATGGTCGCGGCGCAGTCGATCACGCCATGGCCGGTGCGGAGGTTCCAGCCCGCGCTGCCGTCCATCTGCCGCGCGGTCTTTCGCAGATGCCCGAACAGCGCGTCGCTCGGCACGACGGAATCGTGCCAGCGGGTGCGCAGCGCCGCCACCACGCCGGCGGCAACGGCGGATGCGGCTGAGGATCCCGTGGCGCGCGGGTAGGGTGCCTCGGGCGTGCGGAAATGGCTTGGCGCGGCGAGGTCCGGCTTCCGCTGCGGATGGCCGTGATACTGCGCGAACTGGCCGGGCCCCTGGGAGGAATAGCCGGCCCAGATGCCATCCGCCCGTACCGCGCCCACGGTCAGCACGCTGTCGAGCGAATTGGCGCCGAGGATGCTGCGCCCCGGCCCGATCAGCCGCGGCGCGCAGCGGGTATCGGGCCCGAATTCACCGCAATTGCCGGCGGCGAAGACGATGGCGGCATGTGGCGCCGCGGCATCGATGGCGCAGGCGACCCAGTGATACGGGTTCCTGGAGTATTCGCCCGGCACCGTCTCCCCACGCGCATCGTAGATGCTCCAGGCATTCACCAGGACCCAGCGGCCGTCGAAGCGCGGGTCGTGCTTGCCGAGGATGCGGATGTCGCGGCTGATGCTCGTGATCGCGCCGAAAGCGTCGCTGAGGAAGGCCGGCAGGTTGCCGAGGATGCGCGAGGGGATCAGCGGGCAGTCGAAGATCAGCGCCTGCGGCGCCAGCGCCTGGATGGTGCGCGCGATCATGGTGCCGTGCGTGTTGGTGCCCGTTGCCGTGCCCGGCAGCGGCCCGCCCGGCTTGGACCAGCCGCCGGCGAAGCGCGAAGGGTCGAGCAGCCGGTCGGCCGCCAGGCCCTGGTCGATGACCACCACCTTCACGTCCTTGCCGTCCAGGCCCTTGGCGGCGAGCGCCCCGGCATGGATCAGCGCTCGCGCATGGTCGAAGGTCGCGAAGTCATTGCCCTCCCCCCTGCCGGGGACCCAGTGCAGGGCGGGGGAGATGCGGAGGTCGCTCACCACCTCGTCGAAGCGGCCGAAGATGCGCTCCGCGCCTTCGCGGAAGAGGGCGGCGGCCTTCTCGTCAGCAAAGGCGAGGGCGAAGGCGGCTTCCTCCGGCGCGGCCCGCGCCGCGGCGTGGCGCGCCGCGAGCTCCTTCTCGCGCTCGAGCGTCAGGGTCCAATCGGCCAGTGGCAGATGGGTGACGGCGAAGGCCGGGCCGTCCTTGGTCGCCAGCCGGCCCAGCCCAGGTATGCCGTCCGGCCCGGCGATGATTGCGTCGATCGCATCCAGCCGGCGAGCCAGGTAGGCGTCCCGCAGCGCCGATTTGTCCGCCTTGAGGAAGGGCGGGTCGCGGAAGACGAAGTTGCGGCGCACCGGCAATGGCCGCCGCCGCTGTTCCGGATAGCCCTCCATGCGCCATGCCTCCCGCGCCGTCCGCCAGCCTATCCTTGCACTGTCGGCGTGTTTCAGGAAATGTCGGAGCTATTCGCAAGGGGCAGGACCGGGGACGCAGCGGGCGATGTCGGCCGACCATCTCGCGCGCAGTCTGGACCTGGATGCCGCGACAGGCGTCCGGCGTTTCGCCGCCTTCGCCTTCGCGGACGTGGTCGGCTACACGATCCTGATGGCGACCGAGGAAGGTCGCACCCATCGACGCTGGATGGCGGCGCTGGACGGCATCCTCCGCCCGCTCGCCGGCACGCATGACGGCCGCATCGTGAAGTCGACCGGGGATGGGGTTCTGGCGGAATTCCGGACGCCTGCAGGGGCGCTCGCCTGGGCGCTGGACGTACAGACGCGCCTGGCCGCGGCGGACGGGGCGGAGCCGGAGGCGCCGACGCTCGCGCTGCGCATAGCGCTTCACATGGGTGAGATCACCGCGACCGATCACGATATATACGGGGCCGGGGTGAACCTCGCCGCGCGGCTGCAGGAACATGCGCCGGCCGGTGGGGTGCTGATGAGCACCGATGTCCATGCGGCGGTCGCCGCGCGCCTGCCGCGGCCGGCGCGCGACCTCGGGCTCATCGTCCTCAAGCACCTGGCCGACCCCGAGCGCGCCTTCGTGCTCGACCCGGAGGTGCCGCCGGCGCGGCTGCCGAGCCCGCCCGATGTCTCGCCGCTGCCATCCCTCGCGGTTCTGCCGCTGCGCAATCTCGGCGGCGATCCGCAGGACGACTACTTCGCCGATGGCGTGGTGGAGGACATCGTCGTCTCGCTCGGCAACCTGCGGGAACTGATGGTGGTCTCGCGCTCCTCGACCCTCGCCTGGCGCGGGCGGGACGCCGACCCGCGGGAGGTCAGCCGCGCGCTTGGCGTGCGCTACGTCGTCAGCGGCAGCGTGCGCCGCGCCGGGCGGGACCTGCGCGTTCAGATCGAGCTGTCGGATGCGCAGACCGGCACGCGGCTCTGGGGCGATCGGGCGGAGGCCACGGGCGGCGAGTTGTTCGTGCTGCAGGACCGGATCGTCGAGCGCATCGTCGCCGGCGTCGCCCCACATGTCCGCGCGGCCGAACTGCAGCGCGCGCTGCGCAAGCGGCCGGAAAGTTTCACCGCCTACGACCTGACGCTGCGTGGCCTGTCATTGATCCATGACCTCGACCGCGAACGCTTCACCGAGGCGCGCGCGCTGTTCGGCCGGGCCATGGCGCACGACCCAGGCTTTGCCCTGCCGACGGCCTGGGCGGCACGCTGGCACAGCATCTATGTCGGTCAGGGATGGTCGCCGAACCCGCGCATCGACATGGAGGAGGCCGCCGCCCTGTCGGCGCGCGCCATCGAACTCGACCGGCAGAACGCGCTGGCGCTCGCGACCTGCGCGCATGTCCGCTCCTTCCTGATGCACGACTACGACGCGGCGCTGGTCTTCTTCGAGCGGGCGCTCTCGGTCGGTCCGAACAATGCGCTCGCCTGGCTGCTCTCCTCCGCGACCCTGTCCTATGTCGGCCGGACGGAGGAGGCGATCCGCCATGCCGAGCACGGGCTCAGGCTGTCACCTTTCGACCAGAACCTGTTCTCCTACTACAATCTTCTGGCGATCGCGCATTACTGCCATGGGAACATCGCCGAGGCGCTGCGCTGGTGTCGCCTGTCCGACGCCGAGACCCCGCGATTCACATCGAACCTTCGGGTCCTGATCGCCGCCCTGGTCGCGGCGGGCCAGGAAAGTGACGCGCGTCACGCCGCGCAACGCCTGCTGCAGCTGGAGCCCGCCTTTTCTCTTGCCGAGTATGAGCGATCCCGCATGCCCTATCGCGATCCGAAGATCCGTGCGCGCGTCCTTGCGGATCTGCGTGCGGCGGGGCTGCCGGAATGAAGACCCCCGTTTGCAGGAGCAGCCGATGAGCGGCATAGGTCCATCCGATTCGTCCGACAGCAGCGACTCCTCGGACAGCAGCGACTCGTCCGACAGCAGCGATTCCTCCGGGACGGGCGGGGGCCGCGGCAGGTCGTCGGCCCGGCCCATCGGGATTTCTCCCGACCTGCGGCGCGAACCTGGCGAGACCTGGTTCCGCGGCAATCGCTGGCCGCCGCAGGATGTCGAGCCGCTGCTAAAGACCTGGTCGCTGAGCGCGGCGCCACCCGCCTTCCGGCCTGACGACTGGTCCTTCACCCATTTCGCGGTCGCCGCGCAGACGGAATTCGCCTCGGGCGCGGGCGGCGACTGGCGGACCATCACCCTCCCCGCTCCGCCCGGCGCGCAGGCCGAGATCGATGCGGAGCTCACGGAGCTCTGCGAGATCGCTGAGTTCCGCGCGGGCGTGCTGGCCGAGGCGATGGAGCAGCGCGACAACGTCCTCGGCTATTTCCGCGGCCTGCTGACCTTCAAGGGCGGCACGCACCCCTGGACCGTGCGGCTGTGCCAGGCCGCGATCCGCGTCGGCCAGTTCATGGTCATGGGACAGAAGGCCAAGTACATGCGCGCCCGCCCGTCGCGCCTGATGCCGGCGCTGATGCCGCCGGTCGATCCGCCCGGCCACCCCGCCTATCCGAGTGGGCACGCGACCCAGGCCTATCTCCTCGCGCTCGCGCTGGGCGAAGTGCTGCCTGATGTCGCGACCGGCCAAGGGTTGGGCGGCGCTCGGGCGCCTGTCAGCGTGGCCGAGGTGGGCAATGTCGCGGGATCGATCATGACGAAGGTCTCAAGCCTGCCGAATGTGGCGGGCCGCATGGACCTATCGCCGCACTGGCGGATCGCTGAACGGATCGCGCGCAACCGGGAAGTGATCGGCGTGCATTTCCCGAGCGACTCCGAGGCGGGGCTGCGCCTGGCGGTAATGACCTGGGCCATGCTGCGTACCTGCCCGCTGATGGGCGCGGCGGGTACAGGGGCGCTCGACCGCGCTCGCGCGGAGTGGGTCTGAACGCGTCGGGAAGCTTGGCGCCTGCCGCCCGGCGCAGAGCCGATTTCCATCCCCGGCCATGCGCGCGATGTCCGATGGGCTCGCACGCCCCGGCCACTGTTTCGCGCCCGGGGGACGACAGGCTGAGGCGGTGCCGTCGCCTGGTTAGGTGCTGGGTCCCGGTGCGTGGACTGGGCGGCGTCCACCTGTCTGGTCCGGGCCCTGGTTTTCCCATCGTGACACGGCTGATCGGTGCGAATTCGATCCAGGCCGATTCGTATCGATACCGCCTGGAGACATGCGGATTCGACCGCGGGTGTGTCGCAAACAGTGCGAACGTACCGATTTGTGAGAATTCCCGCGCGTGTACCGGGCTCACGCACAAACCGCATATGGTGTGGATACGGGAAATCCCGCCCCATATGTAGGGTAAGCCCCCGCGATTTCGTGTGCGGTTGCACAATTGTCCAGTCGGGTTCGCCTTATGGCTGTATCCGTCAAGAGAAAAGCGAAAAAGCAGATCATCACAATTTCGTGAGGCGCCAGGCTGTCGGTGGCGCGATCACGATTTTGCGCGCTTCAATTGGGGACACGAAGCGAAGAAAAGCTCAGCCCGTTCCCCCGTCTCGCCGGCTGAGCGCAAGTTCTCATGTTGTCGTGCGCTGCCGTGCAAAAGACGGAGGGGAGAACCTATGTCTGGATCATCGATCCTCGTCGACGGCCTTATGTCCGATTGGACATTCGCAGATCGCCTCGGTTATCCGACGAACTGGGTTAGCGGATACGACATCTACGGCCGGATCGAGGGCGGAACGCTTTATATGGCGATCGTCGCTCCGGTGCAGATCGGCGCGAATACGACGATTTGGTTGAATACGGACCAGAACGCAGCGACCGGCTTTCAGATTTTCGGGAACGCCGGCGGCGCTGAGTACAACATCGACTTCGGCGCCGGTGGCGTTCCGTTTCTCTATACCGGCAACGCTGGCGAGGTCCTCGTCGGTGGCGCGAGCGTCCAGTACGCCAGGAGCGCCGACGGCAAGACGGTCGAACTTGCGGTTCAGCTCACATCGCTGAACGACACCATCGCCCCGGCGATGGACGTCCTGATCGACGTCAACAACACCTCCTTTGTGCCGGGGAGCTTCTACGGCGCGCCCTATACCGTCGCGCCGAGCGGCTCGAACGGCTCCGCGATGAAGGTCGCGATCGTCTACTCCGAAACGACCGCGTACAAGTTCTTCGGCGGCGACGCGGTTAGCCAGACGCCCTCGACCGCCTACACGCAGCTCTTCGCCTCGGCCCAGTACCAGGCGGCGATGGCGGGCGTGCCTTACGACATCCTGACGGAAGCGGACCTCACCGACATCTCGAAGCTGTCGCAGTACGACAGCATCATTTTCCCGTCTTTCTCGCATGTGGACAGCACGAAGGTCGGCGCCATCACCAGTGCGCTGACGAGTGCGGTCTACGACTACGGCGTCGGCCTGATCACCGCCGGCAATTTCATGACGAACGACCAGACGGGCGGCGCGATCACGGGCGACTCCTACAGCCGGCTGAAGCAGCTGATGGGGCTTCAGCTCGTCTCCTCCGACGGCACGCTGACGCAGATCGATGTCAAGGCGACCGCCTCGACCAACCCCATCGTCGATGATCTGGCCACGGGCGAGACCATCCGCACCTACACCAACGTCTTCGGCCCGATCGGCACGCAGACCTTCGGCGTGCTCAACGGCGTGCCCTACGAGGTGCTCGCGACGCAGACGCTGACCGACCTTGAGACTGGCGTGCAGACTACCACCAACGCGATCTACACGACCGTTACCGGCGGGCGGAACGTACACTTCGCGACGGAAGGCATGCTCGCGGACAACAACCTGCTGTCCCGCGCACTCGACTGGGTGGTGTCGAACCCGGTCGCGCCGGAAGTTCGGCTGGAAATCAGCCGCCACACCGCGATTTTCGGCTCCCGCAACGACATGGACCAGTCGCAGGAGATCGTCACCGTCAATCCGCCTGGTAACGAGCCCGGCATCTACGACGTGATGATGGAGATCCTGGAGCGCTGGAAGACGCAGTACAACTTCGTCGGCTCGTACTACCTCAATGTCGGCGACGATCTGAGCCTGTCCGGCGACAACGGCGTGACTGACGGCGTCGGCACCGACTGGTCGGTCTCCAAGCCCTACTATGACCGTCTGCTTGCGCTCGGGAACGAGCTCGGCTCGCACTCCTACTCGCACCCCTTCGACACGAACCTGCTGACGCAAACGGAGCTGCAGCAGGAATTCGAGTGGTCGAAGACGGTCCTTCAGAACAACATGCCAGGGCTGACCATCGCCGGGGCGGCTATCCCCGGCATGCCGCAGACGACGGCCGTTTCGCTCAAGGTGCTGGAATACTACGACTACCTTACCGGCGGGAACGCCATGGTGGGGGCGGGCTATCCCGGCGCCTTCGGCTATCTGACGCCGGACACGACCAAGGGCATCTATATCGCCCCGAACATCTCCTCGGACTTCACCCAGACCGGCTGGAAGAACCTCACATTTGAGCAGGCCGCCGCAGGCTGGCTCAAGGAATGGAACGACGCGATCCGCCTGGCCGACCTGCCGGTGGTGGTATTCCCGTGGCACGACTACGGGCTGACCGGCTGGAACACCGACTACGGCAACCCGAACGGCAAGGTCTACGGCAACGAGCAGATGTTCCTGCCGTTGATCGAGGCCGCCTACAACTATGGTGCCGAGTTCGTGACGCTGGCCGACCTTGCCGCGCGGCTCGCCGCCTTCGAACAGGCGACGCTGAACTACACGTTCGACGCCGTCGCGGACACCATCACTGGCGCGGTGACCGGCGCGCTCGGTACCTTCCAGCTCGATCTCGACACCCAGATCGCGAGCGTCTCGATCGGTGGTGCCGCCTGGTACGCCTACGATGGCGACAGCGTCTTCCTGCCCGCAGGCGCAAGCAACTTCACCATCACGCTCGGCGCGACGCCGGTCGACGTGACCCGCATCGTGCAGCTGCCCGCGCGCGGTCACCTGATCTCCGTCGCCGGCGATGGCTCGAACCTCTCCTTCGCCCTGAACGGCGAGGGCAAGGTCATCGTCGACCTGAAGACCTTCGCCGCCAGCGAATTCGCGGTGTCGGTGACGGGTGCTACGGTCACGAAGCTGCAGGACGGCATGCTGGAGCTGCTCCTGCCCAGCCTCGGTCTGCACAATGTGGCGGTGAACCTCGTGCCCCCGACGGGCCTCATCGCCGCACCGGCGATCGCGGATGTCGCCACCAACCTCACCCGTTCACTGATCACCGGCACCGCTTCGGCCGGCGCGACCGTGACGGTGACGGAAGGTGCAGCGACGCTCGGCACCGTGGTGGCCGACGGATCCGGCGCATGGTCGCTTTCCGTGGCGCCGCTGTCGAACACCATCCATACGCTGAACGTGGTCGCGATCGGCGCTGGCGGCATCGTCCGCGAAGGTGGCGTGGCGCGCATCGGCACGACCGCCAACGAGTCGCTGACCGGAACGCAGAATGGCGACCTGCTGCTTGGCGCGGCGGGCAATGACACGCTGGATGGCGGGTCGGCGGCCGATACCATGAAGGGCGGCACGGGCAACGACCTCTACAAGGTCGACAATGCCGGCGACGTGGTGGTGGAGCTGGCTTCCTCGGGGGCGGATACGGTCCACGCCTCGGCGACGCACACCCTGTCCGACAATGTCGAGCACCTGGTGCTGACCGGCGCGGACTCCATCTCCGGCTTCGGCAACGCCCTCGCGAACAACATTCTCGGCAATGCCGGGAACAACACGCTCGGCGGCGGCTCGGGCAACGACACGATCAATGGCGGCGCTGGCAACGACTCGATGTTGGGCGGCGCGGGGAACGACATCTTCATCGTCGATACCACCGGCGACGTCGTCGTCGAGGCCCCGGGCCAGGGCACCGACGAGGTGCGTTCCTCAGCGAGCTTCACGCTGGGCGCGGAGATCGAGCGCCTGGTGCTCACCGGAACCGCTTCCATCGACGGCACCGGCAACGCGCTCGCCAACTTCATCTCGGGCACCGCGGGCGCGAACCAGCTTTCCGGTGGCGCGGGCAACGACACGCTCTCCGCGGGCGACGGCAACGACAGGCTCGACGGCGGCACCGGCGCGGACTCCCTCGTCGGTGGCAATGGCAACGACTGGTACGTCGTCGACAGCACGGGCGACATCATCGTCGATGCATCCGGCGCCGACACGGTGCAGGCGAGCATCAACTTCACGCTCGGCAGCGCGCTGGAACACCTCATCCTGACCGGATCGGCAAGCGCCGGCACGGGCAACGCCTCCGCGAACCGCATCGAGGGCAACACCACCGTCTCCAACCGGCTCTCCGGTCTCGACGGCAACGACGTGCTGATCGGCGCGGGCAGTGCCGATACGCTGCTTGGCGGCGCGGGCGCAGACAGCATGGTCGCGCATGGCGGCAATGACTGGCTCGAAGGCGGGGATGGCAACGACACGATCCTCGGTGGCGTGGGCCGCGATACCCTGATCGGCGGCGCCGGCAACGACGTGCTCACCGGCGGCGACGATCCTGATGTCTTCCGTTTCAACAGCAGCGCGCACGGCGTCGACCGGATCGAGGACTTCGTCTCCGGCGTGGACAAGATCGCGATCTCCGCCTTTGGCTTCGGCGGACTTCTCGCGGCTGGGATGGATGTCGGGGCAAGCGGCCGCTTCATCACGAATGACTCGGGGCTCGCCAACTCCGCGCTCGTCGGCCAGTTCGTCTACGAAGGCGATGTCGGGCGGCTCTGGTACGACGTCGACGGCACAGGCGCGCTCGGCCGCGTCGCGGTCGCCGACCTGATCGGCAAGCCTGCGCTCGCCGCGTCCGACATCATCATCATTGCCTGACCCGATGCGCGAGATCCTGACCCATGCGCAAGCCAGAACGACCCCCTCGCCGACACAGGGAGCCGCTTCGATGACCCAGACTGTGATCATCGTCGACGACAACATCCTTTCCGCCCGCCTCTACAAGGCCATCCTGGCGTCGCTCGACTGCCGTGTCCTGGTGGCGAGCAACGCCGCCGAAGCGGCGCGGCTGGCGGGTGCCCTGCAGTCCGGCCCGATGCTCGAGACGATCGACACCGCACTGCGCTGGGAGCAGGAGGACGGATCGGAGGACACCGACCAGGGCCGCCCGTTGTTCCTCGTTGCCGCGGCCAGGGAACTGGAGACGATGCAGGAAGTGGCGCGCAACACGGGCGGTGATGCCGTGACACTGCGCAAGCCTGTGGCGCGAGACGGACTTGAGACCCTTGTGCGGCGCCACTTCGGCGCCGGTCACTGAGGAAGGACTGCGGGGGCAGTTTGACCAGGCGAGGTGTCCGACCGGACACCCGGCAAGGAGACTGCGGCATGGTCGGGAACGTTGGCCTTGTGGGACGTGGTGCCGCGGCGCCGCTCCTGCCGCGTGACCACCGCCGCCGTGCCGCCGTCCCGCATGACGGAATCACCTTGCATCTCCGCGGAATGCTGCGACCACAAGACCGCGCCATGCCGATCTACCGGAGCCGGAAGGGCACCACGCGCTGTCCGTCAGGCGCCGTGACGCCGGCAGGAGCGTTGATGATGTCCGCTCCCCTCCGCGCAAAGCCTGTCGCATCCTGCCTGCGGGACACGACCGGATGCTGATCGGCACCAGGCGGGATGGATCGCTCGCGACGGGCTTCGATGGGCGGGCGATGTGCGCCGGCGTTGCCACGCGCGCCTCCGCCGCCTTCGCCGGCGGAGGTGCCATACCCTATGACGGGGATCGTGCTGCCGTGGGTCGTGGTGCCATCGGGGTTCGCGGCGCATCTGCGCGTCGCGTCCTCCGCAGCGCGCCTGGCATTGCCACCGCACGCAAAGGCGTCGGCCGGGTTGGGGAGCAGGCAGCGAAATGCCGGGCAAGGACGGCATGATGAGGCGCGCGACGGGGGCGATCGGACGCCGGCTTGCAGCCGCGATCCTGGGCACCGGCGCCCTGGGTGGCTTGTCGGCACGCGCCGCGCGCGCGTGCTCGGGCGTGGATTGCCGCTTCCTCGTCTACTATGGCCAGGATGAAGCAGCCCCGGTCGGCGACTACGATGTCGCGGTTCTGGATGCGGAGGCGCCGGCCGCGCTGCTCGCACGCCGTGCACCGGGCGCGCGCCTGCTTGGCTACGTCAGCATGGGCGAGGTGCATGCGAGCCGCGCCTATTTCACGGAGGCCGAGGCGGGCGGCATCCTGCTCGGACGAAATCCGAACTGGCCCGATGCCTGGTTCGTCGACATGCGGGCGCCGTTGTGGGGGCGGCTCGTCCTCGACCGCATTGTCCCCGCCGCGCTTGCACGCGGCTTCGATGGCGTGTTCCTCGATACCATCGACGACGCGGAGTTTCTCGAACAGCGCGACCCTCGCCGCCATGCCGGCATGATCGACGCCGCGGCCGGACTTGTGCGACGCATGCGGCGGCGCTTCCCCACGGCGGGCATCATGGTCAATCGAGGCTACGCCGTGCTTCCGAGCATTGTCGGGCAGTTCGACATGCTGCTCGGCGAATCGGTGCGCACGACGCATGAAGCCGATGGCACCACCTATCGACGCCTGCCGGAGCACGACTACGCCTGGCAGCGTGATGCGATGTGGGAGGCACGGCGCCGTTTCCCCTCGCTGCGTCTCTTCTCGCTCGACTACTGGGATCCGGCGGATCGTGATGGAATCGCGCGCATCTACGCGGAGCAGCGCCGCAACGGCTTCGTGCCCTACGTCGCGACCCCCGATCTCACGCGCATCGTCCCGCCACCGAGGGAGGCATCATGAGCCAGGGTTCGTCGCTGCCGGTTCCCGTCCAGCCGCGGATCCGGATCGAGCTCGCGCGACCCCGGGCGGAGACCCAGCCGCGCCCGACGCGCGGCTACCGCCTGCCGCTCGCACTCGCGGTGCTGGGCGCGATCGGCGCGAGCATCGCGCTGATCCCCCGCGGACAGGAGATGGCGCTGCTGCGCCTTGAATCCGGCGACGCCGACGGCGCCCGCACCTTGCTGGAACAGCGCTACGCGGACGGGGAGCGTTCGCCCGCCACCGTCGCCGCGCTCGCACGCGCGCGGGCCGAGACGGGCGACCTGCGAGCCGCCATTGCGCTTCTCGAGCCGCTGGCGGCCGAGCGACCGCGCGACCGCCAAGTGCTCGAAGCCCTCGTCGCCTATCGCCGCCAGCTCGGGGAGGATCGCGCCGGCCTGCTGCGGGCCCTGATCGCCCTGCAGGCAGTGGCGCCTGCGCAGCCCCGGCTGCGGGAGATCGCCGGCCTGCACGGACTGCTCGGCCAGGTGGAGGAACAACGCGCCGTCCTGCGCGGACTGACCGCCGACGCCACGGCAGAGCCTGCGGACCTGCTTGCGCTCGCGCGTCTCGATGCTGCGGCGGCCGCGCCGGCCGAAGGGCTGGCCGCGCTGCGGCGCCTCGCGCGGCAGCATCCGCGCGCCTATGACGTGCATGCTGCGGCGCTTGCCGTCTCGCTGCATGTCGAAGCGGGGCAGGCCGAAGCCGCCGCCTCAGTGGCGCGGGACTGGCTCGCCGCGCAGGATCGCGGCGCTGCCGCGGCTGCTGCGCCGATGCTGGCAAGCTTCCTCGCCGCCGCGCGACGACCCGACCTCGCGGTGCTTGTGCTTGAACCGCTGGCCGGCGTGGCGGCCCCTCCCGCCCTGGTGCTGGCGCTGGCGCAGGCGGAGATCGATGCGCGCCGCGAGCGTGCCGCGCTCGATCGGCTCGAGACGCTCGCCGCGGAAGCGGGCGGCAGCGCGGCGGTCGAGGCGGCGACGCTGCGCCTGCGCCTCGCGGTAGCCCTCGGTGAGACCGCCCGCGCGATCGCGGCAGTGGAAGCGATGCCTGCGGGCCAGGCATCGGCGGCGATGCTGTCGACCTTGGCGGCGGTCGCGCTCGATGCGGGGCAGACGGAAGTGCTCAGGCGCCTGCTCGCCTGGGGTGGGCCGGATGTGCTGGAGGGCGATCCTGGCCTCGCGGCGGAGGTGGCACTCCAGCTCGGCGACCGGGTCGCCGCGCGGCGCTGGGCGCAGCTTGCCCTCGTGTCGCGTCGCGACGCGGCGGATCCACGGCGCGCACTCGGGTTCGCAGGCGTCCTCATGGCCCTCGGGCATCCGGATCCGGCGACCGACATCCTGGCGCGCATCAGCGCGCGTCCCGAGCTGCCGCCCGCCTTGCTGGCCGAGATCGCACGGTCCTTCGTGCGCATGGAGCAGGCGGAACAGGGCGCCGCCCTGTTCGACGCCCTGCGCGCGCAGCGGCCCTCGGTCGCGCTCGATGCCGCCTGGCTGCTGACCGCGGCGGCGCTCACCGACCGGCAAGACGCTGCCGCAGCCTGGATTGAATCGGAGGCCGGCGCCGCGGCGCCGCCTGCCCTCTTGCGGGACACGCTGCACGTCGCGGTCGACGCGAAGGCGCATCGCACCGCAATCGCCGCCGCACGGCGTCTTGCCACTCAGGGCGCGGTGCCGGAGCGGCTCATCCTCGCGCGCCTTCTGCTCGACGCAGGCGAGCCGGCGCAGGCCTTGCCGATCCTGCGCGCACTCGCCGCCGAGGGCGCCGCCGAGCCGACGCTGCTCGAAGCCGCACGGCATGCCGCGTGGCGCCAGGGGGACACCGCCGCGGCGGCGGAGCTCCGTGCGTTCTGGACCGCGCGGCTTTCCGCCGCATCGACCGACGCGGAGCGCGGCGCCGCGCTCGCGATGCTGAACGAACTCGGCGCGCGGGCGGAGATGCTGCCCGCACTGCGCGCCATGGCCGTCGCGCAACCCGAGGCATGGCTCTGGTCCTACACCGAGGCTGCCGACCGCGCTGGCCGCCGCCAGGACGCCACCGCTCTTTGGGCGGAGCTGGCGCGCCGCCAAACCCTGCCGATGGCTCTGCGGCGACAGCTCGCCTTCGGCCTTCTGGAACGCGGCGCGCGTGGCGAGGCCGAGCCGGTGTTCCGCGAACTCGCCGCAACCGCCGGCGCAGACAGTGCCGAGGTCCGTCAGCTTCTGTTCGTCTGGGGTCAGCGGCCGAGTGCCGCGGCGATGTCCTGGCTCGAGGCGCGCGCTCGCGCAGCCACCGGGCAGGAGAAGGCCGCATGGATGCGCCTGCTGACGGAACGCGGCGGCGCACGCGGAGCGATCGCTGCATATCGCTCTTCTCCCGATGCCGGTGGAGCGGCGGGACCTGCGCGTGATGCCTATCTGACGGCGCTCTCCGTCGCGGGCGACCGTGCCGGGCTCGCCGCGGCGCTGCGCGAGGAACTGGCGCGCCAGCCGGCGCCTGATCGCCTGCAGATGCTCGCCGGCCTCGCCGGCCAAACCGGCAGCGAGGCACTGGAGGATCAGGTCCAGCGGGCCCTTGTGCTGAACGGCGGCGGCGATCCCGCGATGCGCCGACGCGTCGCTTTCGCCGCCTGGCGCCAGGGTGACGCCGCGCTCGCGGAGCGTCTGTTGGCCGAGCACGCGCAGGCCACGGGAGGCGACCCGGAGACACTTTTCATCCTCGGCGAGATCCGGCTACGCCAGCGTGACCCGGATGGCGCGCGCCGTTGGCATGAGGCCGCACTGCGGCGGATCGGCAACAGCAGCGAACGTTCCACCGACGCACGAAAAATGCAGGCGACGCTGCTGCGCCGCGTCGGCGCGGGAGAGCGGGCTTTGCCGATTTATGAAGCGCTGCTGGCCGAGCGTCCGGACGATCGGCATCTTCGCGCCGATCTCGTCTCGCTGCTAATCGAGATGCGCGACTACGGGAGAGCGCAGACCGTGCTGGCTGGCCGATGACGAGATACGAACACGATCGCAACGACCGTCCTTTCCTGCCCGCGATGGCGATCATCGCCGGGCTCGCCGCCCCGGCGGCATACGCGGACGAGGCGACGCTCGGAACGCGCGCAACCGTCGCCGCGGCGGCTGCCATCCCTGCGGCGCCCGCGACCGAGGCGTCACCCGCCGATCAGTCGGCAGCGCTTGCCCGTCAGGGCGACCTGCGCCTGCGGCTGCTCGACGCGCAGCTGATGCTCGTAACCGGGCGCTTCACCGCCGCTCGGGAAGCCTATGCGAGCCTGCGCGCCGACATGCCGACGAGCGCCGAGCCCGTTGCCGGGCTGGCCACCGTCGCGCGGGAGACAGGCCGAGCGAGGCTCGCGCGCGAACTCCAGCGCGAGGCGGTGCTGCTCGACCCCGGCAACAGCTCGCTGGCCGATGGCCTCGCCGCGCTGGAACGCGACCGCGCGCCGCGGCTTCGCGGGGACATCGAGCAGCGCATCCAGCGTGGCGGCATCGGGTCGGACAAGGCGGACATCACGATCGGCGAAGCCGGCGGCCACTGGAACATCGGGGAGGCCTGGCGGGTCGGCGCGACCCAGGGCCTCGCGCATGTCGACGCGACGAATGTGCGCCGCCCATCCGGTGCCGTGCGCGACTTCTCGGGGGACCGCATCCGGACCGAGATCTTCGTGCAGCATGAATGGCGGGAAGGCGCCACGGTCCAGGCCTCGCTCTTTGCCAATGAATGGAGTGCGGGCTTCGGCCTCTCCGGCCGCCTGCCCGACGATTGGGGCTACACCGGCGCGCGCATCGAGTATCGCCGCCCGGTCTGGGACTTCGTCGAGGCGATCATCGACGGCGCGGTGCGCGACCGCGTGGCAGCCGAGCGCTTCCAGCGCTTCACGCCGCAACTCACGGGTCGGATCGAGGTCGGGTTGAACCGCTACGGCATCCCGCGTGACGAGGACGACATCCTGAGCAGCGCCACGGTGCGCGGCGAGCTGCGCTACGGCGACCTCGGCGGCATTGCCGGCCTCTCCATCGCCTATGCGCTGGATGCCGAATACGTGTTGGACGAGACGCGCCGCATCGATGCGAGCGGTGCTTCCTTCCAGCCGCTCCCGATCGTCGACCGCGAGGTCCATGCGGGCCTGCTCGGCTATGGCGGCACCCGTGGCACCGTCACCGGCGACGGGCGGCTGACCTACCAGTTCCAGGTCGGCTACGGCGCCGACCGCTACGGCCGCTCGGGCCCGGTCGCCTACGGCACGATCGGCTACGCGGTCGGGCCGCTCGAGATCTCGCTGCGCGCGGGCTATGTGCGCAACATCGGCCGTTCGCAGGGCGAGACGACGGTGATCGGCGCAGCCATGGCGTTCCTGTTCTGATGGCAGCCCGCGACGCACGGGCCGAATCCTCCCTGCCGTCGTGGCACGAGCCGCGGCAGGTCCTGGGCCTGCGCGTCGCGGCGCTTGTCGAGATCGTCGCCTTCCTCGCCGCAGCGCTCGCGGTCGATCACTTCTTTCTCGACCGCGACCGCCTCGCCGGCATCACGCCGCATCCCTTCTGGATCATCGTGTTGCTTGCCTCGGCGCAATACGGGGCGAAGGAAGGGCTGGCGGCGGCGCTGCTCTCCTCCGCCGCGCTGCTGGTGCACAACCTGCCGGAGCAGGGCTTCAGCGAGGATCTTTACGCGTGGCTGCTGCGGGCGACGCGGGAGCCGCTGCTCTGGATCTTCGCCGCGGTCATCCTCGGTGAGATCCGCGACGCGCAGCGGCGCGACCGCGACACGCTGCGCGAGGAGTTGCGCGAGGCACGCGAACATGCCGACGGCATCGGCGCAGCCTACGAACAGCTGTCGCAGCTCAAGGATCATCTCGAGGCCCGCGTCGCGGGCCAGGTGCGCACCGTCCATTCGATCTTCACAGCGTCCCGCAGCATCGAGCGCCAGGACACGGGCCAGGTGCTGGCTGGCATCCAGCAGCTTGTGCCGGCGGTGATGAATCCCCGGAAATTCTCCCTCTACCTGCTCAATGACCGCGTGCTCGAGGCGGCGCTGAGCGATGGCTGGACCGAAGGCGATTCCTTCGCCACCGAGTTCGACTCCTCCACCGCGTTGTACCAGGCGGTCGTCTCGCACCGCAGGCACCTTGTCGCGACGCGCCCGTCGCACGGCCTCATACTCGGCGCAGAGGGCCTGCTCGCCGGCCCGTTGACCTCGACCGAAACCGGCGAGGTAATCGGGATGCTGAAGATCGAGGAGATGGACTTCCTCGACCTCGTGCCGTCCAACGTGCAGAACTTCCGCATCCTCTGCGAATGGATCGGCTCCGCCTATGCGAACGCCCAGCATTGGGAGGAAACGCAGGCGACCCGTTATTTCGATCCCGTGCGGCGGCTGCTGCCAGCCCCCTTGTTCGAAGTGGAGCGCGACCACGCGATCGCCATGGCGCGCAGGTTCGGCTTCGGCGTCTCGGTCTTGCGGCTGGGCTTCGACGAGCCCGAGGGCGCCGGACCGAGCATGCAGCCCGCCGCGGCCCGCGCCGTCTCCCGCGCCGCCGAGGCGTTGCTCGGACCCACCGAGCAGGCCTTTGACTGGCGGCGCGACGGGTGGGACGTCGCCATCATCCTACCCGGGGTCGCCGACGAGGCGGCGCGTTCGCTCGCGGCGCGGATGACGGCGGGCGTCGAGGAGGAACTCGGCGTTGCCGGCCTCCGGTTCGGGGTGCGGCATCGCGTCGAGACGCTCTACCGTCCCCAGCGGACTGAAGCACGAGCGGCGCGATGAGCGCGCGCCACGAGCCCCCATCGCCCATCACGGAGGCGCTTGCCGCCCTGCTCGTCCTCGTGGTCGCGGTCCTCGAGGCCTGGCTCCTGCTGCGCGCCGTCGCCGATCCCTCGGCGATCCCCGCGGCGCTGCAACTGCATGGCCTGATCGCCCTCGGTACCCTGCTCGCCGCCTATGGGCTGCGCGGCGCAGGCGGCGACGATCCCGCCTTCCTGCTGTTCGTCGTCGCGTCCGTCTTCCTCGGGCCACTCGGCGTCGCGGGTGCGGCGGTGGCGGCCCTGCTCCGACGCATCTTCGCCTGGCGCGCGCGCCCCTTCGCCGAATGGTACCAGGCCCTGTTCCCGGAGGAGCGGCCCGACAGGACGCGCGCGCTTTACGAGCGGGTTGTGCTGCGCGGACACGGGCCGGCAGAACGCAGCACGGTCGCCCCCTTCGCCGACGTCATCGCGCTCGGCAGCCTGCAGGAAAAGCAGGCTGCGATCGCCCTTATCGCCTCAGGCTTCCGCCCCGAATTCGCCATCGCGCTGCGCGCCGCGCTGAACGACCAGGAGGCGGCCGTGCGTGTCCAGGCCGCGTCGGCCGTGGCGCGCATCGAACAGCAATTCCTCCAGCGCAGCATGGCGCTCGAGGCCCGGCGGGCGGCGGATCGCGACGACCCGGACCTGCTCATGGAGGCGGCGCGGCATCATGAGGCGCTGTCGGCGACGGGACTGATCGACGAGACGCGCGCGCAGGAAGCCGCCGAGGCGGCACTGACCCTCTACCTCGCCGCTGTCGCGCGGACGCCGGATGGAGCGGCCCGCGGGGATGCGACGGTCGCTGCGGCCCGCCTGCTGCTGCGCCTTGGCCGGGCGGAGGAGGCCGTTCGCCTGCTCGCACCCGCCGCCGAGGCCGACCAGGCAACGCCGGGTCTGGTCGCCGTCTACCTCGAAGGCCTGTTCCGGCTGCGCCGCTTCGTCGACCTGCGCGAATTCTGCCTGCGGCTGCGCGAGGCCGGCTCGGCCCGCCTGCCGGATCGAGTCGAGGAAGCGCTGACGCTCTGGACCGAGGACGCCCCCCAGCCGATGCTGCCGGCGAAGGCGGCATGAGCGGCCGCGCAAGCGAGGCCGATGTCTGCCTTATCCTCGAAGGGGCTTATCCCTTCGTGGCCGGCGGCGTCTCCTCCTGGACGCACGACCTGATCAGGGCGCATGCGGACCTGCGCTTCCGCATCGTGACGCTGGCAGCCGACGAGACACGGCAGACACCACGGTACGAATTGCCGTCGAACGTCGTCGGCCTCACGGTCATCCCGCTACAGCAGGCGGAGAGCAGGATCGACAATGGCTGGGGCACGGCGCGCCTGATCGCGGAGCTGGAAGGGCCGCTGACGCGTCTGCTGTCGCGCGGCGGGCTCGACGATTTCCGCGGCGTAATCGCGGCCCTGAGGCGCCATCCGAAGCGCGCGACGCGCGCCGCCCTGCTGAACAGCGGCGCGGCCTTCGAGCTCGTCCGGCGGATGTACGAGCAGAGCGTGCCCGGCAGCTCCTTCATGAACTACTTCTGGAGCTGGCGCGTGCTGGCGGGCGGGCTTTTCTCGACCCTGCTGGCGGAACTTCCGAAGGCGCGCTGCTACCACGCGATCTCGACAGGCTATGCCGGGCTGGTCATGGCGCGCGCCGTGATCGAGACGGGACGTCCGGGACTTCTCACCGAGCACGGCATCTACACGAACGAACGGCGCGTCGAGATCGAGATGGCCGAATGGCTGACCGACGGGCCGCCGGCCTGGCTCGACCTCGAAGGCCGGCGGCAGGACCTGCGCAATGTCTGGATCGATGCCTTCGTCGGCTATTCGCGATCCTGCTACGAAGCGTGCACGAAGATCGTCACCCTCTACACCGGCAACCAGGAACTGCAGGCCCGGGACGGCGCGCCGACGGAGCGGATGGCGATCATTCCAAACGGTATCGACTATGACGGCTTCTCGGCGATCCCGCGCGACACGACGCCACGCCCGCCTACCGTCGCGCTTATCGGCCGCGCGGTGCCGATCAAGGATGTGAAGACCTACATCCGCGCCATCGCGCTGCTGCGCGACATGGTTCCGGGCTGCCGTGCCCTGCTGCTCGGACCGACCGACGAGGACCCCGCCTATTTCCGCGAATGCCAGCAGATGGTTGCGCATCTCGGGCTGGAAGGGACCTTCGAGTTCGCCGGGCGGGTGAAGCTGCACGACTATCTCGGCAAGCTCGATGCCATCGCGCTGACCAGCATCAGCGAGGCGCAGCCGCTCGTGTTGTTGGAAGCCGGCGCGGCCGGCGTGCCGTCGGTCGCGACCGATGTCGGCTCATGCCGCGACCTGATCGAGGGCCGGGCCGACGAAAGCCCGCCGATCGGCCCTGGCGGCTTCGTCGTTCCGCTCGCCGACCCGCATGCGACAGCGAAGGCGCTCGCGGCCCTGCTGGGCGATCCCGCGATGCGCGCCCGCTGCGGGGAGGCGATGCGCCGGCGAACGGAGAAGTACTACAACAAGCGCGTCGTCGACCGGATCTACCGCGATCTCTATGACAGCCTGCTGCGCCTGCCCGACGCGCCGCGGGCGAAGGCGGCCTGATGGCGGGCATCGGCTTTGCCCTGCGCCGCCTGGCGCGCGAGGATTCGCTGAATGCGGGGCTTCGCAGCCAGGCGCATGCGGTCGCGGTCACCTCGGGCCCCTGGCTGCTGACAGTGCTGGCGCTCGGCCTCGTCGAAGTGTTCGCTTCGGAATGGCTGGGGGAGGATCGCCACCGGCTGTTCTCCACCGTCGTCGTCTACAACTTCGCCTTCTCGCTCGTCCTCACCGGGCCGGTGGTGATGGTGGTGACGCGGCGGCTCGCGGACATGCTTTTCGCGCGCGACGTGACGGAAGCGACGGGAATGTTGCTCGGCTCGCTGGCCGTCGTCTTCGCGCTGCAGTCGGCGGTCGGCATTCCCTTCTACCTGTTCGTGGTCGACATGGAGCCGACGGAGCGCGTGCTGGCGCTGTTCGGCTTCCTGCTGGTCGGCGCGGTGTGGCTTGTCTCGGCCTTTCTCTCCGCGCTCAAGAGCTATGGCAGCATCAGCCTGTCCTTCGCGCTCGGCATGGGCGGCGGTGCGGCGCTGGCGCTGCAGTTGGCGCCGACATACGGCACGGTTGGATTGCTGGCGGGCTTCACGATCGGCCTGGCGGTGCTTGTCTTCTCGCTGGTCGCCCGCGTGCTGGCGGAGTATCCCGCGCCGGCGATCCGCCCCTTCGCCTTCCTGCCGGAGATGCGGCGCTACTGGGCGTTGGCGCTGGTGGGGCTGCTGTTCGGCCTCGCGACCTGGGTCGACAAGTGGATCATGTGGTTCGCGCCAGGCAACGTCGTCCTGGCGGGCGCGATGCCGACGCATCCGGCCTATGACTCCGCGATGTTCCTCGCCTGCCTGACCATGGCGCCCGGTGCTGCAATGTTCCTCGTGGTGGTGGAGACGCGCTTCTTCGAGGGTTATCTCCGCTACTATCGCGGCATCGCGAACCACGCCACGGCGCAGGAGATCGCGCGCAACCACAGCCAGATCCTGCGCATCCTCGCCAACGGCTTCCGCCAGGTGGCGGTGCTGCAGGCGGCCGTCTGCTACCTTGCGATGCTCGCCGCACCTGGGCTGATCGGGATGGCGCGCGGCGGTCTGGAACTCGTTCCGACCTTCCGTTTCGGCGTGCTCGGCGCGCTGTGTCACGGGCTGATGCTGTTCGTCGTCGCGATCCTTTCGTATTTCGACCTGCGCCGCAGCATGCTGGCGGTCGGTGCGACCTTCCTCGTGCTGAATGCGGGCCTTACCTGGGCCGCGCTCTGGCTCGGCGTCGGCTATGCGGGCTATGGCTACTTTCTGGCCTCGCTGCTGACGCTCGCGCTGGCCTATGCGCTCGCGGCGCGACAGCTGACGCAATTGCCCTACATGACCTTCGTCGTGAGCAACCACGGGCTCAGGTGACGGGCGGCGACGACCAATTCAGGGAATGGCGAACATGGCGACCTATCTCGTGACCGGTGGCGCCGGCTTCATCGGCTCTCACCTGGCCGACGCGCTGCTGGCGGCCGGGCATGCCGTGCGCGTGCTCGACGACCTGTCGACGGGGCGGCGTGCGAACCTCGATCCGCGCGCCGAGCTGATCGTCGGCGACGCGGCCGATGGCGCGATGGTGCGTGATGCGATGCGAGGCGTCGCCGGCTGCTTTCACCTCGCGGCCATCGCCTCCGTCGCGCGCGCTAATGAGGATTGGGCCGGCACGCATCGCGCGAATCTCACCGCGACGATCCATGTGCTGGATGCGGCTCGACGCGAGGGCGCGCTGCCGGTCGTCTACGCTTCGTCCGCGGCTATCTATGGCGATCAGGGCCATGGCGCGATCCGGGAGGATGCACGGCCGCAGCCGCTCAATGCCTATGGCGCCGACAAGCTGGGCTGCGAGCTGCACGCAGCCGTCGCGGCCGGCGTGCACGGCGTGCCCACCTGCGGCATGCGCTTCTTCAACGTCTACGGGCCGCGGCAGGATCCGTCCTCGCCCTATTCCGGCGTGATATCGATCTTCTGCAACCGGCTCGGCGCGGGGCAGGGCATCACGCTAAATGGGGATGGGCGCCAGACGCGCGACTTCGTCTATGTCGCGGATGTCGTGCGCGCGCTGACGACGGCGATGGCCGGCATCAAGCCGGGCGCGGCCGTCTACAACATCTGCACGGGACGCGAGACCTCCATCATGCAGCTGGCCGAGACGATTGCCGACCTGCTCGGCACCTCGCCGGCGATCGGGCACGGGCCGGCGCGCATCGGCGACATCCGGCACTCCCTCGGTGATCCAGCCAAGGCGGCGGCGGAGCTCGGCTTCCGGGCTGAGACGACACTCACGACGGGGCTCGCCGCCACGCTCGGGCGCTGATCAGTCCTTCACGATCAGCGCATCGACTGCGACGGCCTCGCTGCCGGCGACGATGATTGGGTTAACGTCGAGCTCCGTGACGCGGCCGCGCTGGTCTGCCACGAATTCCGACAGGCGCGCGACGATGTCGGCCAGGCGGTCGAGGTCCGCCGCCGGCGCGCCGCGGAAGCCTTCCAGCGCGGCGCGGCCGCGCAGGCGTCCGAACATCGCGCGTGCTTCCGCGACCGTGACGGGTGCCAGCGCCAGGGCGGAATCACGCATCAGTTCGACTAGAACGCCGCCCAGGCCTGCGACGATGAGCGGACCCATCAGCGGATCGACGCGCCCGCCCACCATCACCTCGATGCCAGGTCTCGCCATGGGCTGCACAAGTACGCCGTTGATGCGCGCACCTGGCGCATGGCGCTTCGCATTCGCCATCACGGCCCGGAAGGCGTCGCGCACCTCGGCCGCGTCCTTCAGCTTCAGGCGGATCACGCCGGCTTCGGTTTTGTGCGGCAGATCGGGGCTCTCGACCTTCATCGCCACGGGAAAGCGGAGTGCCTCGGCCGCCGCGACGGCTTCGTCCTCCGTCTGCGTTAGCCGTTCCGGCACTACGGGCACGCCATAGGCGGCCAGCACGGCCTTTGCCTCGCGCTCGGTCAGCGTGCGGTCCTGCGACGCGGCAATCAGTGCCGCGGCCTCGGCCGCCGCCTCGGGCCGCGACAACCGCGCGTAGGCGCGCGGACCGGCGGCACGGCGCGCTTCGCGCGCATGCCAGTGCGACAGCGCGGCGAAGCAGCGATCCATCGACCGGAATAGGCCGATGCGCGGGTTCTGCTCCGCTTCCCTGGCGCCGTAGCCCTCGAGCCATTCCGTTGTCCAGACGACGCAGATCGGCTTGCCGGCCTTCTCCGCGATCGCGGCGAGTTCGGCAGGCCGCTTCGCCGAGATCTCGGTCGAGTAGATCTGGGCGTAGATCAGCGCGCCGTAGTGTTCCTCCCCCAGCATGGCGCCGGCGCAGGCGGTCAGGCTTTCGGGGTCGTTCGCCACCTGCGCCGTCACGTCGCAGGGGTTCCGCGCGGAGCCGAAGTCGGGGATGCGGCTTTCCAGGATGGCCTGCACCGGCGGCGTCGGCTGCGGCAGTGGCACGCCGTTCGCCTCCGCTTTGTCGGCGGACATGATCGCCGCACCGCCGGAGACGGCGACGACCGCAACGCCGCGCGCCTGGGGCGGTGGTGCCTTGGCGAGGAACGCCGCGGTTTCGACCAGGGCCTCGAAATCCTTCACCACTACCGCGCCCGCGCGTTCGAACGCCGCGAGATAGGCCGCTGTCTCCCCGGCCAGCGAGCCGGTGTGCGACATGGCTGCCGCCGCGCCGGCCTCGCCGGTGCCGAGCTTGAACACGACAAGCGGCTTGTTCGCGGCGTCCGCGACCTGCGCCGCCTGGATGAAGCGCATCGGGTCGGGCATGCCCTCGAACACGCAGGCGATGGCCGCGCAGCCCGGATCGTCCGCGAGGAAGGAGACGCAGTCCGCGACATCGACGTCCGACGAATTGCCCGTGGTCAGCAGGTGGCTGACGGAGACGCCGCGCATCACCGACTGCGCGAGCGAGAAGCCGAGCGCGCCGGACTGGCTGACGAGCCCGACCGCGTGCGGCTGCGGCGCTTCCATCGGCGGCGGGATCATGAAGGTGACACCGGCCTTGGTGCGGAAGTTCAGCATGCCGATGCAGTTCGGCCCGACGATCCGCATGCCGGCATC
This sequence comes from Neoroseomonas rubea, assembly GCF_016106015.1. GTDB lineage: Bacteria > Pseudomonadota > Alphaproteobacteria > Acetobacterales > Acetobacteraceae > Neoroseomonas > Neoroseomonas rubea. Next base: position 31,451 of record NZ_JACADQ010000010.1, read on the forward strand.
GCGACCGATCGCCGCGAGCCGCTGCTGCGCCGCGACATCGGCCTCCCGCCCCGTCTCGGCGAAGCCGGAGGCGTAGATCATGATGCCGCCGACGCCCGCCTTCGCGCAGTCCGTCGCGATCTCCTCCACCGCGTCCTTCGCGGCGACGACGATGCAGCAATCCGGCACTTCCGGCAGCGCGGCGACGGAAGGAAAGCAGGCGCGCTCGCCGATCTTCTCGTAGCGGGAATTCACCAGGTAGAGCCGGCCCGTATAGTCCTTCAGCGCCTGGATCGTGCGGTCGGCGAAGGAACCCGCGCGCGGGCTCGCGCCGATCACGGCGATGGATGCGGGATCGAACAGTCGGCCCATATCGCCATGGCGATAGACGGCGCGGCTGGTGGCACTCATGCGGACGCTTCCCCTGATCTTGCTTGCGCTGACCGGAGCCTAGGGGCGCCCGCCTGCCTCGTCACCCCCGGGTGGGGCCTACTTCAGCAGGACGTATGTCCCGGGAGCATCCTCGATCGTTGGGAATCCGCGCGCCGGCGCGCCCATCGCGGGCGGCGGGACCATGCCCGCGCCGCCTGCGCCCGCGAGCCATTCCGCCCAGGCCGGCCACCAGGACCCTTCCCGCTGCGGCGCAAGGGCGGCCCAGGAATCCGGGTCGAGATAGGTGTCGTCGTGCCGCCGCGTCATGATGCGGTACTGGCGCCCTTCCTTCTCCGGCGGGCTGACGATCCCGGCATTGTGCCCGCCGGAGGTGAGCGCGAAGGTCACGTCCGTGTCGCTGAACAGCGACACCTTGTAGACCGACCGCCAGGGCGCGATGTGGTCCTTCAGCGTGCCGACGGCGAAGATCGGCACGCCGATGTCCGACAGCGCGATGACACGCCCTTCCACCGCGTAGCGGCCGGCGGTCAGCCGGTTCTCGAGGAACAGCCCGCGCAGGTACTCGCCATGCATCCGCGCCGGCATGCGCGTCTGGTCGCTGTTCCAGGCGAGCAGGTCGTTCACCGCGTTGCGCTCGCCCAGCACGTAGTCGCGAATCAGCCGCGACCAGACCAGGTCGTTCGACCGCAGCGCCTGGAAGGCGCCGGACATCTGGTGGGTGTCGAGGTAGCCGCGGTCCCACATCATGTCCTCGAGGAAGGCGAGCTGGCTCTCATCGACGAACAGCATCAACTCGCCCGCCTCGGCGAAATCGGTCTGCGCCGCGAGCAGCGTCATGGAGGCAAGCCGTGCATCACCATCCCGCGCCATGGTCGCCGCTGCAATGGCCATGATGGTGCCACCCAGGCAGTAGCCGCAGGCATGGATGCGCCGGTCTGGCACGATGGCGGAGACCGCGTCGAGCGCCGCCATCACCCCGCGCCGGCGGTAGTCGTCGAGCCCCGTCTCCCGGTCCCGCGCATCCGGGTTCTTCCAGGAGACCATGAAGACCGTGAAGCCCTGCGCCACGAGCCAGCGCACGAGCGAATTCTCCGGGCTCAGATCCAGCACGTAGTACTTCATGATCCAGGCGGGGACGATCAGCACCGGCTCCGCATGCACCTGCGCGGTCGTCGGGGCGTACTGGATCAGCTCCATCAGCTCGTTGCGGAAGACGACGCGGCCCGGCGTGACCGCGACCTCATGGCCCGGCCGGAATGCCTCCGCCCCCTCGGGCGGCGCGCCGGCGAGGGTGCGCTCCATGTCGTCGAGCATGTTCTCCGCACCGCGCAGCAGGTTCATCCCGCCATCGGCGAGCGTGCGCTGCGCTATGGTGGGATTGAGCCAGGGGAGGTTCGAAGGCGCCAGCACGTCGGTTGCCTGGCGCATCATGAAGGCGACCTGCTGCGCGTGGCGGCGCGACAGGCCTGGGACGCCGCGCGTCGCCTCCACCCACCAGGCTTCCGCCAGCAGATGCGCCTGCGCCATCGCGTTGAAGGGGAAGGCCTGCCAGGCCGGCCCGGTGAAGCGCGCATCCCCGTTCGTCGGCGCGACGAGCGGCGGTGGTGCCTTGCTGCCCATCGCGTGCCGCAGCCAGAGCAGGTAGCGCAGCCCCTGGATCCAGGCGCGTGCGGCGAGTTCCATCCGCTTGCCCGGCGCGCGCGCGAGATGCACTGCCCAGTCGAGCCAGGCGCCGCTGATCGCGGTGGGGGACATGCCCTGGGTCAGGCGTGCCTCGGCCGCGCGGAGGACGCGGTCGAAGGTGTGGAAGGTGGGGCCGAGCCGCGCCTCGGCGGTCTCGGGCGCGGCAGGGGGCGGCAGGGCGCCGCGCTTCGGTGGAGTCCCAATCATGCCCCATCTGCCACCGGCCGTGCCCGCGCCGCCTTGCGCGGGCGCAAGCCGGGGGTCAGGAGCGGGCGGCTTCCGCCAGGTATTCGATGGCCGCGTTCACCCCGCCGGGTGCATGCGGCACCCCGGCGAGCCGGAGCGCCATCTCCACCGAGGCGAGCGTGCCGAGGATCATCGGCTCGTTCAGGTCCCCCAGATGCCCGATGCGGAACACCTTGCCGCCCAGCCGCCCGAGCCCGCCACCAAGCGAGACGTTGAAGGTGGACAGCGCGATGCGGCGGACCGCGTCGGCATCATGCCCTTCCGGCATCATCACCGCGGTGACGGAGTCCGAGAAGCGATCCGGCGTCCGGCAGAACAGCGTTGGCCCGTTGTTGCCCGACCAGTGGCGCACGCAGCGGCGCACCGCCTCGCCAAGCCGCGCATGGCGTGCAAAGACCTCCTCGAGCCCTTCCTCCTCCAGCAGCCGGATGGATTCGCGCAGCCCGTAGAAGAGCGAGGTCGGCACCGTGCCGACGAAGGACCGGTGCCGGCGGGTCAGCATGTTGGTCCAGTTGAAGTAGGATTTCGGTAGCGTCGACGTCTTGTGCGCCGCCATCGCCTTGGCCGAGACGCCGGTGAAGGACATGCCGGTCGGCAGCATCAGCCCCTTCTGGCTGCCGCCCACCGCGATGTCGACGCCCCAGCCATCCATGCGGAAATCCATCGAGCCGAGCGAGGAGATGGTGTCCGCCAGCAGTAGCGCCGGATGCCCCGTGGCATCGAGCGCCGCGCGCAACTCCGACAGCGGCAGGACCATGCCCGTCGCCGTTTCATTGTGCACGGCACAGATCGCCTTGATCTCATGGCCCGCATCGGCGGCGAGTGCCGCGCGCAGCGCGCCGAAATCCACGCCGCGGCGCCAATCGGCCTCGATCGTACGGAAGCGCAGGCCGAGATCCTGCGCCATCTTCGCCCAGGATTCGGAGAAGTAGCCCGTCTCGGGCACCAGCAGCAGATCGCCCGGAGAGAACAGGTTGACCAGCGCCGCTTCCCACGCCGCATGGCCGGAGCCGGTGTAGAGGAACACCTCCTGCTCGGTCTTGAGCACCCGCTTCAACCCGGCGACGCATTCATCATAGACGGCGATGAAGGCTGGGTCGTTGAAGTCGACCGTCACATGCGCGACGGCGTGCAGGATGGAATCCGGAATGTTGGTGGGCCCCGGATTGGCGAAGAATTGTCTCCCGCGCGGCAGGCGAGGCTTGATGTCCATGGTCGGTTCCTTCCCTCAGCGCGCCAGCTCGCGCGCCATCGTCTCGAGCCCCGCCAGCGTCAGCGGGTACATGCGGTTGTCCATCAGCCGCTGCAGGATGCCGATGGACTGGGTGTAGCGCCAATGCGCGGGATCGACCGGGTTGAGCCAGGCGGCCTTGCGGAAATGGCGCGTGGCCCTGCCCATCCAGACCTGGCCGGCTTCCTCGTTCCAATGCTCCACGCTGCCGCCTGGCTGGATGATCTCATAGGGGCTCATGGTCGCGTCGCCCACGATCACCAGCCGCCAGTCGGGGCCGTAGGTGCGGAGCAGTTCCATCGTCGGTCGCTCCGTCTCGCGCCGCCGCCGGTTGGTGCGCCAGACGCGCTCATACAGGCAGTTGTGGAAGTACCAGAATTCCAGGTGCTTGAACTCGGACCGCGCAGCGGTGAACAGCTCCTGGCAGATGCGGATGTGGTCGTCCATCGATCCGCCGATGTCCATCAGCAGCAGGACCTTCACCGCGTTGTGCCGCTCCGGCACCATGTGCAGGTCGAGCGACCCGCCGTTGCGCGCGGTGGCGCCAATCGTCCCCGGCAGGTCGAGCTCGGTCGCCGCACCCGTGCGGGCGAAGCGGCGCAGTCGCCGCAGCGCGACCTTCATGTTGCGTGAGGAGAGCGCCTCGTCCTCGTCCAGGTCGCGGAACTGCCGCTGGTCCCACACCTTCACCGCGCGGCGGTGGCGGCTGTTCTCCTGCCCGATCCGCACGCCTTCCGGATTGTAGCCATGCGCACCGAAGGGGGAGGTGCCGGCGGTACCGATCCATTTCGACCCGCCTTGGTGCCGGCCCTTCTGTTCCTCGAGCCGCTTCTTCAGCGTTTCCATCAGCGCGTCGAAATCGCCGAGCGCCTTGATCTGCTCCATCTCCTCGGGCGTCAGCACGCGTTCGGCCAACTTGCGCAGCCATTCGGCGGGAAGTTCGCGAGGTGCCTCGCCTTGCGGCGCTTCCAGCCCCTTGAAGATCTCCCCGAAGACGCGGTCGAAGCGGTCGAGGTGCCGCTCATCCTTTACCAGCGCGGCGCGCGACAGGTGATAGAAGTCATCGACGCTGAAGCCGGCGATGCCTTCCTTCATCGCGCGGAGCAGCGCGAGGTACTCCATGATCGAGGCCGGCACGCCGGCCGCGCGCAGCGCGAGGATGAAGGGCGCGAACACCGCCCTACCCGCCGCGGCGGCGCGCCAGGAAGGCGAGCCGCTCGAACAGGTGGACGTCCTGCTCGTTCTTCAGCATCGCGCCATAGAGCGGCGGCAGCGCGGTCTTGGCGTCGGAGGACCGCAGTGCCTCGGCCGGCATGTCCTCGATCGTCAGCAGCTTCAGCCAGTCCAGCAGCTCGGACGTCGCGGGCTTCTTCTTGAGCTCGTTCACCTCGCGGATCTCGAAGAAGACGTTCAGCGCTTCGCGCAGCAGGTCCTGGCGGATATCGGGATAGTGCGCCTCGACGATGCGCTCCATCGTCTCGCGATCCGGGAAGCGGATGTAGTGGAAGAAGCAGCGGCGCAGGAAGGCGTCCGGCAGTTCCTTCTCATTGTTCGACGTGATGATCACCACGGGCCGATGCCGTGCGGCGACCGTCTTGCGCGTCTCGTAGACGAAGAACTGCATGCGATCGAGTTCGAGCAGCAGGTCGTTCGGGAACTCGATGTCCGCCTTGTCGATCTCGTCGATCAGAAGGACGACGGGCTGCTCGGCCTCGAAGGCGTCCCAGAGCTTGCCGCGCACGATGTAGTTGGCGATGTCATGCACCCGCGGGTCGCCCAGCTGCCCGTCGCGCAGGCGGCTCACCGCGTCGTATTCATAAAGGCCCTGCTGCGCCTTGGTGGTGGACTTGATGTGCCACTCGATCAGCGGGTAGCCGAGCGCCTTGGCGATCTCCTGCGCCAGCACGGTCTTGCCGGTGCCTGGCTCGCCCTTGACCAGCAGCGGGCGCTGGAGTGCGACGGCGGCGTTCACCGCCACCTCCAGCTCGCGCGAAGCGACGTATTCCTTGGTGCCCTTGAACCGCGCCACGCCCGATCCCTCCGTCCGTTCCGGGAGAAGGTCAGGGCGGATGCGGGATCGCGCAAGCCCGGATCAGGCGATCGCCTCCTCCGCCAGGGCAAGCAGGGCGGCCGCGAAGGCCCGCATGTTCGCTGGCCGGTCTGCCGAGCCGGTCCGCACCGTGATCACGCGCTCCACGGGCCCGGCGATGGCGAGGCAGGCATGCCCGGCCGGGTCGCCATAGCGGTTCCCCGCCGGCCCAGCTGCGCCCGTCTCCGCAAGGCCCCAATCGGCGCCGAGCCGGTCGCGCACCGTCCGCGCCATCAGCAGCGCATAGGGTTCAGATGCGGATCGCATGCCCGTCATCTCCGCCGGCCCGATGCCGAGCAGTCCCTGCCGGGCGGCGGCCGTGTAGACCACCGCCCCGCCCAGGAAGTAGGCAGATGCGCCGGGTTGGGAGAGCAGGGCGGCGGACACCAGCCCGCCGACGGAACTCTCCGCCACCGCAACGGTGCATTTACGTATTCTGAGACGTTCGCCCAGCCGCATGGCGGCTGGCAGGATGCTGTCCATGCCATTCTCCCCCCGAGGCCCGTGAGTTCGAGCGATGTGCCAGGCCAGCCGCCATTTTCGGCCCTCGAAGGAGCAATCATGCGCCGATTCCTCAACGTTGCGGAGGGGATCTTCTGCACGCGATGCGTGTATCGTTCGTGCCCCGTATGCACGGAAAAAGCGAGTTGTCCTAACAAGAGGGGTTGTTGAGATACGAGAGAAGTCTTAATAAGTTAACGCGACTCGGGTTGGGTCCCGGTCGTGATCAGGTTTGCCGCAGGACTCCGCCATGTCGTCCGCCTTCCTCAATGCCACGACCGACGATCGCACCGGGCTCGGCGTGCTCGTCGTCGACGATGAGCCGGTGGTCCTCGAGCAGATCGGCAAGGCGCTCCGCCGGCGCGGGCATGAGGTGAGCCTCGCACCCTCGGCCGAGACAGCCGCGCGGATCATCGCCGAGCGAGGCGATCTCGGCGTCGTCGTCAGCGACATCCGCATGCCAGGGGAAGACGGGCTCGCCCTTGCCCGCCGCATCAACGCGACCGACAGCCGCATGCGGCCGGAAGTCGTGCTCATCACCGGCCATGCCTCGGTCGACGACGCCGCGGAAGCGGTGCGGATCGGCGCCTCCGACTTCATCCGCAAGCCGCTGCGCAGCGGGGAGATCGCCAACGCGGTCGAGGCGGCGATGGAGCGTGTTCTCGCCCGCCGCCGCAGCTTCGAGGCCGAGAGCGACCGGCTCGCCCGCATCGCCGAAGCCGAGGAGGAGGCCCGCCGCCAGCGCGGCGAGGACCCGCTCACCTGCATTGCGAACCGGGCCGCGCTGATCGAGCGGCTGCTGACGCCGCGGCGGGACGCCTGTGGCCTCGTGCTGATCGACCTCGACCGCTTCCGCCGCGTGAATGAGGCCTTCGGGCCCCGCGCCGCCGATGCACTGCTGATCGAGACGGCGCGCCGGATCCAGCAAGCCGCCGGGCGTGGTGCGCTGACCGCCCGCTTCGGCGACGACGAATTCGCCGTCCTCGTCGAGGGCGAGGCCGCCATGACGCTGCCGGCCCTCGCGGCGCGGCTGCACGGTGCCGTGGCGCAGCAGCTGGGCGGTGGCGATGTCCGGATCTTCCTGACGGCCAGCGTCGGCTACGCCGCCAGCCCCGTCGGAGACGGCGCCGCCTGCCTCCGCGGCGCCGAGGCCGCCATTCGCAACGCGCGGACCCGCGGCGGCGACCGCGTCGCCAGTTCCGACGAAGCGCGGGCCGACGGCTCGCTCCGCCGCATCGAACTCGCCGGCGCGCTACGCACGGCACTGCGCGGCAATGACGAGGTCGGGCTTGCCTACCAGCCGATCCTCCGCTGCTCGGACGGCCAGCTCCTCGGCTTCGAGGCGCTGGTGCGCTTCAGCGACCCCGCGGTTGGCCGCTGCGATCCGGACGAGCTCGTGCCCGTCGCCGAGCATTACGGGCTGATGGACGCGCTGGGGCGCCGCATCCTGCGCGACGCGCTCGCCGCGATCGCGGCCTGGCGGCAGGAAGGCCTGCCCTTCGGCCGCGTCGCGGTCAATGTCTCACCCACCCAGCTGCGCGCGCCGGACTTCGCGGTCGATCTCTGCCGCATGGTCTCGGCCGCCGGCCTGCCTGCCTCTGCCCTCTGCCTCGAGATCACCGAGACCGAGGCGCTGTCCGAGCAGGCATTGCCGACGCTGACGGCGCTGCGGGAGGCGGGCTTCGGCCTCGCCATCGACGATTTCGGCGTCGGTCATTCCTCCCTGGCGCGGCTGCGCGACCTGCCGGCCACGCTGGTCAAGCTCGACCGCCGCTTCATCGAGCGCCTTCCCGGTACGGAGCGCGACCGCGCCTTCTTCCGCGGCATGATCCAACTGACCGCCGCGCTCGGCCTGACGACAGTGGCCGAGGGGGTGGAGACGCCGGCGCAGCTCCAGGCGCTGCGCGAAGCAGGGTGCGACGCCTGCCAGGGCTACCTGCTCGGCGCGCCGATGCCCTCAGGCGACGTGGGTGGCTTCCTGCGCCGGGGCGTCCCGCAGGCCTGAATCCGCCGCCGGCGCGTCGCGCTCGGCGATCGCGAATTCCAGCGTGAACTCGGCGCCGTGGTCGACATTCGCCACGCGGATGGCGCCGCCCTGCGCAGCCATGATGCCGTGGCAGATCGCGAGCCCGAGCCCGGTACCCTGCCCGACCGGCTTGGTGGTGAAGAAGGGCTCGAAGACGCGGCCGACGACGTCCTCCGGCATCCCGCCGCCCGTGTCGCGCACCGCGAGCAGCACGCGATCCCCGGCCGGCGCCCGGCGTGCCGCGAAGATCAGGCGGCGCTGGCCTTCGGGCTGCTTCAGCATCGCGTCGCGCGCGTTCAGGCAGAGGTTAACGAGCACCTGCTCGATCAGGACGAGCTGGCCCTGCACGGGGGGCAGGCCATTCGGGATGTTGCGCATCACCTCGATGCCGGCCGTGCGCAGCGCCGCGCCCGCCAGCACCACGGCGCCGTCCACGGCGCTGCGAACCTCGATGGCGCCAAGCGGGCCGGCATCGCGCCGGCCGAAGACGCGCAGATGGTCGATGATGGTCTGCGCGCGCGCCGCCTGGCCGGCCACGGAACGCAGCGTCTCGAGCGCCTCGGGGATGCCGCGTGATCCTTCGGCCTCCAGCGCGTCGGCAGCGTTGTCGGCGCCGAGCGACATGGCGGTGATCGGCTGGTTCAGTTCGTGCGCCAGGCCCGTCGCCATCTCCCCGAGCGTTGCCAGCTTGGCCGCCTCCGTCGCGCGGGCGGCAAGGCGGCGCTCCGCGGTGATGTCGGCGCGGTAGCCCACCACCTCGCAGCCATCCTCGGTGTTGAGCACCACGCGCGCCGCGTCGCGCAGCCACACGGTGCTGCCATCCGCCCGCGTGACTGGGTATTCGACCACCGCGTCACGCCCCGATAGCAGGCGTGCGACGAATTCTCGCCGCGCATCGTCCTCCTCCGGCTTCGCCTTTCCGGCGTCGGGCAGAGTGGCCATGCCTGCGCTGGCGTAGGTGACCTCCATGCCCCGGCCACGTCTGATCCGGGCGCGATAGACGGCGACCGGCAGGCCTGCCAGCAGCGCCTCGATCTCCGCCCGCGCCGCGCCCGCGGCGCGTTCGGCGAGGCGTGCCTCCTGAACCTCGGTCTTGGCGTGAAGGCGCTCATGCCGCCGGCGCGCGTAAAGCGCGAGCAGGACGACAAGCGCGCTTGTGAGCAGCGCCGTCACCACCGCGAGCCGCGCGAAGTCTCGTACCGGAGCCAGCGCCTCCGCCGCGTCGATGCCGGTGCCGACCACGAGGGGCGTTCCGCCCATCATGCGGAAGGAGGTGAAGCGCTCGCGCTGGTCGGGTTGCGTCGCCGAGAGGATCAGCGGGGCGGAGCCCGCGGCGCCGGAACCTGGCAGAGGGGCGGCCAGCGCCACTTCCTCCGCCAGGGCACGCAGCGTGGCGCGGGACCGCGCGACATAGGTGCCGTCGCGCCGCACGACGAACATCACGTCGTTGGGCCGTGGCATCATCTCCGCCAGGTCGCGCGACAGCGCCACCGGATCGAGGGACATGACGGCGATGCCGAGGAACCGGCCGTTGCTGTCCTCCATCCGCCGGCTGAACTGCACCGACCAGCGACGGCTGATCGGCTCGATCTGCGGCACGCCAACCAGCAGGCCGCGCGTGCCGCCGAGATGCGCGAGGAAGGCCTGCCGGTCGAAGAAATCCGCGCGCGGGAAGGCGCTGGCCGACGACCAGCGCAGCGTGGCGTTGGTATCGATGTCGGCGATCTGCACCAGGCCGAGCCGGTTCGTCGCCGCGATGTCCGCGAGGTGGGAAGCGATAAGGTCGGCGGCCGGCCGGTCGCCTGCGGCCTCCAGCACGCGCCGCATCTCGACGAAGGCGAAGGTCGCCTCGATCCCCTCGATCGTGCGGAGCATGAACTGCTCGAGCGCCGCGGCGCCGACTTCGGCCTGGGCGCGCGCCTTCTCGGCCGCGTCGCGTCCCGCGCGCTGCACGAGCGCGACGGCGACCGCCCAGATCAGCACAAGCGAAAGTGCTACGATCAGCCCGGTCGCGAAGGCCCGCCAGGCGGGCCCTGACGGCAGCGCACGGCGGACCGCCCGCGCGGCGAGCGCCGAGCGGCTGTCTGCGGAAAGCGGGGCGAGACCGTTCGTCATGGTGTCCGGGACCGACTCTAGCGGGCATGCCCGCCCCGCGGCGAGAGCCCTATTGCGTCATATGTGGCGCCACCAGCGCCGCGTGGCGGCGAGCGCGGCAAGCCCCGCGAGTCCCGTCGCTGCGGTTGCCGCCGATGCGCCGAAATGTTCCGCCATCAGACCGAGAGCCAGGAATCCGATGGGCCCAAGGCCGATGCAGACCGACAGGAGGCCAAGCACCCGGCTGCGCATCTCGGGCGGCGTCGCAAGGAACACAAGCGTCGGCTGCATGATGGCGAAGCCGGCGCCGCCGACCCCCGTCAGCAGCAGTGCAAGGCCCGCGACGACCGGGTCGGTCGCCATCGCGAAGGCGGCGAGCATGGCGAAGTACAGCGTGATCCCGCCGAGATAGATCGCCTTGTACTGCGCGGGCTGCGCGAACAGCGCGATGGTGACGGCGCCCGCGAAGGCGCCGACGCCGTCGATGCTCGCCAGCACGCCGATGCCCGTCGGGCCGAGCCCGAGCCGGTCCTGCCCGATCACCGGGATCATCGAGGTGAAGGGCCAGCCGAACAGGTTGAACAGCAGCGTGACCAGCAGCGCGCCGACCAGGCGCGGCTCGCCGCGGACGTAGCGGAAGCCCTCGGCGATGCTGGCCAGCACCGAGGCGCGCCCCGCCTCGATGCGCATGGGGGCGCGCGACAGCCGAAGCACTGCAACCACCGCCGGCGCATAGAGCAGCGCGCCGAGCAGGAAGGCGCCGTCGAGGCCGATCGTGGCGAGCAGGACGCCCCCCAGCGTCGGGCCGAGGACCCTGCTGCCGTTGCTGGTCGCGACATCGACCGACATCGCCGGCCCCATCCGCGCCGGCCCGGCCACCTGGCCGATCATGGCGCGGCGCACCGGATTGTCGGACGCCCAGGCGATGCCGTTCATGAAGGAGGCGACGGCCAGGTGCCAGACCGCGACCGCGTCAGCGAGCGCGAGCGCGGCGATCGTGGCCGAGGTCACCATCTGCGAGAGAATGATCAGCAGCAGCGCGCGGCGACGGTCCATGCGCTCCGCCACGGCGCCGAGGAAGGCGCCGAACAGGCCCATGGGCAGCAGCCGCAGCATTGTCAGCAGCGCGACGATGAAGGCCGACCCGGTGGCGTTGTAGGCGAAGACGCCGACCGCGAGGGTTTCCACCCAGCGGACGACGAAAATGCAGAAGCCTGCGGTCCAGAGCCGCAGGAAGTCGCGGTCGCGGAAAAGGGCGCGCCAGGCGGGTTCCGGCATGAAAAACGGTCGGGGGGACGGGAACCTCCCCCGAACCCCCTCCCCATCTTTGCGACCAAAGAAGGTTGAGGGGGGTCCGGGGGGAGAAGTTCCCTTCTCCCCCCGCCTGCTTACAGTCCCGCCTGCGACACGAACTTCGTGTTCAGATAGGCCTCGATCGCCTCCGAGCCGCCCTCGCTGCCGTAGCCGCTGTCCTTCACGCCGCCGAAGGGCACTTCCGGCAGGGCGAGGCCGAGATGGTTGATCGTCATCATCCCGCTCTCGACGCGGCTCGCGACCGCGTTCGCAGTCTTGGCGCTGCGCGTGAAGGCATAGGCGGCGAGGCCGTAGGGCAGGCGGTTCGCCTCCTCCACAACCTCGTCGAGGTCGCGGAAGCGCGAGATCATGGCCATCGGCCCGAAGGGTTCCTCGTTCATCGCGCGGGCGTCCTTTGGCACGTCGGTCATCACCGTCGGCTCGTAGAAATAGCCCTTGTTGCCGATGCGCTTGCCGCCAGTGTGCACCTTGCCGCCCTTGGCCTGGGCGTCGAGCACCAGGGTCTCGACCCAGGGCACGCGGCGGTCATGCGCGAGAGGGCCCATGGTGGTGCCTTCGGCCATGCCGTCGCCGACCTTCAGCGCCTTGGTGTGCTCGACGAACTTTTCGACGAAGCCGTCATACAGCTTTTCCTGCACCAGGAAGCGCGTCGGGCTGACGCAGACCTGGCCCGCATTACGGAACTTGGCCCCCGCCAGCGTCTTCGCCGCGAGGTCGAGATCGGCATCGTCGAACACGATCGCCGGCGCGTGGCCGCCGAGTTCCATCGTCACGCGCTTCATGTGCTGCCCGGCGAGGCCCGCGAGCAGCTTGCCGACGGGGGTCGAGCCCGTGAAGGTCACCTTGCGGATGACCGGATGGGCGATGAGGTATTCGCTGATTTCGGCGGGCACGCCGTAGACGAGATTCGCGACACCTGGCGGCAGGCCGGCATCGACGAAGGCGCGGATCAGCTCGGCCGGCGAGGCGGGCGTCTCCTCCGGCGCCTTGACGATGATGGAGCAGCCGGTGGCAACCGCGCCACAGAGCTTGCGCACCACCTGGTTGATCGGGAAGTTCCAGGGCGTGAAGGCGGCGACGGGGCCGACCGGCTCCTTGATCACGAGCTGGTAGACGCCGTCGGCGCGCGCGGGGATGACGCGGCCGTAGGCGCGGCGGCCTTCCTCGGCGAACCAGTCGATGATGTCGGCGGCGGCCATCACCTCCACCTTCGCCTCGGCCAGCGGCTTGCCCTGCTCGAGCGTCAGCAGGCGGGCGGTCTCGTCTGCGCGGGCGCGGAAGATGTCGGCGGCCTTGCGCATCAGCTTGTAGCGCTCGAAGGCGGAGACCTTCTTCCAGGTCGCGAATCCATGGTCGGCGGCGGCCAGAGCCTCGTCCAGGTCCGCCTTCTCGGCATGGGCGACGGTGCCGATCACTTCCTCGGTCGCCGGGTTTAGCACGTCGATGGTCTTGCCGGAGCGCGCGGCGCGCCACTCCCCGTTCACGTGCAGCAGGACGTTCGGATAGGCCATTGGCGAATTCCTCCAGCGGTTCGGATCTTGGCGCGCACCCTAGCCCCGCGCCCGCTGCCGGGCCAGCCATGGCACCTTGCCGCCCGCGCATGGCTGGCCGATGGTTCGCGCCAAGAAGGCCGCAGGGCCACAAGAACCGGAGGATCCGCCATGACCCGCATCACCCGCCGCGCCGTGCTCGGCGCGGGTGCCGTGCTCGCCCTTCCCGCCGCGCCACGGGCCCAGGGCGCCTTCCCGACGCGCCCGATCACCGTGATCGTGCCCAACCCGCCCGGCGGCGGTACCGACTTCGCCGCACGGCTGTTCCAGGAAGGCATGCAGACCGCGCTCGGCCAGCCGGTGGTGATCGAGAACCGACCGGGTGCGAACGGCAACATCGCGATCAACGCGGTCGCGCGCGCGCAGCCCGACGGCCACACGCTGTTGCTGCAGTACAACGGCTACCATGCCGGCAATCCGGCGATGATGCAGAACCTGACCTGGGATCCGATCCGGGACCTGGCGATCGTCGGCATGGCGACGATGGCGCCACATGTCATTCTCGTGGCTCCGAACGTGCCGGCGACCACGCTCGCCGAATTCATCGCCCATGCGCGCGCCAATCCGGGGAAGCTCAACTACGCATCCTCCGGCAACGGTTCGATCCAGCATATCGGCGGCGTGCTGTTCTCCCGCGCGATCGGCGCCGAGATGGTCCACGTGCCCTATCGCGGCGCCGCGCCGGCCCTGCAGGACGTCGCCGGCGGTCGGGTCGAGATGTTCATCACCACCCCGTCCTCAGCCGTGGCACTGATCCAGGGCGGGCGGGTGCGCGCGCTCGCCATGGCCAGCGCGCGCCGCGCGCCCGGCCTGCCGGATGTGCCGACCACGTCGGAAGCTGGCCTGCCCGGTTTCACGCTGGATGCCTGGTTCGCTTTCGCCGCGCCGGCCGGCACGCCGCGCCCGGTCCAGGAACGGCTGAACGCCGCCATCCGCGGCGTCGCCGAACTGCCGGCCGTGCGGCAACGCGCCGAGCAGGCCGGCGCCAGCACCGCCGCCATGACCCTCGGGGAGCTCGATGCGCTGGCGCGGCGGGAGGTGGCGGAGCTCGGCGCCGTGATTCGCGCCGCGGGCATCACCATCGAGTAGGACCGGGCGCGGCAATCGCCACTCGCCCCGCCACCCAGAAATGGAGCAGGCTGCGCGGCGGAAATTCCGGAGCGAGCCGTGCTGCGCCTGATCGTCGCGCTGGTCGCCCTGCTGGCATTGCCGGCGCGGGCGGCCGAGACCTCGTTTCTGGCCATGCTGCGCTATGCGCCGCTGCCGGCGCCGGCAGTGCTCGCGCCGGGGCGCGTCCTGCTGGCCTATGCGCGGGCGGACCTGATCGCCGGCACGCGCGGCCCGACCGCTGCGCCGGGCCATGCCAGGCTCGCGGCGCTGACGACCGGCCGCGGCCACGCCTACCTTGCGGGCCTCAACGCCGTCGTCGCCGCGGACTGGCCGCAGGCGAGCGGCTTCGACTTCGACGCCGTGGAGGCGGTGCTGCTGGTGGAGGGCGAGGTGCCGAACGCCTTCCGCCTGCTGGCCGGCGCGCGGCTGCCCGGGTTGCCGGCGCTCGGCGCCGCGCTCGCGCGCGTCGG
>NZ_JACADQ010000100.1 GCF_016106015.1 Neoroseomonas rubea
CGCCTCTGCCGACTCTAGACAGGCCGGAGTTCAGCCGTGTGCTCTCCCGATCTGCCCGGGCGAGCCGCCGCGCCGGGCGCGACAGTGCGGGGCGCGAAGGCAAGGCGGCCGGATGGCCGCCGCCCGCCGCCTGAGGGGCGCGGTCACGCGTGACCGCGCGACACCAGGAGACTCCGCGCCCGTTCAAGATCGTGCGGCGTGTCCACGCCGAAGGGGCCGTGGTCGACGCGCGCCGCGGCGATGCGCATGCCGGCTTCCAGCGCGCGGAGCTGCTCGAGCTTCTCCCGCATCTCGAGCGGGCTCGCCGGCAGGGCGACGAAGCGATCGAGCGCCGCGCGGCGATAGGCATAGACGCCGATATGGTGCCAGCGCGGCCCCTCCCCCCAGGGGATCGGCAGGCGGGAGAAGTACAGCGCCGGGGCGACGCGCGCCGCGGCCTCGAAGGCGCAGGCGGCCTTCACGAAGGACGCGGTGTTCGCCTCCTCCTCGTCGGCGATCGGGCAGACCAGCGTGCCGATGTCGACCTTGGGGTCGGCCAGGGGGTCCAGCACGGCGCGCAGCGTCTCGGGCGCGATGGTCGGGAAATCCCCCTGCAGGTTCACCACCACGTCGTGGCGACCTTCCGGGTCCAGCGCCGCCATGGCGCGTTGGACGCGGTCGGTGCCGGAGGGGACGTCGTCGGCCACCAGCACGGCGGCCGCACCGGCGGCGCGGGCGGCCTCGACGATCTCGGGCTCGCCCGCCGCAACGGCGACGGGGCCGATGCCGGCCTCCCGCGCCCGGTCGATGACATGGGCGATCATGGGCCGGCCATGGATGTCTGCGAGCGGCTTGCCCGGCAGGCGGGTGGCCGCCATGCGGGCGGGAATCACGAGGATGGGGCGCAAGAAGGCGGCTCCGGCTGCTTGTCGGGCGGGGGCGCGGGCACTATGGTCCGCCGCGTTTTAGGCAAGGCCGGCAGGGTGCGCAAACGCGCCGCCGGACCTTTGGGGAAGAGCGGCGCGAAGGGCCCGGAGCGGAATGGCGAACCTGGAATTCAACAAGATGGCCGCGGCGATCCTGACGGCCGGCATCACCTTCGGCGTCGCGGGGGTGATCGGCCGCCTGATCGTCCATCCAACCATGCCGCACAGCACCGCCATCCGGATCGGGGACGAGGCGCCGGCCCAGCAGGCGGCCGCCGCGCCGGCGGCGCCCGCCGCGCTGGAGCCGATCGCGCCGCTGATCGCCGCCGCCAATGTCGACAATGGCCGGCAACTCGCCCAGCGGCAGTGCGCGTCCTGCCATTCCTTCAATGATGGCGGGCGGCACGGCGTCGGGCCGAATCTCTGGGGCATCGTCGGCGCCCGGCACGCGGCCAAGGAAGGCTTCAACTACTCCGCCGCCAACCGCGCGCTGGCCGACAAGCCCTGGGGGTATGAGGAGCTGAACGCCTTCATCGCCGCCCCCGCGCGCGCCATGCCGGGCACCCGCATGTCCTATTCGGGCCTGGCCAATGTGCAGCAGCGGGCGGACCTCATCGCCTACCTGCGGTCGATCTCGCCGAACGCACCCGCGCCCTGATCCCGGCGGGCTTCATCGCGGCGGCCGAGCAGGCCGCCGACCTGGCGGGGGCGGTCATCCGCCCCCTGTTCCGGTCCCCCCTGCTGGTCGAGGCCAAGGGCGACGCCAGCCCCGTGACCCAGGCGGACCGGGACGCCGAGGCCGCGATCCGCGATTTCCTTGCCGCCCGCTTCCCCGACCACGGGGTGATCGGCGAGGAACATGGCGAGCACCGCCCCGACGCCGAATGGGTCTGGGTGCTGGACCCGATCGACGGCACGCGCGCCTTCGTCACCGGCCGGCCCCTGTTCGGCAGCCTGATCGGCCTGCTGCACCGGGGCGTGCCCGTGCTCGGCATCATCGACCAGCCGGTTACCGGGGAACGCTGGGTCGGCGTCGCCGGGAAACGGACGCGCTTCCGCGCCCCGCTCGGCGGCACAGCATCCTGCCGGCCCTGCGGGCGGGTGGGCGATGCGGAACTGTCCTGCACCAGCCCCGACATGTTCCTGCCCCCCGACCGGCCGGGCTTCGAGCGGCTGCGCGGCGCGGCGCGGCGCGTCACCTGGGGCGGGGATTGCTACGCTTATGGGCTGCTCGCCATCGGCTTGGTGGACATCGTGGTCGATGCCACGATGAAGATCTGGGACTGGGCGGCGCTGGTCCCCGTGGTCGAAGGCGCGGGCGGGCGCGTGACCGGTTGGCGCGGCAAGGCGCTGCGCGCCGATGCCGATGGGCGGGTGCTGGCGGTCGGCGATGCGGCCCTGCTGCCGGAGGCCGTGCGCCTCCTCACCGATCGGTAAGGCCGCGGACGTTGCCGCGCGGGGGCCGAACCCCCATCCTGCAGTCCATGCAGCGACGTGACCTCCTGGCGCTCGGCGCCTTCGCCGCCCTTCCCGCCATCCCGCGCCACGCCCGCGCCGTAGTGCCCGCCGGCGGCGACCGACCGGGGGAGGTGGTGCGCACCCATGCCCTCTCGCTGCTGGCCCCGCCCGCCCTGCCGGCGGATTTCCGCCACTGGCCCTGGGCCAACCCGGACGCGCCGAAAGGGGGCGAGGCCGTGCTGGGGCGCCTGGGGTCCTTCGACAGCTTCAACCCCTACATCCTGCGCGGCACGCCGGATCCGGGGATCGGGCTGATCTACGACACGCTGATGGCCGGCAACCCGGACGAGGCGACGGCCGAATACGGCCACCTCGCGGAGACGGTCGAACTCCCCGCCGACCGCCGCGGCGTCTCCTTCGAGTTGCGGGAGGCCGCGCGCTGGCACGACGGCCGCCCGGTCACGGCCGAGGATGTCGTCTTCACCTTCAACGCGCTGCGCAGCCAGGGCCGCCCCTTCTTTCGCGCCTATTGGGCCGATGTGACAGAGGTGGTCGTCGAAAGCCCCCGCCGCGTCACCTTCCGCTTCCGCACGGCGGAGAACCGGGAACTCGCGCAGATCCTGGGCGACCTGCCGGTGCTGCCGAAGCATTGGTGGGAAGGGCGGGATTTCGCGCGGCCCTCGCTCGATGTGCCGCTCGGCTCGGGGCCCTACCGGCTCGAGCGCTTCGAGCCCAACCGCAGCACCGTCTATCGCCGCGTCGAGGACTACTGGGCGCGCGACCTCGGCGTGCGGCGCGGCCTGAACAACTTCGACACCATCCGCTACGAGTATTTCCGCGACACGACCGTGGCCTTCGAAGCCTTCAAGGCCGGGCAGATCGACTTCCGCACCGAGAATGTCGCGCGCGACTGGGCGACCGGCTACGACTTCCCCGCCGCGCGCCGCAACCTCGTGAAGCGGGAGGAGATCCCGCACGAGATTCCCACGGGGATGCAGTGCTTCGCCGTGAACCTCCGCCGCCCGCTGTTCCAGGATGCGCGGGTGCGTCGTGCGCTGATCGAGGTGTTCGACTTCGAGTGGATGAACGCCAGCCTTTTCTTCGGGGCCTATGCGCGCACCTCCTCCTACTTCTCGAATTCCGACTTCGCCGCGCGCGGCCTGCCGGAAGGCCGCGAACGCGCGATCCTGGAAGGCTTCCGCGGCCGCGTGCCGGAGACGGTTTTCACCGAGGAATACCGCCTGCCGGTCACCGACGGGTCGGGCAACAATCGCGACGGCGCGCGCCGCGCCCTCGCCCTGCTGCGCGAAGCCGGCTGGTCCGTGCGCGACCGGCGGCTGATCAACGCGGCCGGCCAGCGCTTCGAGTTCGAGATCCTGCTGCAGGGTGCCACCTTCGAGCGCGTCGCCCTGCCCTATGTGCAGTGGCTGGAGCGCATCGGCATCACGGCCCGGGTGCGCACCGTCGATCCCGCCCAGTATCAGGTGCGCATCGACGCCTTCGACTACGACATGACGGTCGATTCGATGGGCCAGGGCTTTTCGCCGGGCAATGAGCAGCGCGACTACTGGACATCGGCAAAGGCGCGGGAGAATGGCAGCCAGAACGTCGCCGGCATCGCCGACCCCGCGATCGACGAGCTGGTCGAGCTCGTGATCGGCGCACCGGACTATCAGGAGCTGGTCGCGCGCACCCGCGCGCTGGACCGCGTGCTGCAGCACCACAACTTCGTCATCCCGCACTGGCACAGCCGCACCTTCCGCATCGCCTTCTGGGACAAGTTCGGCCGGCCGGAGCGCAATCCGCGCTACGGGCTCGGCTTCCCGCAGGCCTGGTGGATCGACCCGGCGCGGGACCGCGCGCTGACCGAAGCGCGGCGCGGCTAGCACACAGGTGGGCGCCTATCTCATTCGCCGGCTGCTGCTGGTGGTGCCGACGCTGCTCGGCATCCTGATCATCAACTTCGCCGTGGTGCAGTTCGCCCCGGGCGGGCCGGTCGAGCAGATGCTGGCGGAACTCCGCGGCGAGGGGCAGTCGGTGCTCGGGCGCATCACGGGGGAAGGCGGCGGCGATGTCCGCCTGCCCTCGGGCATCGACCAAGGCGGGCAGTCGGGCGGCGGGCCGGCCGGCACCTATCGCGGGGCGCGCGGCCTCGACCCGGCCATCGTCGCCGAGATCGAGCGCGCCTTCGGCTTCGACAAGCCCGCCCATGTCCGCTTCTGGGAGATGCTGACGGGCTACCTGACCTTCGATTTCGGCCGGTCGCTGTTCCAGGACCGGCCGGTGATCGACCTGATCCTGGAAAAGATGCCGGTCTCGGTCTCGCTCGGCCTCTGGTCCACGCTGATCATCTATCTCATCTCCATCCCGCTCGGCATCCGCAAGGCGGTGCGCGACGGCTCGCGCTTCGACGTCGCGACATCGGGCATCGTGCTGGTGGGCTACGCGATCCCGGGCTTCCTGTTCGCCATCCTGCTGGTGGTGCTGTTCGCCGGCGGGTCCTTCCTGCAGATCTTCCCGCTGCGCGGCCTGGCTTCCCCCGGCGCGGCGTCCTGGCCTTTCTGGGAACGCGCGCTCGACTATGCGTGGCACATGGCGCTGCCGACGCTCGCACTCGTCATCGGCGGCTTCGCCGGGCTGACGATGCTGACCAAGAACTCCTTCCTCGACGAGATCGGCAAGCAATACGTGGTGACCGCGCGCGCCAAGGGGGCGGCGGAACAGCGCGTGCTGTACGGGCACGTGTTCCGCAACGCGATGCTGATCATCATCGCGGGCTTTCCCGCGGCCTTCATCGGCATGCTGTTCACCGGCGCGCTGCTGATCGAGATCGTCTTCACCCTCGACGGGCTCGGCTATCTCGGCTTCCAGGCGGCGACGCGGCGCGACTACCCGATCATGTTCGGCACGCTGTACATCTTCACGCTGCTCGGCCTGGTGCTGCAGATCATCAGCGACTTCACCTACACGCTGGTCGACCCGCGCATCGACTTCGAGGCGCGGCGATGACGCTTTCGCCGCTGACCCGCCGGCGACTGGCCAATTTCCGCGCCAATCGCCGCGGCTACTGGTCCGCCATCATCTTCGGCATCCTGTTCACGCTGTGCCTGTTCGCGGAGGTGATCGCGAACGACCGGCCGATCGTCGCGCGCGTGAACGGGCAGTGGTTCTTCCCGGTGCTGGTGGACTACGCCGAATCCGACATCCTGCCGGACGGAATCCCGACCGACGAACGCTTCTGGCACAGCAGCGACTTCATGCAGGAATTCACCGAGGCCGGCGGCTGGGTGGTCTGGCCGCCCGTGCGCTACCGGCACGACACGCTGGTGCGCGACCTCGGCGTCGCACTCCCCGCCCCGCCTTCCGCGCAGAACTGGCTCGGCACCGACGACAGGGGGCGGGACGTGGTCGCGCGCGTCATCTACGGCTTCCGCATCTCGGTGCTGTTCGGCTTCACGCTGACCATCGTGAGTTCCATCATCGGCATCGCGGCCGGCGCGGTGCAGGGCTATTTCGGCGGCGCCATCGACCTGTACTTCCAGCGCTTCATCGAGTTGTGGTCGGGCATGCCGCAGCTGTATCTGCTCATCATCCTGGCCAGCGTCATCGAGCCCTCCTTCTGGGTGCTGCTCACCTTCCTGCTGCTGTTCTCCTGGATGGGGCTGACCGGCGTGGTGCGGGCGGAATTCCTGCGGGGGCGCAACCTCGACTATGTCCGGGCGGCGCGCGCGCTCGGCGTCTCCCACGCCCGGATCATGACGCGCCACATCCTGCCCAACGCCATGGTCGCGACGCTGACCTTCCTGCCCTTCATCCTGGCGGGGTCCGTCACGGTGCTCGTCTCGCTCGACTTCCTGGGCTTCGGCCTGCCGCCAGGCTCGCCCTCGCTGGGGGAACTCGTGAACCAGGGCAAGGACAACCTTACTGCGCCGTGGCTCGCGCTCACCGGCTTCATCGTCCTCGCCGTCATGCTGACGCTGCTGACCTTCGTGGGGGAGGCGGTGCGCGACGCATTCGACCCGCGCAAGCTGCCGGGGGGCGGGCGATGACGCTGCTCACCGTCGAGAACCTCTCCGTCGCCTTCGGTTCGAAGCGCGTCGTCGAGGGCGTCTCCTTCAGCGTCGAGCGTGGGGAGACCGTCGCACTGGTGGGCGAATCGGGCTCCGGCAAGTCGGTCACGGCGCTGTCCTGCCTGCGGCTGCTGCCCGGCTCGGGCGCCAATCCCGAAGGGCGCATCCTGCTGGATGGGACCGAGGTGCTGACGGCGCCCGAGGCCGATCTCCGGCGGCTGCGCGGCGGCGTCGCGGGCATGGTGTTCCAGGAACCCATGACCTCGCTCAACCCGCTGCACACGGTCGAGCGCCAGGTGGCCGAGGCGATCACGCTGCACCGCCCGCTGGCGGGGGCCGCGCTGCGCGCGCGCGTCATCGAATTGCTGCGCCGCGCCGGCTTCCCGAATGCCGAGGAACGGCTCGCCGCCTATCCGCACCAGTTGTCGGGCGGGCAGCGCCAGCGGGTGATGATCGCGGCGGCGCTCGCCAACGACCCGAAGCTGCTGATCGCGGACGAGCCCACCACCGCGCTCGACGTCACCATCCAGGCGCAGATCCTGGAACTGCTCGAGGAGCTGAAGCGCGGCCTCGGCATGGCGCTGCTGCTCATCACCCACGACCTCAACATCGTGAAGAAGCACGCCGACCGCATCGTGGTGATGAAGGACGGGCATGCGGTCGAACAGGGCCGCGTCGCGGATGTCTTCGCCGCGCCCGCGCACCCCTATACGCGCATGCTGATCGCGACCGAGCCGCGCGGCGCGCCCCCGCCGGTCGCCGATGGCGCGGCCGAGGTGATGCGCGGGGAGGAGGTGCGCGTGCATTTCCCGATCCGCCGCGGGCTGCTGCGCCGCGTCGTGGGGCATGTGCGCGCGGTCGATGGCGTGAGTGTCACGGTGCATGAGGGCGAGACGGTCGGGCTGGTCGGCGAATCGGGGTCGGGCAAGACGACGCTCGGCCTGGCCATGCTGCGGCTCGAGGAGAGCGATGGCGCGATCCGCTTCGAGGGCTCGCCCATCCAGGGCCTGCAGCGCGCGGCGCTGCGCCCGCTGCGCCGGCGCATGCAGATCGTCTTCCAGGACCCCTATGGCGCGCTCTCGCCGCGCATGAGCGTCGCCGAGATCGTGGGCGAGGGTCTTGCGGTGCATGAGCCGGGCCTGACCGCCGCGCAGCGCGACAAGGCCGTCGCGACGGCGCTGGAGGAGGTGGGCCTCGATCCCGCCATGGCGGAACGCTACCCGCATGAATTCTCGGGCGGGCAGCGCCAGCGCATCGCCATCGCACGCGCACTCGTGCTCAAGCCGCGCTTCCTGGTGCTGGACGAGCCGACCTCGGCGCTCGATGTGAGCGTGCAGGCGCAGGTGGTGGAACTGCTGCGCGCACTGCAGGCGAAGCATCGGCTGGCCTACCTGTTCATCTCGCACGATCTGCGCGTGGTGCGCGCCATGGCGCACCGGATCGTCGTGCTGAAGGACGGCAAGGTGGTGGAGGAAGGCGAGGCCGCCCGGCTTGTCGCCGCGCCGCGGGAAGCCTACACGCGCGCCCTGATGGCCGCTGCCTTCGACCTCCGTACCGAGGCCGCCCCCGGGCTGCGCACATGATGTGCGCCCGCCCCGGAAGGCGCGCGCCCCGTTCGGAGCGCGCGCGAGGCTACGGCGCGAAGGCAGGCCGGGCGGATGCCCGGCGCCCGCCGTCTGAGGGCACATGACCACATCCGAGATCGAGACGCTGAAGCGGCTGATGGATGCCGAGCAGGTCAAGCTCGGCGTGCATATCCGCAAGATGAACTCGCCGGGCTCCCCCGTGTACCGGTCATGGGAGAATGTCTGGCCGGCGGGCCTCATCCTGCTGACCTCCTTCGCCGCGCTGCGCTGGGGCGGCGCGCCCTTCACGGCGATGGGCGCGCAGCAGGGCGGCGCCTGGGCCGGCACCATCGTGCTCGCGATCGGCTGCTGGTGGTGGTTCTACAAGGTGATGCCGAAGGTGAAGGACGGCGTCTTCGACCGCACCGCGGCCTATGTCCTACAGTCGCCGGCGCATTTCGACGCGCTCTGGGCGAAGGGTGTGCTCAGCCTCTATGCGAAGATGCCGGACGGGACGGAGCGCGCGGCGACCGCGCGCAATTCCTGGCGGGACTTCGTCACCGCGATCGACCACGACCTGAAGGGGAGCGCCTGAGATGGCCGTCCTGCTTTCGACCAAGGCGCACACCATGCAGGACTGGAAGGCGGCGCTGCTGGCCGTCGACCCGTCGCTGGAGATCCGCCTGTTTCCCGATGCGGGCGAGCCCGCGGACATCGAGGCCGCGGTGGTCTGGACCGCGCACGACATGATGGAGCTGCGCCGCTATCCGAATCTGCGCGTCATCGTGTCGATGGGCGCGGGCGTCGACCACCTGTTCCGCCCGCCGGGGCCGCCGCCCGGTGTGCCGGTCGCGCGCCTGGTCGATACGCGCCTGACGCAGGGCATGACGGAATGGGTGCTGCTGAACGTGCTGCGCTTCCACCGGCAGGACCCGGAATACCGCGACCAGCAGGCGAAGAAGGTGTGGTTCGAGCTGCCGGCGCCCGAGACCTCGGCGCGGCGCATCGGCATCCTCGGCCTGGGTGAACTCGGCAGCGACGCGGCGCGCGCGCTCGTGGCCCTGGGTTTCCCGGTGATGGGCTGGTCGCGCCGGCCGAAGCAGGTGGCGGGCATCGAGACCTTCCACGGCACGGAAGGGCTGACCGCCATGGCGGCGAAGGCCGACATGCTGGTCTGCCTGCTGCCGCTGACGCCCGAGACGCGCGGGGTGATCGACGCGCGGCTGCTGGGCGCGATGAAGCCGGGCGGCTTCCTGATCAACGCGGCGCGCGGCGGACACATGGTGGCGGCGGATGTGCTGGCGGCGCTCGATGCCGGCCAGCTCGCGGGGGCGGCGCTCGACGTCTTCGAGCCCGAGCCCCTGCCGGCCGAAAGCCCCTTCTGGGCGCATCCCAAGGTGATCCTCACGCCGCATGCGGCGAGCATCACCATTCCTTCCTCCGCCGCGCCACAGGTGGTGGAGAACATCCACCGCGCGCGTGAGGGGCGGCCGCTGATCAACCTGGTCGACTTCGCGGCGGGCTACTGAAAAAGCCCCGGGCGCGGACCCGCCGCGCCCGGGGAAAGTCAGTCGCGATCAGACCGCGCGGAGCGCCGGCGTCGGCTCGCCATTGCCCTGCGCGGGCAGGATGCGCGCCTCGGCCGTGCCCTTCACCGCCTCGGACATCACCGTGCGCAGGTCGCGCAGGAAGGTGCTGCCCTTCGGCGTGCGCTGCACGAGCACGCTGCGGCGGTCCGCCGGATCGACCTTGCGGCGCGCGAGGTCGAGTTCGCCGAGCCGATCGAGCGCACGCGTGATCGCGGGCTTCGACACGTTGAGGTCGGCGGCCAGGCCGCGCACCGTGTGCGGCCCCTCGCTGAGATAGACCGTCAGCAGCACGGCAAGCTGCCGCGCCGAGAGGTCGGGCCCGTCGCTGCGCACCAGCGCGACGATGGTCTCACGCAGGATGGCAATCTGCTGGTCGGGGTTGGCCTGACTCGTCATGTCTTTGTCCTTCGTTGCTTCTAGGGGCGGCGCGACCGCCCGGGGTTTGCCCCCCTGCGGGGGCATGGCGGGGCGGGGCCGTCATGCGGCCAACGCCCGGTGGGCGGGGTCCTCGGCGACGTCCGCGATCAGCGCGTGCAGCGCGCGGGCGCATTGCGCCTCGCCGCCCTCGGGGCGGCCCGGACGTGTCGCGTCGTTCCAGGCATAGAGGTCGAGATGCGCCCAGGGCGTGCTGGCCGGGACGAAGCGCCGCAGGAACAGCGCCGCGACGACGGCACCGGCCATCGGCTTGTGGGAAACGTTGGAAAGATCGGCGCCCTGGGTGTCGAGCCAGGGCTCGTAGCCATCGTGCAGCGGCAGGCGCCACATCGGGTCCAGCGCCTCCCGGCCGCACGCCAGCAGACGGTCGGCCAGCGCATCGTCATTGCTGAACAGCGCGGGCAGGTCGGGGCCGAGGGCCACGCGCGCCGCGCCGGTCAGCGTCGCGCAGTCGAGGATCAGCGCCGGCGACTGCTCCGCCGCGTAGGCGAGCAGATCGGCGAGGACGAGCCGCCCCTCCGCATCGGTGTTGCCGACCTCGACCTTCAGCCCCTTGCGGGTGCGCAGGACATCGAGCGGGCGCATCGCCGTGCCGGAGACGGCGTTCTCCACCGCGCCGACGAGCACGAGGAGGCGGCAAGGCAGGGCGCTGCGCATGACCATCTCGGCCACCGCCATGACGACGGCCGCGCCGCCCATGTCCTTCTTCATCCGCAGCATGCCGGAGGGCGCCTTCAGGTCGAGCCCGCCGGTGTCGAAGCAGACGCCCTTGCCGCAGAGCGCGACGAGCGGGCCGTCCGGGTCGCCCGTCCAGCGCAGCACGGCAACCCGCGGGGCGCGCGGACTGCCTGCGCCGACCGCCGCGATGGCCGGGAAGCCCTGGTCGAGGCATTCGCCGGCGACGATGTCGCATATCCCGCCATGACGGGCGGCGAGGGCCGCGACCGCATCGGCCAGTTCGGCGGGGCCGAGGTCGGCGGCCGGGGCGTTGATGAGGTCGCGCGCCGCGCAGATGGCCTCGGCCATCATCACGGCGGCGCCGGCGTCCTCGGGAATTTCGAGCACGGCCGGCGCGGCGCCGGCCTTGTGTCGCCGCGGGCGATAGGCGCCGAGTGCCCAGCCGAGCGTTGCCTGCGCCGGATCCTGCGGGCCCGGGGCGAGCCGCCAGGCGGTGCCGGCCGGCAGGCCGCGGGGCAGGCCGCCGAAGGACCAGGGGCCGCCATCAGGACCGAGGCCGACGACGGCACCGGCCAGGCCTTCGGCGCCCGGCAGCAGGGCGATCTCGCCGGCCTTGCCGACGAAGCCCGTGGCGCGCAGGAAGGCGGCGGCGGCGGGGGGCAGGACACCGAGGAAATCGGTGACGCCCTCCGGCCTGACCGCGTGCAGCGGCAGGGCACCCATCGCTCTGGCCGCCAGGCCCTCGAGCATGATCCCGATCCCCAACGAGGCCACCCGGCGTGGCCTCACGACAATTTTACATCGCTGATTTGCTACGGAAGATCAACGGAATCAGCTTCGAATATCACGAAGACGTGATATGAAAGGGCTGCATCACCTCAAGAAACTGAGTTACTTCAAAGACTTGTGGGTGTTTGTAGAGCACTTCTGTAACAAAACAGTGGGCGCTGACACGGCCGCCGAACGGCGACGCGAATCGCGACGCCCCTCCCTTTCGTTGCGACGATCAATTGTTCGCGCGCGCAGCGCGACATCCGACCAGCGGTGTCCGGCTGATGGGATATTGCGCTGGCGCCGGGGCGCCACCGCGATCGGGCCGCCCTGCCCTTTCGCTACCGCTGCGCGACGCCCTGCGCCGCCGCCGCGCCCGACAGCAGCGCCCCGGCCAGCGCCTGGGCCAGGCAGCGATAGCCGACATCGTTGTGATGCAGCCCGTCCTCCACCAGCGCGGCGGCGTTCGGCAGCCCCGCCGCGGCCCAGGCATCCATCAGCGCGCCGCGGGAGAACAGCGTCACCCCGGGCACCGCGGCCGCGGCGGCCGAGAGCATCGCGTCATAGTCCCGATGCCCCGGCCGGGCGGCGATGCGCGGTGCGCGCTGGTTGTCCATCAGCACCACATCGACCCCGGCCGCGCGCATGCGCGCCAGGCCCGCCCGCAGAAAGCGGTCGAAATCCGCCTTGTCCATGCTGCGCAGCGCGGCATTCGCGCCGACCTGCCAGACCACCAGGTCGGGCGCGGCCGCGATCACGTCCGGCTCCAGCCGGGCCAGCATCGCATCCGCGTCCTCCCCACCCACGCCGCGGTTCAGCACCGTGACGCCGTGGCGGGGCAAAGCCGCGCGCAGCAGCGACTCGAGCTGCGCGGGATAGGCCATCCAGGGCGCCGATGCGCCGGCGCCGGCCGTCGAGGATGACCCGAAGGCGACGATCCGGAGCGTCCGCCCCTCCCGGACCGCCGCGGCGAAGCGGGGTGCCACGATCGGCGGCGGCACGACGGCGGGGCAGGCGGGATCCGGGATCGGAAGAGCAGTCGACTGAGCTCCAGTCGCGCTTGAGTCTGGAT
>NZ_JACADQ010000101.1 GCF_016106015.1 Neoroseomonas rubea
GCAGCAGGTCCTCGATCTGGTCGAGCGCCTGCACCGCGGTCGTCGGATCGTTGATGGCGGGTGACAGCGCCTTGATCGCGATGTCGACCAGCAGCCGGATCGGATATTTCGGATCCTGTTCGAAGGTGCGATCAGCGCCGAGCTTGACCGCCCGCCGCAGCGCGGCCTCGGGGATCGGCCCGTTGCCGCCGAGCACGCGCAGCATCACGCTGCCATCCATCATCATGTCGCCCACCGCGCATTCCACCTTGATGCGCGCGCCCGCGCCCTGCGCGAGGCCGATCAGCGCCGGGATGTCGTAGCGCTGCACGTAGCGCGGCGGCCCGGCGTGGCGGAGCATCTGTGTCATGGGTCCCGGCGCGGCGTCCTCGGCTCTGGCGCCGCCGCGCCGGGCAGCATGTGGCGCGAGCGTCGCGAAGGTCTGCCGGATGACTGTGCGCCCCTGGTCGCCGATGTAGCGCAGCGTGTTCGTGATCTGCAGGTCGCCCAGCCGGCGCATCAGCAGCCCGAAGGCCAGGAGGCTGACGAACAACAGGCCAACGGCGACGAGAGAGGAGATGGCGAGGACCCGGCCCGATCCGCCGCGGTCGGCCCAGGCCGCCGCGGCGAGCGAGTAGGTGAAGGTCGCGAAGAAGATGCCGAGTGCATGGAACAGGACGGGGTCGCGCGCGAAGCGGTTGGCGAAGCGGGGCGAATAGGTCACCGCGCTGAACTGGAGCATGACGAAAGCGATCGAGAAGACGATGCCCGTCAGCGCCATCATCCCCGACGCGATCGAGGTCAGCACGGCGAGCGCTGCGCTGGCGGAGATCCCGATCTCTATGGAAGGGGCGAGGGCATGCTCGACGCGCGGCAGCACGGTGGCGGCCACCAGGCTGACCAGCGTGTAGATCATCGGAATGAGCCAAACCGGCATGCGGTGCGTCCTTCAGGCGGAGGCTCGCTTCGCGTCGCGCGCAAACCAGGCGGCGGCCACGAGGCTGACCAGGATCTGCAGCGGCACGCCGAGCACGACCATCACCGTCGCACGCGGGTCCAGCTCGGCCGCGGCCAGGAGCGGCGCCACGGCGGCGCCAACGTTCCGCGTACCGAGGCCGAGCACGCTGCGCTGCGGCTGCTCGAGCCCGCGCGAGAGCCCGTAGCCCGCCGCGGTCAGCAGGCCGAGGTCGAGGACCGTGGTGCCGATCGCGAAGCTGCTCTTCCCACGCCACCGCGAACGTCTTCATCAGTGCCGGCAGCGGCAAACCTTCCGGCCGCTGCCGATCCAGAATAGCGTCCACGACATCCGCGCCGGAAGCGTCAGCTGCAGCACAGGCGAGACCGGGGACGAGTTGATCTTCTCGGGCCTGGCGAGCTCCGCGACGGTGGCGAAGCGCCCGCTCGCGAGCATCCGCCGCCAGCGAAGCCCTGGGAAAGCTAATCGTACTCAGCACCATCGCCCAACTTCCCCCGCTGCCATGCCGCGAGCGTCTCGCGGGCTCCATTGCTTGCCGGATCGAGCGCGGCGTCGTGGCCGGGACTGCGTTCGGCGAGCTCTACGACATAGCCGTCGGGATCCCGCAGATAGGCCGAGTGAATGATGCCGTGGTCCACTGGCCCACGCACCTCCACGCCTGCCGCACGCGCGCGTTCGACCAGCGGGTCCAATGCGCCTGGCTCAACATCGAGCGCGACGTGCAAGTCGAAATCGTGCTGCGCGCGGAACTCGAAGGATTGGTTCGGCGCCTCGAAGAAGGCGAGGAAGCTGCCGTCGCCGAGGCGGAAGAAGGTGTGCAGTGCGCGCGTGCCGTCGATCGCGATCGCCTTGACCAGCGGCAAGCCAAGCAGGTCCTCGTAAAAGCGCCGCGTAGTGACAGTGTCGCGGCAGCGGAAGGCAAGGTGATGGAAGCCGGTGATCGCGCCCATGGCGGCCATCACGCGGCGTCGGCGCGGAGCTGGTCGCGCCAGGCCTCGAAGCCGGCATTCGCGCCTGCCCAGGCCGGGCGCGAACGCATCGCGGCGATCCAGGCCTCGACCCGGGGCCAGTGCCCCATGTCCCAGCGCACCAGCTCGCCGGTCGTCGCGTAGGCCACGCCGAGGTAGTCGGACAGATCTGGCTCCATACCGCCCAGGAAGGGTCCTGGCCCCGCCAGCATGTGCGCGTCCAGGATGCCGAACAGCCGTTCGGACTTGCGCGTCGCCCGCGTCAGCGCCTCGCGCTGCATCACCGGGTCCGCGAAGCCGTAGTCAGGGAAAAGCTGCGGATAGACGACGCCATAGCCGAAGCAGCGATAGAAGCCGGTGTTAAACCAGTCCATCCGGGCATTCACCTGCGCGCGCGCGCGCGGCTCGGCCGGCCAGGCCGGGTGCCCGGCGCGGTCGGCGAGGTATTTCAGGATCGCCGAGCACTCCGCCAGCAGGAAGCCGTCCGGCTCCTCGAGCAGCGGGACGAGCTGGTTCGGGTTCTTCGCGGTGTAATCGGAGGCGAGGTGCTCGCCGGTGAAGAGGTCCACCGGCACGAGCTCGAGCGGCAGCCCTGCTTCAGCGGCGAACATCACGATCGGACGGCAGGTCGTCGAGCCGTCGAAATAGTGGAGCTTCATGGAAGGCGTCCTCCTCGAGGTGTTTTCCTTGGCGCAGATGACAGGACCCGAGGGCGCGTCCTCAATCCGAGAGGTTGCAACCCCATTCGGCGGAAATGCAGAATATCGCGCATGCGGGATTGGGATGACCTTCGGCATTTCCTCGCTGTGGCCCGGGCCGGGAGCACCCTCGGCGCCGCGCGCTCGCTTGGGGTGAACCAGACCACCTGCGCGCGGCGCGTCGCCGCGCTGGAAGGCTCGATAGGCACGCAGCTCTTCGAGCGCCGCCAGGCGGGCTATCGGCTCACCGAAGCGGGGGCTCGGCTGCTCGCCTTGGCTGAGCGGGTGGAGCAGGAGGTGCGAACGCTGGAGGGCGCGCTCGAGGCAGAGCGGCGCATGCTCTCCGGGCGGCTGCGCGCAACAACCAATGAATCCATCGCCAATGCTGTTCTGACGCCCTTCCTCGCCCGCTTCCGGGAGACCTTTCCGCGGATTCGCGTCGAGGTAACGATCACCGACCGCGCGCTCGAGCTCGCGCGGGGGGAGGCGGATGTGGCGCTGCGGGCCGGGCGCCAACCGGAAGCCGGGGGCGTCGCGGTGCGTCGGATCTGCCACCTTCCTTGGACGATCTATTGCGCGCGCGACTACGCGACGCGGCACGGCGCCCCAGCCAGCCAGGTGGAGATCGCTGGCCACGCGGTGATCGGCGGCGAGGGCAACGTGTCGGAGATCGCGGGCGTGCGCTGGCTGGAACAGGCGGCACCGGACGTCGAGGTCGTCTCGCGCAGCGGCAGCCTGACGAACATGACTGCGGCGGCGGTGGCGGGGCTCGGGCTGGCCGCGTTGCCCTGCATGATCGGTGATCGCGAGCCGACCCTGCAACGCTGCTTCGCGCCCGTTCCCGGGATCGGCGGCGACCTCTGGCTCGTCGTGCGGGAAGAAGCGCGCGAGGTGCCACATGTACGCGCCTTCCTCGACGCGCTGGTCGCGCATTTGGCCGCGGTCCGGTCAATGCTTGAAGGAACGACGGGAAGATTCGGCTGACGACGCGTCCCTAGGTACGGGGCGCAGCGCACGTCGGCATTGTAGGAACTGCCGCGCTTAGTGCTCGCAATCGATTCTGTGCGAGGACAGGCGTGCCGACCGCTGAGTGGATCGAGTGGGAAGGACGCTCGGCGGCCGCCACCACGCGCCCCCCCCCGCTTCCTCAGCCGTAGAAGGTGCCGCGTTTCGGCCTCGGCGCCAGAGCCGAACCGCAGACAATGCCGGCGGTCATCGGTGAGCGGTACTGTGATGCCGCGCGCGATCGCCGCCTCAAGGGCGCGAGATCCTCCAGCAACAGCCGCTCTGCCTCGGCCGCGGTGATGCGGTGCCTAGCCCTTACGGTGCGGATGTGTGCACCTGGCGCGGGCGTCGTTCTCGCCAAGGCCATAACTCTCGACCGCTCAACAACGAATGGCGTTGCAGTGCCGCGTGCGGTGGGGGGGGCCGCGGGGGCTTCCACCTGACAGGCGATTCGGGCGTCTCTCGAGAGTCGTGACGGCAGCTTGGCCGCATGGCCGATCGCCAAAATCCCGGAGTCGCCGATCAGCAGGATCGGGCGCCGTCAGATCAGGAACAGGGGCATTGCCCTGCGCCTGAGGCTCCGTGCGCCGACGCCGAGGACCAGCTCCGCGCCCTGACCCGCGCCTTGGCTCGGCAGGCGGCGCGGGAGGCGTGGGCGAAGTCGGTTGGCCGCCACCCGAACTCGGAGACTTCGTCATGAGCAATTGGAACCCGCCGGGGCGGGGCGCTGCCGCGCGTCCGCCAACCAGGCTGTTCACCGTCGAGCAGACGGCCGAGCGCCTCAACGTCTGCGGCAAGACCGTCCGCCGCCTGATCAAGGCCGAACTGCTGCCTGCCGTGCGGATCGGTCGCGCGGTCCGGGTCTCGGAGGACGACCTGCGCGTCTACCTGGCGACCCGCCGGTCGTGAGGGCGGCATGTCCTCTCAAGTCCAAGTCATTCCACGGCTCTGGCGCTCATCGTGACTGCACCGGGCCAGTCTTCCTCATCGTTATACGAGCAACGCAGTCACGTTTGTCCCAGGCAGGACAAAACAGTCAAAAGGAGTTCAGCTATGTCACTTAATGGCGACTTCGCCGCCGCGGTGGAGAATGGCATATTCCCAACTCTGGCGGAACTGATGGCGCGCATCCAGGCCGACACCACCCTGTCCGAGAGCCGGCGCAAGGACTGGGCCTCGGCCCTGCGCTCTTTGGCCAAGGGCCTCGGCCAGCCGGTCGACATCCTTCGGGCCGGCCCCGTGGATCTGCGCCAGCGTCTGCGCGGCGTCACGCCGGCCATGGCGGGGTTCCGCCCTGGCCGCTGGCGGAACGTATTGTCGCTTGTCACGGGCGCCCTGACCCATGTCGGCATCGTCGTCGTGGCCAGCCGCATCGATATGGAGCCGTCGCCAGCGTGGCAGGCGTGCCTGGGCCTGCTGGAACCCGGTCCGGAACGTCATTTCCACGCCTGGCGCTTCGCCAGATACTGCAGCCAGCGCGACATCTCGCCGGCCGCCGTCGACGCGGTCGTACTCGAGGCCTACCTCCATGACCTGACCCGTCGCAGCCTGGTGGCAGAACCCGAGCGGGCGGCCCGCGAAGTGGCGCGGCTGTGGAACGCGGCAGCCGACCAGCACCCCGACTGGCCACAGCAGCGCATGCCAGTGCCGGACCGCCGGCTCGCGCAGTCGTCCAATTTCGACGCCTATCCCGAAACCCTTCGGCAGGATCTCGAGCGCTGGCTCGCGTGGCTCGCCGACCCCAGCCCGTTCGTCAACCGCCCGTTCCGCCCTCTCCGCCCGATGTCGCGGGCAACCCGGCTTCGGCAGATTCGCGCCTATCTCGGCGCCTTGATCGAAACCGGCCTCAAGCCAGAGGAAATCGTTGACCTCGCCGCAGTCGTGACGCCCGCCCGGGCCGGGCAGGCGCTCGAGGTTTTCTGGAAGCGGGCCGGCAACAAGGCGACCCTGCACACCTTCCAGCTGGCCTCCCTCGTGCTGCAGATCGGTCGCCACTGGGCCAAGCTGCCGGACCGCGATGTCGACAGCCTGCGCAACATGGTCATCCAACTCCGCCCGAAGCATGCCGGCATGTCGAAGCGCACCCAGCGCCGCGTCCTGGCGGCCGCCGAGAACCCGGCGCACCTGCAGGCACTGATAGACCTACCCGCCACCCTGGCCGCGGCGGCCCGCCGCGCCGGGGCGCCGAGCAGGCGTCTGGCCCTCCTGGTGCAGACGGCCGTGCTGGTCGAGATCCTGCTGCACGCACCAATCCGCCTGAAGAACCTGGGTGAGCTGCGCATCGGACTGCACCTGCAGCAGACGCCAGCTGGCGACTGGGCGCTCAACCTCGCGGCCGACGCGACAAAGAACGGGACGGCGTTCTCGACCACCTTCCCGAAGGAGGCATCGCGCCTGATCTCGACCTACGTCACGCGGTACCGCCCGCTGCTCGCCGAGGAACCGCGCGACTGGCTGTCCCCCGGGGCGATCTTCGGGCAGCCCAAGACCTTGGATGCGCTGCGCACGCAGGTCCGGAAGGCGGCGGCGGTGGAATGTGGCCTGGAGCTGACGCCGCACGATTTCCGCGCCTTGTGTGGGTACCTGCTGCTCCGCGAGGATCGCGGCGCCCACGGCCTGGTGCAGCGGATCCTCGGGCATAAGAACCTGCAGACCACCTTGGCGCATTACAGCGGGCTCGAGGCCGCGCTTGCTGTCACCGACTACGGGACCCTGATCGAGGGCCTGCGCGACGGGTCGCCCGTGCGCTCCGCACGCCCGACCCGGCCGCGTAAGCCGCGGGCGGGAGCACCGGCCAGCCCAGGATCAAAGCCGCAAACAGCCGTCGCGACGCCCGACAGAAAAAGCACCGACGCGCTGCTCGAGAGCTTGACGGAGGAGGTGTCGTGACGCGCGAGTCCACCACTCCCCGGGCCGGCCATAAGGCGCTGCCGCTGGCCGCATGGCCTGAGGCGGACCGGTCGGCTTGGGAGGTCGCGGTGCGGCCGTCGGGGTTTCTCGATCCTGGCGGCGCCGCCGCCATCTGGCGGGCGGCCAGCCGGCGCAGCGCCCTCGGCGTCTATGGCCGCTGGTTGGCCTGGCTTGCGGCCGAAGGCGTCGACCTCGCGGCCGAGCAGCCCTGGGAGCGGATGACCGAGGAACGCCTGCGCCGCTACCTCGACTTTCTTGCTCCTGGCCGTTCTCCGGTCACCGTGGCGAGCTATATCGGTGTCCTGTGGATGGTGGTCCGCGCCCTGTTCCCCGACAAAGGCTGGGCGTGGTTGCGGCTTGTACACTTCCACCTCCGCAGCCAGGCGCGGCCCTTGCGCGACAAGGCGGTCCGACTGGTCTCCGCGCAGGACGGTCTGCAGTTGGGTCTGGATCTGATCCAGGCGGCCAGCGCGCGGCTCGAGGATCCTCGCCCGGAGAGCTCTGACGCACGGGCGCGCGTCGGCGCCGCGCGGGACTACAGGGACGGGCTGATCATCGCCCTGCTAGCGCTCCGCCCCCTGCGCGTGAAGAACCTGCTCGGCATCGAGATCGGCGGGCATCTCCGCATGTCGGCTCGGCGCGCCGCCCTGAGCTTTGCGGGGACCGAGACCAAGACCCGCAAGCCAATCGATCACTCCTGGCCGCCGATCCTGCTGCCACATCTCGAGCGCTACCTGGCCGCGGTCCGCCCGATCCTGCTGACCTCGACGGCGCCACGGAACCCGGTTTGGTCCGGGCAGCCAACGGGCGCGCACCTTTGGGTCGCGCAGGGCGGCACCGCGCTCTCCGAGGGTGGCCTGAGGAAGGCCTTGCTGCGCCACACGACGCAGCAGTTCGGCCGGTTCATCAATGCCCATGCGTTCCGCATGAACGTCGCCTCGACCATCGCCCGGGCGGCCCCCGGACGCATCGACATGGCCCAGGCCCTGCTCGGCCACGCCAAGCCCACCACGACCGAGGCACACTACGTCTTGAGTGATGCGCGACTCGCGGTCCGCAGTCATCACGACCTGATCGCGTCGATACGAAAATCCGCGCGCCGGCGCCGAAAAGTTGATCGGCCGAGGGGACTCTGACCATGCGTTGTGCCCTGTACGCCCGGTTCTCCTCCGACCTGCAGCGCGCCGCCTCGATCGAGGATCAGTTGCGGCTTTGCACCGTCCGCGCCGAGCGCGAAGGGTGGCAGGTGGTCGGCACCTTCTCCGACGCGGCGATCTCCGGCGCCACCATGCTCCGCCCAGGATACCAGGCCCTGCTCGAGACGATGCGTGCCGGCCGCGTCGACATCGTCCTGGCCGAGAGCCTCGACCGGTTCTCCCGCGACCTCGAACACATCGCGTCTTTCCACAAGATGGCGCGGTTTGCCCGCGTGCAGATCATCACTCTCGCCGAGGGTGAGGTCACCGAGATGGCCGTCGGATTCAAGGGCACCATGGGTGCGCTCTATCTGCGCGACCTGTCGGCGAAAACGTTCCGCGGCCAGGAAGGACGGATCCGTCAGGGCCGCGCCATCGGCGGGCCGCCCTATGGCTATCGGATCATCCGCCGCCTCGGAGCCGATGGGGAGCCCGAGCGCGGCCTCCGCGAGGTCGATCCCGACCAGGCCCACGTGGTCCGCCGCATTTTCGAGGAGTACACCGCCGGCCGCAGCCCTTTGGCCATCGCGCGGTCCCTGAACACCGAGCGCGTTCCGGCTCCGCGCGGTGCCACCTGGTTCGACCTGACCCTCCGCGGTCGCCCGACCCGTGGCGACGGGCTGCTGCGCAACCCGCTCTACACCGGCCGTCTGGTGTGGAACCGGGCCCAGACGGTGGTCGATCCGGTGACCGGCACGGAGGTCTGGCGGGCCAAGCCGGAGGAGGCGCTGGTCGAGACCTCCGTTCCGCATCTGCGCATCGTCCCCGACGATCTTTGGCAGGCGGCGCAGGTGCGGCTGGCAGCCGAAGCCGCACCGCAGCCCAAGGTCGGGCAGCACGCATTCTGGCAGCGCCGCCGGCCGCAGCACCTGCTGACCGGCAAGGTCATCTGCGGGTCCTGCGGGACCGGGTTCTCGGTGTTCGGCAAGGACTACCTCGGCTGCCGCACCGCCCGGAACGGCGGTCCATGCCGCAACACCACACGCGTCCGTCGGGCCGTCCTGGAGGATCGCGTGCTGCGGGCGCTGGGCACGCAGCTCATGCGGCCCGACCTGGTTGCCGAGTTTTGCGCGACCTTCATCGAGGAGTGGAACCGTCTGGCCGCCGAGGCCTCCGCCGGTACCGAAGCCCGGCAGCGGGAGTTGCAGTCCGTCGAACGCAAGCTCGCCAATCTGGTCGACGCCATCGCCGACGGTCTCAAGGCCCCCGGCCTCCAGAAGAAGCTCGCCGACCTGGAGGCCCGTCGGCAGGAGTTGCGGGCGGCGCTTGGTGCCGAGGCGGCACCGGCTCCGCCCGGGCTGCATCCCAACCTGGCGCAGGTCTATGCCGAGAAGGTCGCAGCCCTGCGCCAGGCACTCGAAGCCGAGGATGGGGTCGAGGCACTGGAAGCAGCCCGGGCCCTGATCGACACCGTTGTCATCTCGCCGCCCGAAGGCCCCGGCGATCCGCCCGGCATCGAGCTCACCGGCAACCTCATCGCCATGCTCAGGGCCGGCGGGGCAGACATCGCGCCGCGCGATGCTACCCTAACCTCATGCCTCGAACGCTTGCTCCACAGTTCGGCTCAAGTAGAACCTCGGGGGAGGTTCCCCTCCCCCGCCCTTCACATCGCTTCCCAGTGCTCGCCCTCCCGCCGCGCCACCCCCTCGCGCTCCAGCTTGATCAGGTGCGCGAGCAGGCTGCGCGCCGCCGCCGGCACCAGCCTTTCGTCGAGCGCGGGCCCATAAACCGGCGGCACCAGCTCGCGCGCCGTCGCACGCCCCGCCTGGCGCAGTGCGTCGGCCACCATCGCCTCCCTCTCCCGCCGATGGGCGGCGAGGGCAGCGACGAAGGGCGCGGGGTCGGGCAGCGGCGGGCCATGCCCGGGCAGGAACAGCCGGTCGTCCCGCGCGGCGAGCCGCGCGAGAGACGCCATGTAGGCCGCCATGTCGCCATCCGGCGGGCTGACGACGGTGGTGGACCAGGACATGACGTGGTCGGCGCTGAACAGGACGCCGGTGCCCTCCAGCGCGAAGCACAGGTGGTTCGCGCAATGCCCGGGCGTGTGGATTGCGGACAGACGCCAGTCGGCCCCCTGCAGCGCCGCGCCGTCCGGCAGCGCGACGTCGGGGCGGAAGGCGTGGTCGCCCCCTTCGCCGCCCTGGTCGGGGGGCGTCATGTGCGGGCCGAAGCCATGGGTGGGCGCGCCGGTCGCTGCCTGCAGCGCGGCCGCCCCCGGCGAATGGTCGCGATGGGTGTGGGAGACGATGATGTGCGTGATCCGCTCGCCAGCGGTCGCGCGCAGGATGGCGGCGAGATGCGCCTCATCGGCCGGGCCGGGATCGATCAGCGCGACCGAGGACCCGCCGCCGACCAGCCAGGTGTTGGTGCCGCGGAAGGTGAAGGGGCCCGGATTGCCGCAGAGGATGCGGCGGATGCCGGGGGCGACCTGCTGCACCTCGCCCGGCGGCAGGGTGTCGTGCTTCAGGAAGGGGATGCTCACTGCTTCCTCCGCTGCGCCGCGCGCTTGAGTTCCCGGTGCAGGATATAGAGGCCCGAGGCGACGATCAGCGCCGCGCCGGCGAGGGTGCTCCACGACGGCGCATCCGAGAAGACCACCCAGCCGATCGCCACCGACCAGAGGATCGAGGTGTAGGAATAGGGCCCGAGGGCCGAGACCTGCGCCGAGGCGTAGGCCTCCGTCAGCATCACCTGCGCGACGCCGCCGACCAGCCCGACCAGCACCAGCAGGACGAATTCGAGCAGCGTCGGCGTGGTCCAGAAGAAGGGGAGCGCCACCAGGGTAAAGGCCGTCATCAGCAGCGACTGCCAGAGCACGATGGTGGCGGAGCTTTCGGTGGCGGACAGGCTGCGCACCAGCAGGGTGGTCATGGCCGACCAGACGCCCTGCGCGACCGCGACGCCCATGCCGATGGCGATCGCCCGGTCGGGCGCCCCGCCGCCCTGGAAGGCGCCTTCCCCCAGCGCGATCACCAGGATGCCGCCGAAGCCGATCAGCACCGCGGACCAGCGATGGATGCCGACCTTCTCGCCCAGGAAGGGGATGGACAGCAGGGTGACGAAGAGCGGCGTCGTGTAGGTCAGCGCCGTCTGCTCGGCCAGCGGCAGGACGGTGAGCGCGTAGAAGGCGCAGCCCTGCGCCATGGTCCCGGTGAAGGCGCGCACCAGGTGGCCGGGGAAGCGCTTCGTCCGCAGCAGCCCCCAGTCCCGGCCCCGCGCGGCGATCACGAACATGACCGGCAGGGCGAAGGCCGAGCGGAAGAACATCGTCTCGACGAAATGGATCTGGTCGGAGATCCCCTTGATGATCGCCGACATGATGGTGAAGAGCGCCGTCGCGCCCAGCATCAGCAGAGCGCCGCGGCGGATGTCGTGGCGGAGCGCCATCAGCCCCCGCCGTCGCGCTTGCGCTCCGCCTCCCGCCGCACCCGTTCGCGATGCAGGTTGTACAGCCCCGCGGCGATGACGATGACGGCGCCCGTGATGGTGGTCCAGGCCGGCACTTCCGCCCAGATCAGAAAGCCGAGGATGCCGCCGAGCAGGAGCGGCGAGTATTCATAGGGCGCGAGCGCCGAGACCGGGGCGAGGGCGAAGGCGCGGGCAAACAGGATGTGCGCGATGGCGTTCGCCGCGCCGAAGAAGACCAGAGCGAGCACAACCCCCATGGTCGGGAAGGCGCCCGGCGGCGGGAAAACCGGCAGGAGCGCGATGCCCACTGGGATGTGGGCTACCATCAGCCAGAAGGCGACCGCGGCCGGCCCGTCGGTGGCGGACAGCACGCGCGTCCAGATGCGCGTGACCGCCATGGCGATGACGGCCACCAGCAGGAAGGGCGTCTCGAACCGCCAGAGGTCTCCTTCGGGTTGCAGCATGAACATCACGCCGGTGAAGCCCACCGCCGTGGAGGTCCAGCGCCGCCAGCCCACCCTCTCCCCCAGCAGAGGGATGGCGAGCAGCGTCATGGCGAGCGGCGCGGCGGCGGCGATGGCGTAGGAATCGACCAGCGACATCCCCGACAGCCAGGCCCAGTACCAGGTCGCCGAGACCGCGCAGTGCAGCAGCCCGCGTGTCGCGAGCAGGCGCCGATTAACGGGCGCTATGCCTCGCCCGCGCGTGATCAGCAGCACGAAGGCCGCGCCGACCACCCCGCGCGCGATCATCGAGACCGCGACGCCGACCTCGGGCAGCGCCCACTTCACCGCGACATCCGCGCCGGTAATGACGAGGTAGGCGACCAGGATCAGGAGGATGCCCCGGACCGCCTCGGCGCCTGTCGGCACGCTGAGGCCATGCATGCGGGCCGGCGCGTCGTCAGGCATCGGCGGCGCCGGCGGTCCCGGATGGTCGTTTCTGGTTCATCTGGGGATGATCCTCGCGGCCTTGGCCCGCGGGTGCAACCGGAATGACGCGCAGGGCGCCCCGGCCTGCCATGCCGCCCGCACGCGGCGGGCCGCCATCATCCCGCCTTGCTGCGGTGCGAAGCAGCGCCTCGTGGAACCCGCCGAATACGACCTGATGGATGCGGCGGAGGAGCGCATGTGGTGGTACCGCGCCCTCCATGCCCGCGTGCTGGACGCGCTTGCCCGCCGGCCCGGCCCTGCGGGTGCGCTGCTCGATGCCGGCTGCGGCACGGGCGGGTTGCTGCGGCGGCTTGCCGGGCTCGACCGGCCGCTCGTGGGCCTCGATTTCAACCCCGCAGCCGCCGCCCGCGCCGCGGCCAAGTCGGGCGCGGTGGCCGCGGC
>NZ_JACADQ010000102.1 GCF_016106015.1 Neoroseomonas rubea
GCGGCTGGGCCTCTGCCCTGTGCCCTCCCGACCCCCGCCTGCGCCGGCGCGACGACGGCGCCGGGCAGGCCCGACGGCGCGCGCAGCACGCCGAGCAGCGATTCCGCCTTCACGAGGAACAGGCCGCCCATGGCGAGGATGGCGAGCGGCAGCAGCCGCGGGCGCGGCATTCTCATCGGCCGGCCCTCGCGGCGCCGAGGGAGATGGCGCGCAGCAGG
The DNA here is from genome assembly GCF_016106015.1 of Neoroseomonas rubea. GTDB lineage: Bacteria > Pseudomonadota > Alphaproteobacteria > Acetobacterales > Acetobacteraceae > Neoroseomonas > Neoroseomonas rubea. The sequence continues at coordinate 219 of NZ_JACADQ010000102.1, forward strand.
TCGCGTTCCGCCTGGCTCTGCAGGGCCGGGCCGGATTCGGACGCGCGCGGCGTGTCGGTCGCCATCGGACGGCCCGCGCGCACCAGGCCCTCGAGCCGGTCGGCCAGCGATTCGGCGCGCTCGATCAGGTAGCGCAGGTCGTCGCGCAGCGGCTCGGCCTGGGCGGTGCGTTCCGCCACCTGCCGGCCGGCGAGTTCGGCCGATGCGCGCAGGCGCACCATCGCGGCCTCGGCCATGCGCGCGGCCTCGTTCAGGCCCTGCGCGCTCGTCTCCATCGCGCCGCGGTCGCGGCGGATCTCGCGCAGCGCGCGTTCCAGCCTGAGCGCGAAGGGGATCGCCGCGCCCAGCAGGGCGAGAAGCACGATCTGAAGGCCCCATTCCAGGATGCTCATGATCAGGCCCCCACTTCCTTGCGCCGTTCCAGCTCGCGCGAGATGCGCACGGCGAGCCGCTGGTCGCGCCGGCCGAGCTCGCCCTCGAACAGCGAGACCTCTCCGCAGCGCAGCCGCACCGGCGCGCCCGGCGCGACGCCGAGCGTGATCCGATCGCCGATGCGCAATTCCACGATCTGCGCGAGCGGCATCACCTGCTCGTCCAGCACCACGTCGAGCGCGACCTCGGTGGACCGGAGCTCCTCGGCCAGGTGGGTTTCCCAGATGCTGTCGCGGCCGAACTTCTCGCCCATGAACTGCTGCAGCAGCAGCTCGCGCACCGGCTCGAGCGTCGCGTAGGGCAGCAGCAATTCCAGCTTCCCGCCGCGATCCTCCATGTCGATGCGCAGGCGCACCAGCACGCAGGCGTTGGACGGGCGGGAGATGGCGGCGAAGCGCGGATTCACCTCGAGCCGGTCGAACTTGAACTGCACGGGGCAGAGCGGTTCGAAGGCCGCCGTCAGGTCGTCGAGGAAGACGCCGATCAGGCGTTCGACCAGCGTCCGCTCGATCGTCGTATAGGGCCGGCCCTCGATGCGCATCGCCGCCGTGCCGCGCCGCCCGCCGAGCAGCACGTCGACCACCGAGTAGATCAGCGCCGAATCGACGACGACGAGGCCGTAATTGTCCCACTCGTCCGCCCGCGTGACGCCGAGCATGGCCGGCAGCGGGATGGAGTTCAGGTAGTCCGCGAAGCGCAGCGAGACGATGCCATCGATCGAGACCTCGACGTTGTCGGAGGTGAAGTTGCGCAGCGTGGTCGACATCAGGCGCACCAGCCGGTCGAACACGATCTCCAGCATGGGCAGGCGTTCGTAGGACACCAGCCCGGAGGAGATGATCTTCTGGATGCCGCTTTCCTCGCCCGAGCCGGACGGACCGGTCTCGAAGCCCAGCAGGCTGTCGATCTCGGCCTGGTTCAGCACGCGCGTCGCGTCGGGCGCGGGTGCGGCGGCTTCGGCCTCGCCGTCGGGCTGGGCGCCTTCCTCGTCGAGCGCGGCACCCCAGGCGGCGGCGAGATCGTCTTCCTCCTGCGTGCTCACTGGACCAGGATCTCCGTGAACAGCACGTCGGTGATGCGTGGCGTGGGCTGGTTGCTGCCCGCGGGCGGGGCGACGGCGATGTTGGCGCGCGCGACCAGTTCCTCCCGCAGCCGCTGGGTGCCGGCGGAGCCGCGCAGCTCCTCGGGCCGCATCTCCCGCAGATGGGTCTGGAACAGGTCGAGCAGCCGCGGCATGGCGGTCTGGATCGCGGCCGAATCCTCGGCGCGCGTGATCTCGAGCTTGCTGCGCAGCTTGACGAAGACCGGGCGGCGGCCGGGCACGTTCAGGTTGGTGATGATCTCGGGCATGTCGAAGAAGGCGGGCGGGCGGGGCGCCTCCGCCGCCGGGGTGCCCTCCCCTTCCGCCGTCTGGGCGGGCGGGGGGTTCATGCCGAGCAGGCCGGGCAGGATGCCGGTGAACCACAGCCCCGCGCCGGCGCCGATCAGGATGACGGGCAGCGCGATGAGGAGCAGCTTCTTCTTGCCGCCCCCCTTCTTCGCCTCGCCTTCCGCAGCCTCTGCCGCGGGTGCCGCTGCCGACGCCATGCCCGACCTCCTGTCAGGCGCCCAGCATCCACCGGGGTCGTTAAGGAACCCTTGCGCCGTTCGTTAACGCCCGGCCGGCCCTGCCGCCCGGGGCGCAACACTGCCGCCCACCGGCAGGGATTGCCGGCCGGATCGGCCGCCAGGGCTGGCACGCCGGTTGCCCTGATGCCCCCGCCCGGCGGCCAGGCCCCGGGCAGGAGACCAGAGCGGCATGGACAATCCCGGCTACATCATTCTCTCCCGCCTCGCGCTGCAGAACCGCGCGACGCAGGTGCTGGCGCACAACGTCGCCAATGCCGACACGCCCGGCTTCCGCGCGCTGCGCCCGGTCTTCGCCGAATATGTCGCGCGGCAGAACCAGGTCGACGGACCGGCGGGGGCCCGGCCCGTCGCCTTCGTGCAGGACCGCGCCACCTGGCGGGAGACCGACCAGGGCCCGATCCAGAGCACCGGCAACCCGCTCGACCTTGCCATCAACGGCGAAGGCTTCTTCGCGGTGGAGACGCCGCGCGGCGAGCGCTTCACCCGCGCCGGCCGCTTCTCCCTCGGAGAAGGGGGGCGGATCGTCGACATGGAAGGCCACCCGCTGCTCAACACTGACGGCGCGCCGATCGCGGTCGCGCCGAATGATTCGCGCATCGAGGTGCTGGGCGACGGGACGATCCGCAGCGAGAACGGCACGCTCGGCCGCGTCCGCATCGTCCGCTTCGACAATGTCCAGAACCTGCGCGCCGAGGGTGACCGCCTGTTCGACCCGGCGGGCGAGGAAGCCCGCGCCGTCGACCGCCCGCGGATCGTCCAGGGCTCGCTCGAAGGCAGCAATGTCCGCCCGATCCTGGAGATGACCCGCCTGACCGCGGAGCTCCGCGAATTCCAGTTCGCCGCCCAGTTCGCCGAGCGCGAGGGCGAGCGCCTGTCCACCGCCGTCGAGCGCATCCTGCGCCGCCGCGCCTGAGGAGAGCCACCATGCGATCCCTCCACATCGCCGCCACCGGCATGATGGCCCAGCAGAACAATGTCGAGGTCATCTCCAACAACATCGCCAACATCTCGACCACCGGCTTCAAGCGCCGGCGCGCCGAGTTCCAGGACCTGATCTACCAGAACCTCCGCCGCACCGGCTCGCAGAGCGCGGACACCGGCACGGTGTTGCCCTCGGGCGCGCAGATCGGCCTCGGCGTGCGCACCGCCGCCGTCTACCGCATCAGCGAGCAGGGCAACCTGCAGCAGACCGAGAACCGCTTCGACCTCGCCATCCGCGGCAACGGCTACTTCCAGATCCAGCTGCCCTCGGGCGAGACCGCATACACCCGCGACGGCACCTTCGGCCTCAGCGCGGAAGGTACGATCGTCACGGCCGAAGGCTTCGTCGTGAACCCGGGCATCACCATCCCGGCCAATGCCCGCGATGTCACCATCAACGCCAATGGCGAGGTGCTGGCCAAGATCGACGGCCAGGTGCAGCCGCAGAACGTGGGGCAGCTGCAGCTCGCGATCTTCGCGAATGAGGGCGGGCTCGAGGCGATCGGCGACAACCTCTTCCTCGCGACGCCGGCCTCCGGCGACGCGCAGCAGGGTGCCGCCGGCACGCCCGGCTACGGCCAGACCATGCAGGGCTTCATCGAGACGTCGAACGTCAACGTGGTGCAGGAGATCACCTCCCTCATCACGGCGCAGCGCGCCTACGAGATGAATTCCCGCGTCATCACGGCATCCGACGAGATGCTCTCCACCCTGACGAGGCTCCGCTGATGAAGCGCCGCGCGCTGTTCCTGCTGCCCGCCCTCGCGCTGCCCGCGCGGGCCGAGGTGGCCCCGCCCTTCCCGCGCCCGCTGGTGCTCGCCGAGGACACGGTGCTCAGGCTCGGGGACATCTTCGAAAATGCCGGCGATCTCGCCGACCGCACCGTGGGCGCCGCCCCCGCGCCCGGCCGTCGGATCATGCTCGACGCTGCGCAGCTCTCGGGCCTGGCGCGCCGGCATGGCCTCGCCTGGCGGCCGCTGTCGGGGGAGGAGCGGAGCGTGATCGAGCGCCCCGGCCGCCCCCTGCCGCGTGAGGATGTAGAGGCGATGCTGCGGGACGAATTGTCGCGCCTCGGCCTCGACCCGGAGGCTGAGCTGGAGCTGCCCGGCTTCTCGCCGCCGCTCGTGCCGCTCGGCGCGCTGCCGCAGGTGATGGTCGAGGCGCCCTATGTCGATACGGCGTCGCGCCGCTTCGCCGTGACGCTCGTCGTCTCGGCCGAGGGCATGGCGACGCAGCGCATCCGCCTCGCCGGCCGCGCGGTGCCGACGGTGCCGGTCGTGGTCGCGACGCGGCGGATGGCGGTGGGCGACGTGGTCGGGCCCGAGGATCTGCGGGAGGTGCGCCAGCGCGCCGAGCGCGTCCGCCCCGGCACCGCGCAGCGGGCCGAAGATGTGGTGGGCAAGCAGCTGCGCCGGCCGATCGCCTCGGACCTGCCCTTCATGTCCGTCGACCTGACGGCGCCGGCGATCGTGACCAAGAACCAGCTGGTGCTGATGGTGCTGGAAGGCCCCGGCATCTCCCTGACCGCCCAGGGCCGCGCGATGGAATCGGCGGCGCGCGGGCAAATGGTGCCGGTGATGAACCTCTCGTCGCGTTCCGTCGTCGAGGCGGAGGCGATCGGCCCGGGCCGCGTGCGCGTGCGGCCGGGATCGACACCCGTGACCATCGCGCGGAGGGGCTGAGATGCGCCGCATCCTTCTTCTGATGGTGCCGATGCTGCTCGCCGCCTGTTCGGGCGCCGAGCGGCTGTCCCGCCTGGGCGACGCGCCCGACATGGCGGGCATCACCAACCCGACGCAGGATCCGCGCTGGCGGCCGGTCTCCATGCCGATGCCGAACCCGCAGGATCCGCCGCTCGCCAACAATTCCCTGTGGCGGCCGGGCAGCCGGACCTTCCTGCGCGACCAGCGCGCAGCAGCGGTCGGCGACATCATCACCGTGCTCGTGTCCATCGCGGACGAGGCGGAACTGCAGAACCGCACCGTGCGATCGCGCGACAACACGGAAGGGATGGGGCTGCCGCGGCTGCTCGGCCTCGAATCCTCCTACGCCCGGCTGCTGCCGACCGGAATCGATCCAAGCCGGCTGGTGGAGGCGAGTTCGACCTCCGGCGTGAACGGCACCGGCGCCATCCGGCGCAACGAGACGGTGACGCTGCGCGTCGCCGCGACCGTCGCGCAGGTGCTGCCGAACGGGAACCTGGTGGTGACCGGCCGGCAGCAGGTACGGGTGAACAGCGAGATGCGCGACCTCACGGTCGGCGGCGTGATCCGCCCGCAGGACATCGCATCCGACAACACGGTCCGGCACGACCGGCTGGCGGAAGCGCGCATCGCCTATGGCGGGCGGGGCACGATCAGCGACGTGCAGCGGCCGCGGGTGGGCCAGGAACTGCTCGACATCATCCTGCCCTTCTGATCGCGGCAGGCAGCAAGGCGGGGCGGGGTGGCCAAGGGGCCGCCCCGCCCTTGCCTTGTCAGGACGCCCCCCCTGCCGCGGCGGTGCGCCGCGGCAGGGGGTCTAGGGGGGCCCTGCCCCCCCTTGCGCCGGAGAGGTAGGGTTGGCGTGGCGGCTACCTCTCCGGCGGGCAAAAATCATGTGCGGCAGGTATTTCCAGGCCCGGTCGTCCGGGGACATCGCGCGCTACTTCGGCACCACCAACGCGACGCCGAACCTGCTGCCGTCCTTCAACAAGGCGCCGACTCAGGACGGGCTGGTGGTGCGGCGGCATCCCGAGACCGGGGCGCGGCACCTCGACGTGCTGCGCTGGGGCCTCGTGCCGCGCTGGGCCAAGGATGCGACGGGGGCGGCACGCATGATGAATGCACGCGGCGAGTCTGTGGCGGAGAAGCCCGCCTTCCGCGACGCCTTCCACAAGCGCCGCTGCCTTGTGCCGATGGACGGGTTCTACGAATGGCGGGCGGAAGGAAAGGGCAAGCAGCCCTTCGCCTGCGCGCTGCGATCCGGCGAGCCCATGGCCTGTGCCGGCCTGTGGGAAGGCTGGAAGCAGCCGGACGGCGAATGGCTGCGCACCTACACCATCGTCACCTGCGCCGCAGACGGCCGGCAGGCGCTGCTGCACGACCGCATGCCCGTCATCCTGCCGCCGGCGGCCTGGGACGCATGGCTAGGCGGGGAGGATGAGGCAGCCCTTCTCGCGCTGCTGCGCCCGGCCGAGGATCCGCTGCTCGCCTTCTGGCCCGTGGCGAGCCGGGTCGGCCGCGTGGCGGAGAACGGTGACGGGCTGATCGCGCGCGATCCGCTGGCCGTCGTGCCGGACGGCCTCGACGATCCGCCGCCGCCGCTGACCGGCTGAAGGGTCGCGCCGGTCAGCGCGCGGCGCCGCCGCGCCGCTCCAGCATGCGGCCGAGGACCATGAGCGCGGCCCAGGCCAGCCAGCCCGCGCCGAGCACGAGCATCGCCTCCTGCACATCCGCCCAGCGCGCGCCGGCGAGCGAGGGCAGGTCGCCGCGCGGACCCGCGCCGCGCGCGGCCACGGCCATGGGCAGGGCGACGACCAGGATCACGCCGGCGATCAGGACGCCGATCGGCGTTGCCTTGCGCGACGCCCCGATCGTCAGCATCAGGGACGGCACGGCGGCGAAGGCGATCGCGATCATCAGGATGCCGACCTCGACTTCGGCATGCCGCATCGCGAGCGCCATGAGGCATGGCAGCGTGAGCGCGACGATGCCCAGCAGGATCTGCCGTCCCAGCGGGATCGCCGGGTCGCCGAGTCCCTCCGTCAGCCCGTCGAGCCGCGCCGCGGCGCGCGGATGGCGGGACAGGACCACCAGCGCCAGGCCCAGCATCGCCACGCCGAACAGCGACAGCAGCGGCATGGCCGCATCGAGCCTTGCCCAGCGCGGATCCGCGACCCAGCGCCCGACGACGATGTGCGGCGCCGCCGTCCATCCCGCCTGGCGCAGCGCTTCCTCCACGGCGCGCTCGCGCAGCGGGTCCGGCAGCAGCCGCAGCACGCCGCGCCCCGCATCCCAGGGCGCGCCCGGCACCTCGTGGACCGCGCCATCCGGCCCGTGGTCCAGCACCGCGACCACCGGCACGGGCTGCGCCGGCGTCCAGTCGGGGCCGACCACCGGCACCACCGTGAAGCGACCGCGCAGCCGGCTGGGGCTGGTCGAGCGCCCCCGCATGTCGCGCCGCGGCAGGTCGAGGCGGACCTCCACCATGCGGGCAAGATCGGCGCGCGGGGCGGCGCGGGGCAGCAGGAAGCCGGCGGCGGCGGGGCGGGAGGGCGCCTCGGCCGCATCCAGGCTCGGCACGGCGCCGAAGATGCGCGCCTCGTTCAGGCCGATGGACAGGAAGGCCGCGCCGATCACGATGCACATGGCGTAGCCGATGCGCAGCATGCCCGGGCCGGCGCAGAAGAAGGCCACGCCGGACGCGGGCAGCAGCGAGAGGACAAAGACAACGAAGAGCGGAGTCGAACCCTCGCCCCAGACCGGCAGCAGGAGGGCGTGGAGGAGCATGGGCACCGCGATGCCGGCCGCGCCGACCAGCAGCGTCCGGACGATCCGCATTGGTGGTCGCGCGGCGCGCGGCGAGGGCGCGGCGGCCACGGCGCGCCGGCGACGATTCGGCCTCATGCGGCGTAGCGCACGGGGCCACCGGCGCGCTTGCTCAGCGCCATGGACTTCGTGGCGCGGCGATCATCCTCGATCGTGGCACGTCCAGCGGGGCCCGCTGTCTTGGCCCGGCCGGCGGATGGCGCGTGTCCCAGGCGGGGCAGCGTTGCGATCGCGGGATCAGTCGTCCCGGTGCACCCGCTCCATGCGCTCGTGGCGCTCCTGCGCCTCGATGCTCATGGTCGCGATGGGGCGGGCTTCGAGGCGCCGGAGCCCGATCGGCTCCCCGCTTTCCTCGCAATAGCCGTAAGTGCCGTTCTCGATCCGCTCGATTGCCTGGTCGATCTTGCTGATCAGCTTGCGGGCCCGGTCGCGGGTACGAAGTTCCAGGGCCCGGTCGGTCTCGACGCTCGCGCGGTCGGTCAGGTCGGGCTCGGTGATGCCGCCTTCGGAGAGGGAGGAGAGGGTCTCGCCGGCCTCCCGCAGCAGGTCCTGGCGCCAGCGGAGCAGCTTCTGCCGGAAATACTCCAGCTGCTGCGGGTTCATGAACTCCTCGGCTTCCGAGGGCCTGTAGTCGGGCGGCAGCGTCACGAGCATGTATGTTCTTCCCCGGCCCCGAGGGCCTGGCCGCCTCTGTGGCGGCCGACCCCCCCTAAGCGCGGGCGGAACATAGACGCGCCCCGTGGCGGAAGCCAAGAGGGGCTTTCGCGACAAATCCCTGAAACGGCGCGCTTTTCAGTCTGGTGACAGGCCGAGCCGTGCGAGTTCCACCCTGGCGCGCAACTGCAGCCCCGCCACGGCCGCGGCCAGCCCCGGATCCGCGGCCGCTTCGCCCACCGAGAGCGTCGCCAGCCGGCGCAGCCGCGCCGGGTCCGCCCGGCCCGACAACAGGGCAAGCTGCAGGGCGGAGAGTTCCTCGATCAGCTCCTCCCCACGCTTGCGCGCGCGGGCGTCGCGTTCCGCCGCCGGCGCGGTCTCCTGCAGGGCGAGCAGCCCGATTCCCTGCGGTGCCGAGGCCGATTGCGCGGCCGCCGCGCCGGTGGACCCGCCCGTGCCGCCCAGCCGGAAGCCGCTGCCCGAGGACCGGACCTGCCGCCCCGCCCCCGTCGCCACCCCGCCTGTCACGCCCCGAACACCGACCATGGTCCCATCCCTTCCGTGCGACCGGCACCTCCGGCCGTCTCCCGGCAATCCCTGCCGCCCCGATCGCCCGCCGGACGGGGGTCCGGGCTGGCACGCGGCTTGCCCTTTCCCCTCTGCCCCGGCTGCCCCCGCATCCGGGGCCCAGCAGGCAAACGCGCCACGACGCGACGCGGGCGGCGCGCAGGAGACGCATCTTGATCGGCAATGCTTACGCGAGAACGAAGATGGCCGCGGCGGCGCTGCTGCTCGCCCTCGCCTGCGCCCTGCCCGCCGCGGCCCAGCAGGTCCGCATCAAGGACATCGCCGATGTCGAGGGCGTCCGCGACAACCAGCTCGTCGGCTACGGGCTGGTCGTCGGGCTGAACGGCACGGGGGACCGTCTGCGCTCGGCGGTCTTCACCCGGCAATCCCTGGTCGGCATGCTCGAACGGCTCGGCGTCAACACGCGCGACAACGAGCGCCAGCTCGATACGCGCAACGTCGCCGCCGTAATGGTCACGGCCAACCTGCCGCCCTTCGCGCGCCCCGGCAGCCGGATCGACATCTCCGTCTCCGCCCTGGGCGACGCGACCAACCTCACGGGCGGGACGCTGCTCGTCACCCCGCTGCTCGGCGCCGATGGCGAAGTCTATGCCGTCGCGCAGGGCGCGATCGCGACCGGTGCCGTGAGTGCCCGCGGCGCGGGGGCCAGCATCACCCGCGGCGTGCCGACCTCCGGCCGCATCGCCAATGGCGCGATCGTGGAACGGGAGGTCCCCTTCCAGCTCGCCAGCCGCGACCGCATCCGGCTCTCGCTCCGCAACCCGGACCTGACCACGGCGCGGCGCATCGCCGCGGCGATCAACGGATCGATGCGCGGGGACGTGGCGCAGGCCTCCGATTCGCGCACCGTGACCGTCTCCCTGGGCGGCCGCAGCCCGGTCGAGTTCCTCAGCCGGATCGAGCAGCTGCGCGTCGAGCCCGACCAGGTCGCCCGCGTTGTGATCGACGAGGCCTCGGGCACCATCGTCATGGGCGCGAATGTGCGCGTCTCCACCGTCGCCATCGCCCAGGGCAACCTGACCATCCGCGTCACCGAGACGCCGCAGGTCAGCCAGCCCAACGCCCTCGCGGGCGGGGAGACGGTGGTGGTGCCGCGCACCAGCATCGAGGTCGACGACCAGCGCGAGCGGCGCCTGGGCATCGTGCCGCAGTCGGTCACGCTGCAGGACCTGGTGCGCAACCTGAACAGCCTCGGCGTCGGGCCGCGCGACATGATCACCATCCTCCAGGCCATCAAGGCCGCGGGGGCCCTCCAGGCCGAACTGGAGATCCGCTGATGGACGCCCCCGCCCTGCCGCCGGTCCAGCCCCGCGGCCTCTCGGCCCCCGCCGCCAGCGGCAACGAGGCCGCCATGCGCCGCGCCGCCCGCGACTTCGAGGCCCAGGCCTTCGGCCTGATGCTCCAGCCCATGTTCGCCACCGTCGACCAGTCCCGCAGCCGCTTCGGCGGCGGGGCGGCCGAGGCGCAGTGGCGCCCCATGCTCGTCGATGCCTTCGCCGCCGCCGCCACGCGGTCCGGCCATGGGCTCGGCCTCGCCGATTCCGTGCTGCGCGAAATGACGCGCATGCGCGGTGCCACCCAGAACCCCAATACGGGAGATGCGGGACCATGATGGACACACTGATCCTGGCCGGGCAGCGCCTGGCCGAGGCGCTGCGCGCGGAGAACGAGGCGCTCGCCGCCCTCGACCTCTCCCGCGCCGCGACGCTCGCCAGCAGCAAGATCGCGGCGTCGGACGCCTTCGCCGCGGCCTATGCGGCGCAGGCCAAGCATGGCGGGCCGCCGGCGGGCGAGGTGCGCGCCGCGGCCGAGATCCTCGCCCGGCGCATCGATGAGTTGGGGCGGGAGAACAAGCGGCTGCTGGAACGCGCCGTCTCCCTCCAGTCCCGCGTCATCGAGACGATCGCGGGGGCTGCCATGCCCAAGGCGGCGCCGCCGGGCTACGCGGCGCTCGGGCGCATGACCCAGACCCGCGCGCCGGCGCTCGCCCTGTCGGCGCGGGTGTAGCGGCACGTCGGATCAGGCGCGGCCGCCCAGTCGGGCATGCCGCGCCTGGGACGGCAGGTCGCAGGCCAGCCATACGGGCGGGATGCCTTGCCCGGCGCGCCCACCCGGCGCAGCCTGACGGCGTGACCGCCTTCTTCCGCCGCCACGCCAGCCTGCTCCTCATCGGGTCGATCGCCGCCGCCTCCGGCGCCGCGCTCTGGCGGCGCGACGGGCTGGGCGCGCTCGGCGCGGCGCTGTTCCATGCCTGGGAGCTGTTCCTCTTCATTGCGCCCTCGCTGGTCGCGGGGCTCGTTCTCGCGGCCGCGCTGCGCCAGCTCATGTCCCCTGGCGCGCTCGCCCGCTGGATGGGGGCCGAAAGCGGCTGGTTCGGCCTGGCGGTTGCAACCTTGGCCGGCGCGCTGACGCCGGGCGGGCCGATGGCCGCCTTTCCGCTGGTGCTGGTGCTGGCCGGCGCGGGGGCGGATCGCGGCGCGCTCGTCGCCTACATCCTCTCCTGGTCGCTGAACGGCTTCCAGAAGCTGCTGGTCTACGAGATGCCCCTGCTCGGGCCGGACTTCGCCATCCTGCGCACCGTCCTGACCCTGCCCATGCCGATGCTGGCCGGCTGGGTCGCGCGCCGCCTGCCCATCGCCTGGGAGGCGCCGAAATGACCGGCGGGCAACTCCTGCTCGCCCTGCTTGCTGCCATCGCCTTTGGCTTCGCGCTGCGGCGCGGGCCCGGCACGGCGCGGAAGGTCGGCGTCGATGCGGGACAGAGCCTGCTGAAGATCCTGCCGGTCTTCGCCGTCGCCCTGCCGATGGCGGCCTTCCTGGCCGAACTCATCCCCGCGGATGCCGCCGAAGGTCTGATCGGGCCGGAGTCGGGGTTCTCCGGCATCCTCCTCGCCTCCTTCGCTGGCGGGCTGATGCCGGGGGGGCCCTTCGTGACGTTTCCCCTGGTGCTCGCCTTCGCCAAGGCCGGCGCGGGCGTGCCGCAGATGGCGGCCCTCATCACCGGATGGTCGATCTTCGCCATCCACCGGATCATCACCTGGGAGTACCCGGTGCTCGGCTGGCGCTTCGTCGCACTCCGCCTGCTCGCGGCCTTCCCGCTGCCGATCCTGGCGGGGCTGCTGGCCGAAGCCGCCGTGCAGATCCTGCCGGTCACCCTCGGCCGGCCCTGACCCTGGCGCGCCCGGCTCGCTTCGGGCATGAGGCGCCACGATGGACAAGGCCGAAACCGATACGGCATGGGCCGCGCTGCTCGCGGCGCGCGACGGCGCGGCGACGGCCGCGGGGCCGCTCGCGCCGCTCTTCGCGCCGATC
>NZ_JACADQ010000103.1 GCF_016106015.1 Neoroseomonas rubea
CCGGCGTCGCCGGCGGCGCGTGCGCCGGGTCCCGGCCGCGCGCCGCCAAGACTCGCGACGGCGGCGCGCACGCGCTCACGGGTTCCTGGACTGACGATCGAGGGCTGCGAGAGCGTGCGGGATGCAGTGGCGAGCGACACGCCCGCAGCGGCGGCTATGTCGGCCAGCCTTGGACGGGTCCGGCGCTTCATGTGGCGACTGTGGCAATGGATGAAAAAATTTTCAATCGCCGAATGCCGCCTTCTACCATGAAATCCGTTTGACACACCCGATACCGGGTGAAAGCCTCATGAAAATCTTTCTGGGAGGCGTGCACTTGCAGCCCGTGGGGCGCAGTTCCGGCTCGACCTTTGCCGCACGCCTGCCGCGCCGGGCCCTTGTCGGGCTCGCCACGGTGGCTGGGGCATTGTGCCTGTGGTGGCTCGCCACCAGCGGACTTCGCCTGCTCAACCCGCTGCGCCTGCCGAACCCACACGAAGTCTGGGCCGCCTTCAGCCAGATCAGCGCAGGCCAGGGCTATGCCGGCGCGACGCTGTGGCAGCACGCGCTGCACTCGCTCGGCCTGGTGGCCCGCGGGTTCGCCGTGGCGGTGGTCACCGGCCTTCCGCTCGGCCTGCTGATGGGTTGGAGCCGTCGCGCCGAGGCGTTGATCAATCCCATCTTCCTGCTGCTGCGACCGATCCCGGCGCTGGCCTGGATTCCGCTCGCCATCGTGTGGTTCGGGCTAGGCGACACCGGCAAGATCTTCGTCATCTGGCTGACCGCCTTCGTCCCCTGCGTGATCAATGCCTTCACCGGCGTGCGCGGGGTGGACCCGGTGCTGATCGCCGCCGCGCGCACCCAGGGCGCGACGACCCCGCAGGTGATCCGCCATGTGGTCGTCCCCGGCGCGATGCCATTGATGTTCACCGGGCTGCGCCTGTCGCTGCAGGCGAGTTGGACGACGCTGGTGGCCGCCGAACTGGTTGGCGCCTTCTTCGGCCTGGGGCGCGTCCTGAACGTGGCCGGTCAGGACATCTTCCCCGGCATGATCCTCGTCGGCATGGCCGCGGTCGCAGTATGCGGCGCCGTGACGACCTGGCTGCTCGGGCGGCTCGAGCGGCGCGTGGTCAACTGGCGCCCGGCGGTCTGAGGGGGCGTCGCGATGGCCAGGCGGCGCGACCGAAACTTCCTGGGCCCCTCCGGCACCGTGCTCGGCATCGGCGAGTTCTGGGCGCTGACGATCGCGGGCTTCGTGCTGTTCTTCGCGGTGTGGTCGGGGGTCGCGGCATCGGGCTGGCTGCCGGCGCACCTGCTGCCTTCGCCGCTCGCGGTGTGGGACACGCTGGTCCGGCTCTGGCACAATCCCTTCGCGGGCCATGTCTATGCCGCGCACCTGGCCGCCAGCGTCGAACGCTTCCTGATGGGCTGGGCGATCGCCGTCGGCATCGGGATCCCGCTCGGGCTGCTGATGGGCTGGTATCGCCTGCTCGACGAGATCGTGACGCCGCTGTTCGACGCGATGCGCTTCGTCGCGCCCCTCGCCTGGGTGCCCCTCGCGGCGCTGTGGTTCGGCACCGGCATCGGCGGACCGCTGCTGATCATCTTCGTCGGCTCCTTCGCGCCCTGCGTGATCAGCGCCTATCGCGGCGCGCGGCTGGTTGAGCCCCGGCTGGTCGAGGCCGCGCAGACCCTCGGCGCCTCCTCCCGCCAGGTGATCACGCATGTGCTGATCCCGGGCGCGCTGCCCTCGATCATCGCCGGGCTTCGCGTCTCGGCTGGCCTTGGCTGGCAGTCGCTGGTGGGCTCGGAGCTGATCGTTGTCGGTGCGGGGCTCGGCTACCTGATGGTGCAGGGCCAGGGCAACCTGAACACCAGCGTCGTCATCGCCGGGATGGTCGGCATCGGCGTCGTCGGCTTCGCGATCGACGTGCTCCTCCGCGCGGTGGAGCAGACCTTCAAGCGGCGATGGGGGCAGGGATGAGCGAGATCGTCTTCGAAGGCGTCACGCGACGCTTCCCGCTGCCCAGGGGCGGGGAATTCCTCGCCATCGACCGCATCGACCTGCGCATCGAGGAGAAGGAATTCGTCGCGATCGTCGGTCCCTCGGGCTGCGGCAAGACGACGCTCATGCGCATGGCCGCGGGGCTCGACTTCCCCACGGACGGCCGCGTCCTCGTCGGCGGGAAGGAGGTGACTGGGCCGGGGCCGGAGCGCGCCGTGGTCTTCCAGCAATTCGCCCTGCTGCCCTGGAAGACGGTGCGCCAGAACATCGGCTTCGGCCTGATGTGCAAGGGCACGCCGAAGGCCCAGGCCGACGCCGCGATCGCCCATTATGTCGAGCTGATGGGCCTGGCGGGCCATGAGGACAGTTTCCCGCACCAGCTCTCGGGGGGCATGCAGCAGCGCGTCGCGATCGCGCGCGCCTATGTGATGCAGCCGGCCGCGCTGCTGATGGACGAGCCCTTCGGCGCGCTGGACGCCCAGACGCGCATCGTGATGCAGGAGGAGCTGGTGCGCCTCGCGCGCCGCAACCCCCGCACCGTCATCTTCATCACCCATGCGGTGGATGAGGCGATCTACCTCGCCGACCGTGTGGTGGTGATGGGCCGCAAGCCCGGCCGCATCATCGAGACGATCGACATCCGCCCGCTGCGCGAGGATGGCGGCTGGGAGGCGATGCCGGTCGAGGAGGTGATGGACACGCCGTCCTTCACCCACATGCGCAGCCGCATCTGGAAGCTGCTGAAGGCGCGCGAGCAGGAGCGGCCGGCCGTGCCTGCATCCAACCCCGCCCCCGTGCCGGCCAAGTGAAGCAAGAACCACGACAGGAGAGAGGCATGTTCCGAAGGACACTGCTCGCCGCCACGCTCGCGGCCGCATCGCTCGCCGCCTCGGCCGAGGCCCAGCAGCTCACGCGGCTGAACATTTCCATGCAGCCGGCGCTGTACTCGATGCTGCCGCTGCACCTGGCCACCGAGCAGGGCTGGTGGCGCCAGATGGGGATCGAGCCCAACTTCTCCTCCTTCCCCGCCGGCCCGCCGCAGATCGCCGCCGCCGCCGCGGGGACTTGGGACGTGGGCATCACCGGCTCGGCGCCCGGGGTGCTGGGCGCGGCGCGGTTCAACATCCGTACCATCGCCATCTCGAACGATGAGAGCGCCACGAACGTGCTGATGGCCCGCCGCGACCAGATCGAGGCGATCCGGGCCAACCCGGCCAGCCTGCGCGGCCAGCGCGTGCTGATGACGGTCAACACGACCGTCGACTACGTGCTGCAGAACTGCCTGCGGCGCTGGAACATCCAGCGCAGCGACCTGCAGGTCGTGAACCTGAACCAGGCGCAGATCCTCTCCGCCTTCTCGACCGGCGAAGGGCGGATCGCCGGCCTCTGGGCGCCGAACATCTACACGGCGGAAGAACGCATGAACGCCGTGCCGCTGTGCAGCGGCAAGGACGCGGATGCGATCGTCCCCGGCAACATCATCGTGCGCGAGGAGTTCCTGCGCGCCAACCCCGACATGGTGGCGCGCTATCTCGCGGTGTTCCTGCGCGGCATCGCCTTCATGAAGGCGAACCGCGAGGCAACGCTGCAGTCCATGAACCGCTTCTACCAGGCGGGCGGGGTCACGGTGAGCGAGGCCGCGCTCGCCGCGGAGATGGACCGTCGCCCGATCTTCGGCCTTGAGGAGCAGCTTCAACTGATGTCGCGCGCGAACGGCCCCTCCCAGGCGGATCGCTGGTACGAGGGGCTGAGCGCCTTCCTCGCGCAGGTCGGCACGGTGCAGAATCCCCCCGCACCCGCGGCCTACCTGACCGACGACGTGCTGCGCCGCGTCGCCGCCGACCCGCGCCTGCGCGCCTTCGCGCTCGGCCAGTAGCACGCCACGGTCCGGGCGGGGCAGCGCCGCTCCGCCCGGACGTCTCGCCCGTGACGCGCCGGAGCCGGATCAACGCGCCGGCGGCGCGTGCCGCGGCCCTCGTGGTGCCGGCAAGCGGGGCAGTGACCTCGGAAGGAATGCAGTCATGGCCGTCGAATACCTCAAGCGCGCGACCCGCACCGCCGAGGACACCACCGCGGAGGCCCGCCCCGTGGTGGAGGCGATGCTCGCCGAAATCGCGGCGCGCGGCGAGGCGGCGGTGCGCGACCATGCCGCAAAGCTGGACGGCTGGCATGGCGAGATCCTGGTGTCTGCCGAAGAGGCAACGCGCCGCGCCGCCGAGGTGCCGGCCGGGCTCCGGCGCGACATCGACTTCGCCGTGGATCGCGTCCATCGCTTCGCCGAGGCCCAGCGGGCCAGCGTGCGCGACTTCGAGGTCGAGATATCGCCCGGGGTCGTCGCAGGCCAGAAGCTCGTGCCGATGGCGGTGGCGGGCTGCTATGTGCCGGCCGGGCGCTACGCGCATATCGCCTCGGCCTATATGGGCGTAGCGACCGCGAAGGCCGCGGGCGTGCCCTTCGTCATCGCCTGCTCCGGCCCGCGCGGCGGGGCGGGCATCCACCCTGCCGTACTCTACGCGCTGCGCCGCGCCGGGGCCGATGCGATCCTGACGCTGGGTGGCGTGCAGGCGGTCGCGACCCTCGCCCATGGGCTGTTCACGGGCCGGCCGGCCGACATCGTAGTCGGTCCAGGCAACAAGTTCGTCGCGGAGGCGAAGCGCCAGATCTACGGCAAGGTCGGCATCGACGTCTTCGCCGGCCCCTCCGAGGTCGCCGTCATCGCCGACGCCACCGCCGACCCGGAACTGGTCGCGGTGGACTTGGTCGCGCAGATGGAGCATGGCCACGAGAGCCCGGGTTGGCTCATCGCCACCGATCGCGCGCTGGCCGAAGCGGTGATGAAGCGCGTGCCGGAACTCGTGGCCGCCCTGCCGCCCACTGCGCGCGATGCCGCCGGCGCCGCCTGGCGCGACTTCGGCGAAGTCGTGCTGTGCTCGACGCGGGAGGAAGCGGTGGAGGTGTCCGATCGCTATTGCTGCGAGCACCTGCAGGTGCAGGCCGCCGATCCCGCCTGGTGGCTCGCCAAGCTGCGCAACTACGGCTCGCTGTTTCTCGGCGAGGAGACGACGGTCGCCTTCGGCGACAAGGCGACCGGGCCGAACCACATCCTGCCCACCAAGGCCGCGGGCCGCTATTCGGCCGGGCTGTCGGTGCACAAGTTCCTCAAGCCGCTGTCCTGGCAGCGCATGACGCGGGAGGGCTCGCGGGAGGTCGCGCTCGCCACCGCGCGCATCTCCCGCGCGGAGGGGATGGAGGCGCATGCGCGCTCAGCGGACATCCGTCTTGCGCGCTACTTCCCGGATACGCGCTTCGACCTCGGCGAGCCGGTGACGGGCTGATGGCCGAACGCCTCACGCTCGACCTCAGCGCCCCGCCATCGATCCCCGAGGACGGTATCGCGGCGGCCGAGGCGGTGCTGCGCTCGGGATGGACGCACCGCTATGGCGAGACGCTCGGCGACGCATCGGAAGCGGCGCTGCTCGAGGCGGAATTCGCCGCGCATCTCGGCACGCGCTATTGCGTCGCGGTGAATTCCTGCGGCAGCGCCATGTATCTCGCGCTGCTGTGCACCGGCGTGCGCCCGGGCGACCGCGTGCTGATGAACGCCTTCACGCTCGCGCCCGTCCCTGGCGCCGTCGCCCATGCGGGCGCTGAGCATGTGCTCGTGGAGGTGACGCCCGACCTCGTCATCGATCTCGACGACCTCGTACGCAAGGCACAGGCGAGCGGCGCGCGGCACCTGCTGCTGTCCCATATGCGCGGCCATATCGCCGACATGACGCGGCTCATGGCGATCTGCGATGACCTCGGCGTCGCCGTCATCGAGGATTGCGCCCACACCATGGGCGCGCGCTGGGCGGGGCGGCCCACCGGGACCTTCGGGCAGGCCGGCTGCTTCAGCCTGCAGGCGTACAAGCACGTCAATGCCGGCGAGGGCGGGCTGATCGCGACCGACGACGAGGACGTGGCCGCACGCGCCATCCTCCACTCGGGCAGCTACATGCTCTATCGCCAGCACCGGGCGCGTCCGTCCGACGAGGTCTTCGCCCGCTGGAAGGACGTGACGCCCAACTACTCCATGCGGATGTCGAACCTCGTCGCCGCCGTGGCCCGGCCGCAGATCGGTCTGCTGGCAGAGCGCGCGCGGATCTGGAACGACCGCTACGGGCGGCTCGCCGGCCTGCTCAGGGCCATCCCCGGCCTTCGCCTGCCGCACCGCCCGCAGGAGGAGGAGTTCGTGCAGAGCTCCATCCAGTTCGCCGTCGCCGACCTGGAGGAGGCGGCGTTCACGAGCTTCCTCGCGCGCTGCCGGGCGCGCGGGGTCTATCTCAAGTGGTTCGGCGCGCGGGAGGCGGAGGGCTACACGAGCGTCTCAGGCCAGTGGCGCTACCTTGCCGACCCGCACACGCCGCCGGGCACGGCGAAGGTTCTCGAGCGTCTCTGCGACATGCGCATCCCGCTCGCGCTGACCGAGGCCGATTGCGAGACGGTGGCGCGGATCGTCGCGGAGGAACTCGCGGCGGCGAAGGGGGGCTGAGATGTTCGACCTGCTGCTGCGAGGCGGCGAGATCCTGGACGGCACCGGCGCGCCCGCCTATCGCGGCGATGTCGCGGTCCAGGACGGCAGGATCGCGGCCATCGGCGCGGACCTGCCGGTCGAGGCGGCGCAGCTGGTGCTGGATGCCGCTGGGCTGACCGTCGCCCCCGGCTTCATCGACATTCACACCCATTCGGACTTCACGCTGCTGGTCGATGGCCGCGCCGACAGCCAGGTCTGCCAGGGCGTCACCCTCGAAGTGATCGGGCAGTGCGGCTTCTCGTGCGCCCCCTTCACCGGGGCAATGTCTCCGCGCCAGCTGATCGGCTTCCACGACGCAGGCATCGAGGTTACCTGGCGCAGCTTTGGCGACTATCTCGACCGGCTCGACCGCCAGGGCCTCGGCGTCAACGTCGCCGCCATGGTGGGCCACGGGGCGATCCGCCAGGCGATCAAGTGCGACGCAGTGGACGCGACCACCTCGGATGAGTTGGCCGCGATGACGCGGCTGGCCGAGGAGGCCTTCGAAGCCGGCGCCTTCGGCCTTTCGACCGGGCTCGAATACTTCCCCGGCAGCATCGCGCCGATTGAGGAGGTGCAGGAGCTCTGCGCCGTCTGCGCCCGGCGCGGCGGCCTCTATGCGACGCATGTGCGCAACCGCGACATCCACTACGACCTTGGCTTCACCGAGGCGGTGGCGACCGCGCGCGCCGCCGGCGCACGGCTGCAGATCTCGCACATTCAGCCGAAGTACGGCGCACCGCCGCACGCCATGGCGCATACGCTGGAACTTCTCGACCGCGCGCGGCGCGAAGGCGTGGACGTCGCATTCGACGTCATCCCGCACGACTGGAACCACACCTCCGTTGTCTCCTCGCTGCCCGCCTGGGCACGGGAAGGCGGGGCGCAGCGGCTGCTGGAGCGGCTGCGAGATCCCACGCTGCGGGAGGCGATGAAGCACAACCCGCGCCCGATGTGGCGCTTGGTCGCCGACAGGCGGTGGGACCGCATCGCGCTGCTGCGCGCCGACGCCAATCCAGGGCTGATCGGCCTGACGCTCAGCCAGATCGGGCTGCGCCGCAACGCCGATCCGATGGATGCGGTGCTCGACCTGCTGGCCGAGGAAGGGGCCGGGCTCGGCAACCTGATGTGGACGTCCTCCGGCTTCGACGATGCGGACATCCGTCTCTGCCTCGAACAGGCGGACTGCGCAGTCATGTCGGATACCAAGGCGCTGAACCGCGATGGCCCGCTCGCCGACATCATCGGCTCGCTGTCGGGCTATGGCTGGGTGGCGCGCCTGCTCGGCCACTATGTGCGGGAGGAAGGCGTCCTGCCCCTGGCCGAGGCAGTGCGGCGCATCACCTCGCTACCCGCCGGGAGGCTCGGCCTTGCGGATCGCGGACGGATCAGGCCGGGCGCGGTCGGCGATCTCGTGGTCTTCGACCCCGCTGCGGTGCGCGACAGGAGCGACATGAGCGATCCGCGGCACCATCCGGAGGGCTTTGTCCACGTGGTGCTGGGCGGCGTTCCCACGTTGCGCGACGGTCGCCGCACCGCGGCCAATCCCGGCCGCGTCGTGCGTCGGCCCGGCTGAACGAGACGGAGGAGACGATGAGCGGGACCGCATTCGGCCGGCGCGCTGCGCTGGTACTCCCAGCCCTGGCCGCACGGCCCGCCTGGACGCAGGACGTGGCGCTGACGATCGGCGTCGGCGCGCCCGTCACCTCGATCGACCCGCACTTCTTCAACGCCTCGTTCAACAGTGCCGTCTCCTCTCACATCTTCGACCGGCTCACCGAGCGCACGCCCGATGCGCGGCTGGTGCCCGGGCTGGCGGAGAGCTGGCGCGCCGTCTCGGACACCGTGTGGGAATTCCGCCTGCGCGACGGCGTGCGCTGGCATGACGGCCACCTGTTCACGGCGGACGACGTTGCCTTCACCATCGAGCGCGCGCCACGCGTGCCGAACAGCCCCGGTGGATTCGGCGTCTATCTTCGCGCCATCACGCGGACGGAGGTGGTCAATGCCCGCACCATCCGCCTGCATTCCGCGCGCCCGCACCCGATCATGCCGAGCGACCTCGCCTTCATTCCGATCATCGCGCGGCATGCCGCGACAGGCGCCGCGACCGAGGATTTCAACAGTGGCCGCGCCGCGATCGGCACCGGGCCGTACCGCTTCGTCTCCTTCCGCGCCGGCGATCGCATCGAGCTGGCGCGGAACGACGCGTATTGGGGTGGCGCGCAACCCTGGGCACGCGTCCACTACCGCATGATCACCAACGACAGCGCCCGTCTTGCCGCGGTGCTGGCCGGCGACGTGGACGTGATCGATCAGGTGCCGTCGGCGGATGTCGCGCGGGTGCGGCGCGAAGGCCGCGTGACCCTTGCCGAGGCGCTTGGCGCGCGCCTGATCTTCCTGGCGCCGGACTTCTCGCGCCGCGAGGCGCCGGCATTCACCACCGACGCCGAGGGCCGCCCCCTGGCGCAGAACCCGCTGATCGACCTGCGTGTACGGCAGGCCCTCTCGACCGCGATCGACCGCGCTGCGCTGGCGGAGCGCGTGATGGAGGGCACGGCGCGCCCGGCAGGCCAGTGGCTGCCGTCCGGTCCGCCCGGCCACAACCCGGACGTCCCGCCGCCGCGATACGATCCGGATGCGGCGCGGCGACTGCTTGCGGAAGCGGGGTATCCGCAAGGATTCCGGATCACCCTGCATACGCCGAACGACCGCTACCCGAACGACGCGCGCACGGCACAGGCCGTGGCGCAGATGTGGACGCGCATCGGCGTTCGGACGGATGTGGTGCCGGTGCCCTGGGCGAGCTTCCCCGGCCGCGCAGCGCGGCAGGAATTCGCGATGCACCTGATCGGCTGGGGCTCCTCGGCCGGCGATCCGATCGGAGCGCTCATGAACGTGGTCGGCAGCTTCGATCGCGCCCGCTTTCTCGGTGCGGTGAACCACCATCGGTATGCGAACCCCGACCTCGATGCGCTCGTGGAGCGCGCGCTGACCACAATGGACGACGGGGCCCGCAACGCGCTGCTGCGCGACGCCGTCCGCATGGCTGCGGAGGATGTCGCGGTGATCCCGCTCTATAACCTGGTGAACGTCTGGGCGGTGCGCCGCGGCCTCACCATCACGCCGCGGCTCGACGAGCGCACGCTCGCGATGGACGTGCGGCCCGGATGAGCCGCCTCGCGGAGCTCTTCTCGCTGGCCGGGCGGGCGGCCCTCGTCACCGGCGGCAATTCGGGCCTCGGCCTGGCCATGGCCCGCGCGCTGGGGCTGGCCGGCGCGCGGCTCGTGCTCTGCGCCCGACGCATGGGGGAGCTGGAGACGGCAGCCGCTGTGCTGCGGTCCGAGGACATCGCCGTCGATGTCGCGCCAGTGGATCTCGCGGAGGCGCAGGCGGCAGAGCGCGTCGCGGAGCGGCTGGAAAATCTCGGTGTCTCGCCTGACATCCTGGTGAATGCCGCTGGAGTGAACCTGCGCCAGCCCTTCGCGGAAGTGACGGCGGAGGCCTTCGACCTCCACACGGCGTTGCATCTGCGCGCGCCATTCCTGCTGGTGCAGAAGCTCGCCCCCGCCATGGCGGCGCGCGGCTGGGGGCGTGTGATCAACATCGCCTCGCTGCAATCCTTCCGCGCCTTCCCCGACAGTGCGCCCTATGGCGCGGGCAAGGGTGGCGTCGTGCAGCTGACGCGCGCCGTAGCCGAGGCCTGGTCGCGCCACGGCGTCACGTGCAACGCCATTGCGCCCGGCTTCTTCCCCACGCCGCTGACCGCGCCCGTCTTCGCCGATGCCGAGCGAGCCGCGCGTCTCGCCGCGCAGACCTGCATCGGACGCAACGGCAGGCTCGAGGACCTGCACGGCGCTACCGCGTTCCTAGCCTCCGACGCCTCCGCCTATGTCACCGGCCAGGTGCTGGCGGTGGATGGCGGCTTCCTGGCAAAGTGAAGGACCGCACATGAAGGCTCTCGTCCAGGTCGCGCCGAACACGCTCATCTATCGCGACGAGCCCGATCCCGCGCCCGCGCCAGGTGAAGCGATCATCCGCGTCGAGGCGGTCGGCATCTGCGGTTCGGACATGCACGCGATCCATGGCCATGACGCGCGCCGGCCAGTGCCGATCATCCTCGGCCACGAGGCAGCCGGGCGCGTGCTGACCGGCCCGCTCGCAGGCCGCCGCGTGGCCGTGAACCCGCTCGTTGTCCCTGCCGATTGTCCCTTCGCGCGGGAAGGCCGGCCGCATCTCTCGCCGCACCGCGAAATCCTCTCCATGCCGCCGAGGCCCGGGGCATTCGCCGAATTGGTCCGCGCGCCCGAGGGGAACCTCGTCGAGATTCCGGAGGACATGCCGGCCGCCAAGGCTGCGCTGGCCGAGCCGATCGCAGTTTCCTACCACGCGGTGCATCACGGCGCGCGGCTTCTGGGCCGGCCGCTGCCAGCGGCGCGCTGCGCCGTGCTGGGCGGCGGGGCGATAGGACTGGCGGCTGCGCTCGCGCTCAACCAGGCCGGGGCGGGAGAGGTCTGGCTCATCGAGCCCAACGCGGCTCGGCGCGAGACCGCAAGGCGCGCCGGCATCAGTCTGGCCCGCGCGTCGGAGGAGGCGCCGGCGGACGCGTCCTGCGACCTTGTCGTCGATGCTGTCGGCGCCGGGGCAACGCGCATGGTCGCATGCCGGCTCGCCCGCCCGGGCGGCGTGATCGTGCATGCCGGCCTGCTCCCGGGCACGGACGGTCTCGATGTACGAAGGCTGACGCTGCAGGAGATCACCTTCACCGGCACCTATTGCTACACGCCGGATGAGTTCCGCACCGTGGTCGGCCTGCTCGTGAGCGGCCGTCTCGGCGCGCTTGACTGGCTGGACGCGAGGCCGCTGGCGGAAGGCGCGAGGGCCGCGGCGGATATCGACGCCGGCGCCGTCGCGGCCGCAAAGATCGTACTCATTCCCTGATACCGAACACGCCAGAGGAGCGCCCATGACCCTGCTGTGTTCTCCGCGCATCCGTGGCCTCAACGGTTCGGCGCCGCCGGGCCGATGACGGGACTTGCGCGCCGGCATTCCACCCCGTCGGCGCGGCGGAGGGGCGCGGTGAGCCGATTGCTTGCCAGGAGGAGGAAGTTGTCACATGGCG
The DNA here is from genome assembly GCF_016106015.1 of Neoroseomonas rubea. GTDB lineage: Bacteria > Pseudomonadota > Alphaproteobacteria > Acetobacterales > Acetobacteraceae > Neoroseomonas > Neoroseomonas rubea. The sequence continues at coordinate 11,662 of NZ_JACADQ010000103.1, forward strand.
AAGGATAGGGAGGGCACGCGATGACCGTGCATTTCTGCGTCCATGACGAAGGCGATAGCGTCGGCGTCGTGGTCGTCGAGGGTGTGAAGGCCGGCCAGACCTTGAATGGCTGGATCATGGACCAGGACAAGATGATCGAGTTCCCGGCCAGGAACGACATCCCGATCGGCCACAAGGTCGCGATCAAGCAGATCGCCAAGGGCGACACGATCATCAAGTACGGCGTGGATATCGGGAAGGCGGTCGCCGACATCGGCGCCGGCGAGCATCTGCACGTGCACAACGTCAAGACGAAGCGGTGGTGATCCCATGGCGATGAACCTGAAGACCGCGAGCTTCGAAGGCTGGCGCCGCGAGAACGGCCGCATGGGCGTGCGCAACCACGTCCTGATCCTGCCGGTGGACGACATCTCCAACGCCGCGGCCGAGGGCGTGGCCCGCAACATCCAGGGCACGCTGGCGATCCCGCACGCCTATGGGCGGCTGCAGTTCGGCGCTGACCTCGACCTGCATTTCCGTACCATCATCGGCACGGGCTGCAACCCGAACGTCGCCGCCGTCGTCGTCATCGGCATCGAGCCCGGCTGGGCCGGCAAGGTGGCCGAGGGCATCGCCAGGACGGGCAAGCCGGTCGAGGCCTTCGCCA
>NZ_JACADQ010000104.1 GCF_016106015.1 Neoroseomonas rubea
CTGGCCGAGCGCGCCGCCCAGGCCGAGGCCGCCGCCGCCGAAGCGAGGCGGCTCGAAGCCGAGGAAGCGGCCCGCCAGGCCGAACTCGCGCGCCTCGCCGCCGAGGAAGCGCAGCGGCAGGTCGAGGCCGCCCGCGAGGCTGCCGCGGCAGCGATGGAGAGCGAACAGCGCGCCGTGCTGCTGGATGCCGAGAAGAAGGCCCGCGCCCTGGCGCTGGCCGCCGAGCAGAAGGCGCTGCGGGACGCGCGCTACGCCGCGCGCCAGGCGCGCCGAAAGTAACACCGGGCGGCGGCGCTTCGCGGCGCCGCTGCTTCATCCGGCCGGCCGCCTTGCGGCCGCCGTCGAACAGGACGAACACATGGCATACCCCGCCGTCGACGCCACAGTGGCCAAGCCTGACGCGATGACCGACGAAGATGTCGCGGTGCTCGCGAAGCGGCATCGGATCTCGCCCGCGATCGTGCGGGAGATCATGCGCCGGACGGGCACATCCGACCGGTCGCAGGTGGAACGCGAGATCGCCAAGGGCAAGGCGCGCCGCTGACGGCGCGCCTCGTCGCGCACGCGGCCGGCGCGCGGGTCCGGCAAGGCCGCCATTCCGACGATACCCCGAAGCACGCGGGCGGCTGACAGCCGCGCCGCGCTATGCCGCGTGGCCGTCGCCAGGCCGCACGGCGTGCCTCTGCATGGGCATGACCCCAGGCAGCGCGGGCCATCCGCGGTTCAGGGAATGATGGGAGAGGTGGCTGGGGGACCTGGATTCGAACCAAGGCTGCCCGGGTCAGAGCCGGGAGTTCTACCGCTAAACTATCCCCCAACGGGTCCCGACCATCGCCGGGAGCGGGCACATAGCAAAACCGCGCGGTGCGGGCAACCTCCGCCATGCGGCGCGCGCTTCGCGGATCGTCAATCTCCGCGCGGCATGAATATCTCGTGCGGCGCCGGGGCGCTGCCTCCGGAGACAAACGCATGCACGGCCGCCGCATCGTCGCCCTACTGCTCCTCGGCCTGCCCGCGACGGCAGCGGCGCAGGAGATCGCGCTCGCCACCGCCACCTGCGCCGATGTGATGGCCGAGGGTGCGCCGCTGACCGCCCGCTACCTGCCTGCGGCGCTGATCGGCCACCTCGCGGCCCGCGCCGGGTCCAGCCAGGTGCGACTCGATCTGGCCACCCCCATCCGCGCCGCGTTGCGCGCCGCCTGCGAGGCGCCGGACGGGGCGACGCGCCGGCTGGCCGACATCGCCGCCGCCGTCACCTCGCAGGAGGGCGAGCCGGTCACAGTCGACTTCGCGACCCTCACCTGTGCGGACCTCGCCCCCCGCTGGCGCCGGGAAGCCCAGGTCATCGTCCCCGCCCTGGTCGCGCTGGCGTCGGGGCCGGAGGGGCGCATCGCCCGCGGCGCCTTCGACCGCGTGGGCGAGGGCCTTCCCCGCATCTGCCGGGACCCCGCCGAAGCCGGCCGCCGCGTGACCGAGGCCGCCGCCGCGATTCCCTGACGCGCCTGCCGGCTGCGAGCGCCATGGAAAGCGCTTGCCCCGCGCCCCACATGTCCGGATCATTCTGCGGCGACCCGCGCCTTCCCTCGCCGGTCCGGATTGCGAGATGCCCGAGATGCTGCCCCGTTGCGCGACCGATGCCCCGCCCGAGCGGCCGGCGCGCGCCGAGCATGCGCCGCCGGCCTTCGCCGCGCTCGACCTCGGCACCAACAATTGCCGGCTGTTGATCGCCGCACCCGGCCCGGGCGGGTTCCGCGTGCTCGATTCCTTCAGCCGCATCGTCCGGCTGGGGGAAGGCCTCGCGCAGACGGGGCACCTGTCCGACACGGCGATGGACCGCGCCGCGGCGGCGCTGCGCGCCTGCGCCGACAAGCTCGCGCGCCGGCCGGTGCGGCGGCTGGAGGCAGTGGCGACCGAAGCCTGCCGCCGCGCCGGCAACGGGCCCGCCTTCCTTGCCCGCATCGCCGCCGAGACGGGGCTTCGCCTGCGCATCATCTCGGCGCGGGAGGAAGCGGAACTCGCGATGGAGTCCTGCGCGCCGCTACTCGAGACGGAGGATCGCCGCGCGCTACTGTTCGACATCGGCGGCGGCAGCACCGAGATCGCCTGGATCCGCGTGCCGCCGGGGGCGGGGGAGGGCGTGCCGCCGGATCTCATCGGCTATGTTTCCCTCCCGCTCGGCGTCGTGACGCTCGCCGAGCGGGCCGGGCAGGACTGCTTCACCGAACGCGGCTTCTTCGAGGTGGTGGACGAAGTCGCGGCGCATCTCGCGGAATTCGACCGCATCCACCGCATCGGGCAGGAGATCCGTGCCGGCGGGGTGCGGCTGATGGGCACCTCGGGGACCGTGACGACGCTCGCTGGCGTGGCGATGGCGCTGCCGCGCTACCGCCGACCGCTGGTGGACGGCAAGATCCTGGATTGCGAGGCGGCGGACCTCGCACTCGGCGACCTGTTCGCGCTCGGGCGCAAGGGGCTCGCGGAACATCCCTGCGTTGGGCCTGACCGGGTGGAATTCGTGCTGCCGGGCTGCGCGGTGTATGCCGCGATCCGCCGGGTCTGGCCGACGCCGCGGCTGACGGTGGCCGATCGCGGGCTGCGGGAAGGGATGTTGACCCGCATGATGCGGGCCGAGCGCGCCGCGCCGCGCCGCCGCGGGCGATAGAAGGAAGCGAGGAATGGCGAAGAAGCCGCCGGCCGCCGGGCGCGGCATGGCGACCCGCCTGCGCACCGCGGAGGGCCGCTCCACCGCGTCCCAGCGCTGGCTGACGCGGCAGTTGAACGACCCCTACGTGAAGGCCGCGAGGGAACGCGGGCTGCGGTCCCGCGCGGCCTTCAAGCTGCTCGAGATGGATGAGCGGCTGAAGCTGCTCAAGCCCGGGATGCGGGTGGTGGACCTGGGCGCGGCGCCGGGCGGCTGGACGCAGGTGGCCGTGAAGGCGGTGGGCGCGCGCGGGCAGGTCGTCGCGATCGACATCCTGCCGATGGACCCGGTGCCTGGGGCGACCGTCCTGCAGGGCGACTTTCAGGAGCAGGAGGCGGAGGAGCGCACCATCGCGGCCATGGGCGGCAAGGCGGACCTGGTGCTGTCCGACATGGCGCCGAACACGACGGGGCATACCTCCACCGACCATCTGCGCATCATGGCGCTGGCCGAGATCGCGCTGGATTTCGCGCGCCGGGTGCTGGCGCCGGGTGGGGCCTTCGCGGCCAAGGTGCTGCAAGGGGGGACCGAGGCCGAGATGCTGGCGGTGCTCAAGCGGGACTTCACCACGGTTCGGCACGTGAAGCCGCCGGCGAGCCGGAAGGACAGTGCGGAGATGTATGTGGTGGCGACGGGGTTCCGGGGCTGAGCGTTTCGGACAAATTGCCGGGGCGGTGGGGCGAGGGGGCCTTGCCCCCTCAAACTCCCCCACCTCGGGTCCCATCGACGTTGCGGCGCAACGCCGATGGGGGCCCGCAAAGGCCGAAAGGCCTTTGGGAACCGTGACTTGGCGCTGGGCGGGTGAGGGGGCGCGGGATTCGGACAAATGCTGCCCGGTGCGGGAGCCGGGTGCGTGGCAGGCGAAGCCCCGTGGTTTTCGGACAAATGGGCGGCGCCGGGGTGGCGGTGGCTTGGGGACGGATGGGGGTCGGATCAAAGAGCGGCCTCGCCGGCAAGGGTGCACGACGAGGAATTTGATCCTATTTCAAGGCGCGCACCGGGTCCAGTGAATTCGCCTTTGGCGTTCGGGGATGTTGCGCTTGCGGCGCGGCGGCGCGGCGGGGCAGCCTGGAAGGCGTGAGGCGTTGTCGGTTCCGGCTTGGGCGTTTGGCGCGCTGGGCGGTCCTGGCCGCGCTGTTGGCCATCGGCTTGGCGGCCGGGCCGATGCGCGCCGAGGCGGCGCGCGCGTGGGAACGCCTGCCGGATGGGCGGGTGGTGATCGAGATTTATGGGCGGCGGTTCGCCTTCCCGACGGACATGCCGGCCGGGCAGGTCGTGTTCGTTCATGGCCAACGGCCGCATCGGACCCGGCCAGGCGGGTTTGAACCGCGACAAGCGACCTTGCAGGAGGTTATCGCGGACAGGGCGGCGGCGGAGGCGTGGTGGGCACCGCCCAACCCAACCATGCCGGTCGGCATCACCATCACGTCGCGGCTGGTCGAGCCACTGCTATACGAAGGACCCGCGCCAGTGGATCGGAACGGCATGCGGCCTTACCCGGTATTCTGGATCTGGGTGTACCAGGACCCTGGACGGACTTACTGCGCGTCGCGGGAGTGGCCCGGCGACCACAGAATCTGCTCGTATTTCATCGACCGTGCACGCGATGAGGCCGTGATCAGCCCCGAGGGCTTTATCGTCGAGCAGCCCGCAATGCTGCGAGGGACCGGCAAGACGTATTTCGTCTTCCCAGAGCGCGAGGGCCGCGCCGCTCCTGGCGATCCGGCGCATATCGCCTGTGTAGATCTAGGGTCTTATCTTTGTGAGAATGGCTCTGCTGGATCCTGGGGCTACTTCATCCGGCCAGGTATTTTCCTTCGTTACCAGTACTCTATGAGCAAGACGAACCGGCAGGACATGCGCCGCATTGACGATGCGTTCCGCCGTTTTTTCCGGGGCGTATTCCTCGGACCAGACGGCACCGGAGACTGAGCGCGCAGGCGCGCGGTGCTCGAACGTCGCCGGCTGCGGAGGCGGATCAAATCCTTGCCAAATTTTGCCAAGCATGATGCCCTCCACCCCATGACCACCATGAACGTCTCCCTGCCGGACGCGCTCAAGGCCTTCGTGGACGACCAGGTCGCCGCGCGTGGCTACGGCACCAGTAGCGAGTACATCCGCGACCTGATCCGCAGGGACCAGGATCGCGAGCGCCTGCGCGGCCTCCTGCTGGAGGGCGCGGCCTCGGCGCCGGGCGCGCCGGCGGATGACGCCTACTTCGCCAGCCTGCGCGACCGCCTGCGCCAACCGCCAAGGGCGTGACGCCCAAGCCGGTCATCCCGCGCGAGGCTGCCCGGCGGGATATCGACCAGGCGATCGCCCATTACGCCGCGGAGGGCGGAACGCCGGTCGCGCTGGCCTTCATCGACGCGCTGGAGCGCGCCTTCGGACGTCTGCCACGGCATCCGGGTGTCGGCTCGCCGCGATATGGCATCGAACTCCGCCTGGACGGGCTCCGCGCCTGGCCGCTGCGCCGCTTGCCCTACCTGCTGTTCTACCGCGACGCGGCGGACCATCTGGATGTCTGGCGCGTGCTGCACGCCCAGCGGGACATCCCGGCGTGGATGCAGGACCCCGGGGCGCCTTGAGGGCGACGTGGTCAGCAGCCTGACGGCGGTGGTCCTGCGCGCCTTACCCATCGTGATGCCGGCACTGCGGGTGCTCGCCCGCCTTTCCCGCCACGCGTCAGGCCAGCCGATGTTCGCGCGTGATGCACCGAACCCGGCACCCCGCCAGCGGTCCCGGCTTGCCGAGCCCGGTGAACGCGTGTCGACGGGCTCCCGCCGCGCCGCCTGACCGCGCCTATTTCCGCCGCACGATCCAGCCCGACATCTTGCCGGTCTTGAAGCGTATTGTGCCGGCGCTGAGTTCCGTCGGGTGCACGTCCCCGTCGCCGGGGTCGTTGATCATGGCGTAGCTCGTGCCGCCGAAGTCGGACGTCTCGTCCACCAGCACGAAATGCGCGCCGCCGCCGTCCCACATCACATGCGCGATGCAGGGCGCGCCGGCCGCGACCGCGCCCTTGATCGCCGCCCCCATGCCCGCTTCGCCCGCCCAGTGGCATTCCCAGGCACCGAGGCCGAGCTTCGCCAGCACCTCCGGGTGCTTCTTGGCGTCGGTATAGGAGGTGCCGTCATAGGTGCTGCCGATCACCTGGCCGTAGATCTTGTAAACCTCGGGCTCGGATTTCACGGCGTAGTCGATCGCCGACTTGGCCAGCGTCGGGCCGATATACTTGCCCACGATGGGCACGACCGAGGCTTGCGCGCCCGCCGACATGCCGGCGAACATCAGGCCCTTCTTCATCTTGAAGTTCGCCATCAAGATGCAGGCGATGCCGCAGGAATTCACGTTTTCCTGCTTGTGCACCACATGGGCGGTCAGGAAGCGCGTGAAGCGGATGAACCAGGCCATGTTGAATAATCCCGATGGGGTGAGGCGACCATAGACCCGATTGCCGGCATGGCCATGAAGCCTTGCATGGGCGGGCTTCCACCGCCTCGCGGGCGGCATCGACGCCGGCCGGGCGCGCCGCCATACAACTTCGCGCGCCGCGTGCTGGCCCCCGGCGGGGCCTTCGCGGCCAGGTTCCTGCAAGGCGGCACGGAGGCCGAGATGCTGGCCGTGCCGAAGCGCGACTTTGCCGTGGTGCGGCACATGAAGCCGCCGGCGAGCCGGAAGGACAGTGCCGAGATGTATGTGGTGGCGACAGGGTTCCGGGGCCCCTGAACCTGCGCGGGCTGCCGGCGCGGCGCTCGAATGCGGGTTTCGGATCTACGGTCCGGCCGGTGACCCGGCGTGCCGGTTTCGGACAAATGCCCGGGCTTGGGCCTCGGCGTGCCTCCTTCCGGCGAAGTCCCTGGGTCGGCCGCGAAGGAAAATCATCCGATGACCGCCGAGGTCGAAATTCCACTCCCTTCGACCCTGTCGCTCGCCCGGGCATCCCTTCGCCGGGGCGGGCGCGGACCGGCGCCTCGATGGGCCTCCAGGCGCCGCGGCACCCACGGCGGCGCCGCAGGCGCCTCCCGGCTCGGACCACGCAACGCCCGCCGCCGCGGGTTCTTGGCCGGCGACGTGACGCAGCGCATGTCGCCCCAGCCCTGCCCCGCCGTAAGGTGCTGCATGTCGTCCGGCGCCGGACAGTCCGGACGGCATGGGCCCGATGCGGCGCAGGGTCGCATCACCCGGCGCCATGGCCGGCCGCAGGTGGAGAACAGCATGGCAGGCGGCACGATGTCGCTTCTGTTGGCCGGGATGGTCCTGCTCATGGGCTCCGCCATCCTCTACCAGATCATCGCGGACCGGCGGCGCCGGGACGGGCTGGCGGCGATGGCCGCGCGGCGCGGCTGGGCGCTGGAGATGGAGGATCGGCTTGCCCTCGCCGGGGTTTTTCACCTCATCGGCCGGGAGAACCGCATCCGCGTCGCCCCGCGCGACGGTGCGGCCTGGCGCTGCGAAGTGAACAACTGGGACGAGGAAAGGGAGAATCCGGACCTTGATTCGAGCGCCGAACTCATCGCGCGAAAGGGCGTGACCAACTTCCTCGATGCCTCCTGCCCGGCGCCGGCCGGGTTCGGTGTCACGATCGGCCCACCGGCCGGAACCAACGCGGCCCGGCAGGCGGAACACGCGACAGGCCTGCCGGACAGTATCAGCGTCCATGCGCCCGACGGCGTGCCGGAGGGCATCGACCTGGCCCGGATCGCCGCCGCCGCCGAAGCCTGGCGGTCCCGGCATCGCGACGCGGCGGCGCCCGTCCTGGCGTGGTGGTCTGGCGGCGTGCGCGTGCGGTTGGATGAGGACGCGATCGATGCCGCTCGGCTCGAGGATTTCATCCTGGCCGCGCTCGAGATGCGGGCGGCGATCCGTCCCGCCGCCTGAAGCGCCATCCGGCGGGCCCGCGGGCGGTCTCCGTCGGCCTTTCTCTCGACCGCGCTTGCCCGCGATCCCGCACCGCACTAAGGAGGGCCGCCAAGGTCGCGGATCGCGAAAGGTCCCCCATGGCTCCCGACAGCACCCCTGATGCCCACCGCTTCGCCGCGCGCGTGATCGAGGAGGCCTACGCCTTCGACGACGTGCTGCTGGTGCCCGCCTACTCCACCGTCCTGCCCGCGCAGACCGACACGCGCACGCGCATGACGCGGGAGATCGCGCTCAACATCCCGCTGATCTCCGCGGCGATGGACACCGTCACGGAGGGCAACATGGCGATCGCCATGGCCCAGGCGGGGGGGATCGGCGTGATCCACAAGAACCTCTCGCCCGAGGAACAGGCCTCCCAGGTCCGCCAGGTGAAGAAGTTCGAATCGGGCATGGTGGTGAACCCGCTCACCGTCCATCCCGACCAGACGCTGGCCGAGGTGCATGCGCTGCAGGAACGCCACCGCATCAGCGGCATTCCGGTGGTGGAACGCGGCACGGGGCGCCTCGTCGGCATCATCACCAACCGCGACGTGCGGTTCGCGACCGACCCGAACCTCCGCGTCTATGAGCTCATGACGCGGGAGAACCTGATCACGGCCCCGCCCGAGGTCACGCCCGACCAGGCGCGGACCCTGCTGCACAAGCACCGGATCGAGAAGCTGCTGGTGGTGGACGAGGCCTATCGCTGCGTCGGCCTCATCACCGTCAAGGACATGGACAAGGCCCAGGCCAACCCGAATGCGGTGAAGGACGGGATGGGGCGGCTGCGCGTCGCCGCCGCGACCGGGGTAGGGGAGGACGGGCTGCGCCGCGCCGAATTGCTGGTCGCCGCCGAGGTCGATGTGGTGGTGGTCGACACCGCCCATGGCCATTCGCACGGCGTCATGGCGGCGGTGGAGCGCATCAAGCGCCTGTCGAACTCCGTGCAGGTCGTGGCCGGCAACATCGCCACGCCCGAAGGCGCGCTCGCGCTGATCGAGGCCGGCGCGGACGCGGTGAAGGTCGGCATCGGCCCCGGTTCAATCTGCACGACGCGGATCGTGGCCGGCGTCGGCGTGCCACAGCTGACCGCAGTGATGGAAGCCGCCTCCGCCGCGCGGGAAAAGGGCGTGCCGGTGATCGCGGATGGTGGCATCCGCTCCTCGGGCGACCTCGCCAAGGCCATCGCCGCCGGGGCCGATTGCGCGATGATGGGCAGCGTCTTCGCCGGCACGGATGAGGCGCCGGGTGAGGTGTTTCTCTACCAGGGCCGTTCCTACAAATCCTATCGCGGCATGGGCAGCCTGGGTGCGATGGCGCGCGGTTCGGCGGACCGCTACTTCCAGGCCGAGGTGCAGGACGCGCTGAAGCTCGTGCCCGAAGGCGTCGAGGGGCGCGTCGGCTACAAGGGGCCGGTCGGCACCGTCGTGCACCAGATGGTGGGCGGGCTGCGCGCGGCGATGGGCTACACCGGTTGCGCAACGGTTGCGGAACTGCAGACGAATGCGCGCTTCCGGCGCATCACCGGCGCGGGCCTGCGCGAGAGCCACGTCCACGACGTCGCCATCACGCGCGAAGCCCCGAATTATCGCCTCGAAGGCTGATCGCCGCTGACCTGTTGGCGAGGTCGCGTCTTCTCGGCCATGCTGCGAATCGGGTTGGGGGTTCGCACGCATGTCCGCGCCTGAAGCGGTCATCTTCGATGCCTATGGCACGCTGTTCGATGTCAACGCGGCGATGGAGGCGCATGCGCGGCGCCTCGGCGACCGCTGGCCGCGCCTGTCCGAGGAATGGCGCGCGAAGCAGCTGGAATACACCTGGGTGCGCAGCCTTACGGGGGCCGCGCACCATGAGGATTTCTGGCTCTGCACGCGCGACGCGCTGCATTACGTCTTCGCCCGGCACGGGATCGAGGATGCGGCGCTGGCGCGGGACCTGATGGAATCCTACCGCAGGCTGCCCGTCTATCCCGAGGTCCCATCGACGCTTGCCGCGATCCGCGAACAGGGCATCGCGACCGCGATCCTGTCCAACGGCACGCCGGGGATGCTGGAGGCCGCGGCGGAGGCCGCCGGCATCACCCCCCTGGTGGACGAGATCCTGAGCGTGGAGGAGGTCGGCACCTTCAAGCCCGATCCGCGCGTCTATCGCCTCGCCACGCGCCAGTTCGGCTGCCCGCCGGACCGGCTGTTGTTCGTCTCGGCCAATGCCTGGGACACGCAGGCGGCGCACGCCTTCAACATGCGCGTCGCGCGGGTGAACCGCACCGGCGCGCCCGACGAATATGGCCTCGGCGCCGCCGGCGTCGCCGTGCTGACGGACTTGTCCGGGCTGACAGACCTCCTGTCGTGACCGCGCCTCACCTCGGGCGCGCGGGATGACGCCCTCCGGCCGCGCCGCGGCAGCCATCGCCCTGCTCGCCGAACTGGACGCGCAGTGCTTCGCCCCCGACGCGCGGCGCCGCCCCGCGGATGCGGTGGCGAGCGACTTCTTCCGCGCGCGCCGCTTCATCGGCGGGGGGGACCGCCGCGCCGTCTCCGAACTCGGCTGGGGCGTGGTGCGGCAGCGGCTGCGGCTCGACTGGCACATCGCGCGCATCGGCATGGCGCCGACGCCGCGCCTTCTGCTGCTCGCCTACCTGCTGCTGCTCGAACGGCGGCCGCGGCAGGAGGCTGAGGCGTTGTTCGACGATTCGCATTTCGGCCCGGCCGCGCTCGATGCCCAGGAACGGCGCGCCGCGGCTGCGCTGGCGGGACGCGCGCTGGTCGATCCCGCCATGCCGGAAGGGCCGCGGCTGAACCTGCCGGACTGGGTGCTGCCCGGCTTCGGCGCCCGCTTCGGCGCGCGGCTGGCCCAGGAGGCCGCCGCGCTGGAGGCGGAGGCGCCGCTCGACCTGCGCGCCAACCTTCTCAAGACGGACCCCGCCGCCGCCGCCGTCGCCCTGGCGGCCGAGGGCATCGAGGCGCTGGCCACGCCCTTCTCCCCCTGGGGCCTGCGCCTGCCCGCGCGCCGGCCCGTCACGGGCACCAAGGCCTATCGCGACGGGCTGATCGAGGTGCAGGACGAAGGCAGCCAGCTGATCGCGCTGATCGCCGATGCGCGCCCCGGGATGCGCGTCGCGGATTACTGCGCGGGGGCCGCGGGCAAGACGCTCGCCATGGCCGCCACCATGGGCAATCGCGGGCGGATCACGGCCTGCGACACCTCTGCCGTCAGGCTGGAAGGGGCGGGCAAGCGGCTGCGGCGGGCCGGCGTGGACAATGCCGAGCGGCACCTGCTGGCGCCCGGCGACCGCTGGGCGAAGCGCCGCGGCGGGACTTTCGACCGGGTGCTGGTCGATGCGCCCTGCACGGGAACAGGCACTTGGCGGCGCAATCCGGATGCGCGGCTGCGCACGCGGATCCAGGACCTTCAGGAACTTACCGCGGTGCAGCATGACATTCTGCTGAGGGCGGCGGAATTGGTGCGCCCCGGCGGACGGTTGATCTACGCTACCTGTTCACTCCTGCCTCAGGAGAATGAGGAGCAGATGGCCCGCTTCCTGGCGCACGACGCGCGCTTCGCCCCGGTGCCGTTCGACCGGCTCTGGCCGGAGTTGCGGCCGGGCGTGCCGGCGCCCTGCGAGGGGAATTGGCTCGCGCTGTCCCCCGCCGCGCAGGGAACGGACGGCTTCTTCTGCGCGGTGCTGGAGCGCGCGTCGTGATCAGCATCCGGCGCGCCCGGCCTGGCGATGCCGTGGCGATCGGCGCGATCCACGCGGCGGTGTGGCGGTCCACCTATGCGGGCATCCTGCCCGACGGGTTCCTGTCCGCCCTGTCCGAGGCGCGGCTGGCCGGCTTCTACCAGCGCGCGATCCTCGACCGGCGAGAAGGGCACGCGGTGTTCGTGGCGGTGGCCGGCGGCGCCGATTCCGCGGGCGGGCCCAAGGTTGTCGGCTTCGCCTCCGGCGGGCGGGCCAGGCGGGCCGGGATCGCCGATGGGGAGGTCGAGACGCTCTACCTGCTGGAGGATTGGCGCGAGAGGGGCGCGGGGCGACGGCTGATGCGCGCCATGGGGGCGCATCTGCGCGCGGTGGGCTGCCGGTCCGCCATGCTGTGGGTGCTGCGGGACAACCCGACGCGCTGGTTCTACGAACATCTCGGCGGGCGAGAGACGGCGCGGGAGACGATCCGCGTCGGCGGGGAGGTGGTGGAGCAGGCCGCCTTCACCTGGGACCCGATCGAGGCGCTGCTCGCGGCGACGGCGCCGGCGGGGGAAGGGTAGGGCGATATCCGACCAGGTGGAGACCCCCGATCGGATGTGCTGTTCCCGAAGCGATCCCATCCAGGGCAGGTCATCCGCTTCTTGCGTCTTCACGGAACCTTTCCACGTGAGCCAGCGGTGGGTGCATAGGTGCCCGTTCCGCCCGGCCGCCGATGCGCCGGAGCGGTCGTGACACTCGGTCGTGCGAGGCCAGCGTTCTATACTGATTGCGAAGGCCGCGGACCGATTGCGCAGGCATCGCGCCGGCGCGGGACGCGGCGGCGCGCCGCGAGGTCCGGCCGCCCTGGCCGGGCGGGGATCAGCCCGGCCGGCGGGACCGCG
>NZ_JACADQ010000105.1 GCF_016106015.1 Neoroseomonas rubea
CGTATGCTCTTCGGATCTCCGCGCCGGCGCAGGCCGCCCCGGCGCCCGCCGCCGCCGCGGCGTCGCCGGAGGCGCCGCGGGAATTCGTCATCCGCCGCTGGGGGGATTTTGGCTTCGGCGCCGCGACGGACGTGCCGGCCGCGCGCGACGCGATTTCCCACCTGCTGCCGCTGCCTGCGGGCGGGCTGGTCTACGCGGCGGCCGATCCGGGCTGGGGGCGGCTCGCCCCCGATGGCGCGGTCGCCATGGCGCCGCGCCCGCCGGGCGGGGATTTCCGCAACACGGGCGTGACGCTCGCCGTCTCGGCGGACGGCACCAAGGCGCGCTTCACCCTGCGCGCGGGCGGCACGCCGCTGGTCTTCGATCCGCTGGGCGGCACGCTCTCCGCCTGGCAGGGGGATGGCGGCTTCGCGCCGGCGCGGACGGAGACCGCCCGCATCCGCGTGCTCGATTGGCAGGGATCGAACCGCCCACGCCTTGGCAACGTGCCGCTGCGGCTGGGGGAGGGCGAGTTCGCCCGCAGCCTGGCCATCCTGGTGCGGGAGGACGGCTTCCTTCTCGGCACCGACACGCATCTGCGGCTGTTCGACGCGGCCGGGCGGCTGATCGATTCCGTCGAGACGCCGGGCACGGTCTGGGGCGTGACCGTCGCGGGCGATACCGGCATCGCGGCACTCGGCGACGGCACCATCCGCTGGTACCGCTTCGAGGCCGGGGCGCTGCGCGAGATCGCCGCGCTCTTCGTCCATGCCGAGACTCTGCGCTGGGCGCTCTGGACGCCGGAGGGGCTGTTCGACCACGCGCCCAATGGCGGGCAGGAACTGGTCGGCGTGCACCTCAATGGCGGGCGGAACCAGACGCCCGAATGGGCGTCGTTCCAGCAGGCCTATCGCGCGCTGTATGCCCCGCGCGCGGTACGCGGGCGGATCGCGGGGGATTTCGCCCCGGCACGCGAACGCCTGACGCAGCTGGGCGAGGTGCGCAGCCGCATCGGCCGCCTGCCCACGCTCGCCCCCGGCAGCCTCTGCGCCGTGGTGGGGGAGGACTGCCAGCCGCTGGCCTGGGATGCGCGCAACCTCCCGGATGGCGCGCGCGCGCTGCGCATGGCTTTCACCGCGACCGACCGGGGGCTGGGCTTCGGGCCGCTCGACGTGCTGGTGAACGACCGCATCGCCGCCCGCGCCGAGCCCTCGGCCGGGGAGAGCAGCGTCGAGGTCCCGCTCGATGGCGGCACGAACCGCATCGCGACGCGGCTCTACGCCAGCGACGGCGCGCTGTTCGCCGAAGGCCCCGCGCTGCTGTTGCGCCGGCCCGGGGAACCCGAGGCGCCGCCGGGCGCGGGCCGGCTTCTGGTGCTCGCCATCGGCGTGAACCAGCATGCGCTCGCCGAGTTGAACCTTCGCTTCGCGGTGCCGGACGCAAATGCCGTGGGCGATGCGTTGCGTGTGGGTGGCGCCGGCCTGTTCCGGGAGGTGGAGGTGCGCACCCTGCCCGATGCCCGGGCGACGCGCCGCGGCATCCTCGATGCGCTGGCCGCCGCGGCGCGGGACACCGCACCGGCCGATACCTTCATCCTGTACATCGCCGGGCATGGGGTGGTGGCGCAGCCGGGCAACCGCTTCCTGTTCCTACCTTCCGACATCCGCGACATGAGCAGCATGGCCTCGGTGCGCCAGCAGGGGATCGAGGATTCGACGCTGGTCGCCGCACTCGCGCGCATTCGCGCGCGCGACGCCTTCATCATGATCGACACCTGCTACGCCGGACAGATCGACATCGACCAGCTGGCCGCGATCGGCAACGACACGGGGCGCTTCCTGCTCGCCGCGTCATCCTCGGTGCAGGAAGCACTCGATTCCTACGACGACCGCAACGGTGTCTTCGCCTATGCGCTTATGGAAGGGCTGCGCGGGCGCGCGGCGGTGGATGCGGAAGGGCGCGTGACGGCGCTCGCGCTGGGGGAATGGGTGATGCGCCGCGTGCCGCAATTGGCGCGGGAGAAGGGCCACCAGCAGAACGCTGTGTTCCGCGCCGCGCAGCGCGACCTGCGGTCCTTCGCGCTCGGCCAGGTTCAGCGCTGATCCGGCGGGACGGCGACGCAGCCCGTGCCGCTGCGGGAATAGCCGGCGACCCGCCCGCCGCGCATCTCGAAGGTCACGCGGCATTCCGGCGGCGGCGCATAGACGGGGAAGGATGTCCCGATCCCGAGCCCCGTGCCGACCCCGCCGCGCCAGCCGAAGCCACCGACCCCGAAGCCGATGGTCGGCGCCGGCTGCGGGCCGCGGCTGCCGAGGCGTTCATATTGCAGGAAGCGCCTGCCGTCGGGCGTGGTGAAGTCGGCCTCTGGTATGCCGACGGCCTGCACCAGGTCGCCCTCGCTCGCACCCACCAGCGCCTGCATGCGGGCATCGAAGCCCGCCGTGGTGGCGCAGGCGGCAAGCGTCAGCATGGCGAGCAGCGGGATGGCGCGCATCACCGGAAAATGGTGGGCGATGAGGGCGGAATCTAGGCCGCCTCGC
Organism: Neoroseomonas rubea; assembly: GCF_016106015.1. GTDB lineage: Bacteria > Pseudomonadota > Alphaproteobacteria > Acetobacterales > Acetobacteraceae > Neoroseomonas > Neoroseomonas rubea. Next base: position 2,520 of record NZ_JACADQ010000105.1, read on the forward strand.
CGGCAGCCCAGCCGCTCGACCAGGCCCATTGGAAATTGTAGCCGCCGAGCCAGCCTGTCACGTCCACCGCCTCCCCGATCACGAACAGGCCCGGCACCGCCTTCGCCGCCATGGTCTGCTGCGACAGCGCATCGGTCGAGACGCCGCCCAGCGTCACCTCGGCCTTGGCGTAGCCTTCCGTGCCGGCGGGCATCAGCCGCCACCCCTTCAGCAGCGCGCCGAGCGCCTTGAGCGGCGCGTCGCCGACCTCCCCGATGATGCGTGGCGGCAGCTGCGTCGCGGCCAGCATCTGCGCGAGGCGCTGCGGCAGCATCTCCGACAGGATGGTCCGCGATTCCGCGCGCGGCCGGGCGCGCTTCGCGGCGAGAAGCTCCGCCGTCGCGTCGCGCTCGGGCAGCAGGTCGAGCAGGAGCGGCTCCCCCTCCCGCCAATAGGACGAGGCCTGCAGGATCGCCGGGCCCGACAGGCCGCGATGGGTGAAGAGCATGGCCTCGGCGAAGGTGCCGCGGCCGCAGCGCGCGATGCTGGGCAGCGCGACGCCGGCGAGCGGGCGCATCAGCTCGAGGTCCTCGCCCGCGAACATCAGCGGCACCAGGCCCGGCCGCGGTGCCTCCAGGGGCAGGCCGAAGCGCCGTGCGACGTCATGCGCGAAGCCCGTGGCACCCATCTTGGGAATGGACAGGCCCCCGGTGGCGAGCACCAGGCTTTCCGCCGTGACGGCGCCACGGTCGGTCGAGATGTTGAAGCGGTCGGCGCGCGTGATGCCCGTGACGCGCGTGCCCAGGCGCAACTCCACGCCGACGGCGCCGCATTCGGCGAGCAGCATGGCGACGACCTGCCGCGCCGGCCCGTCGCAGAACAGCTGCCCGAGCGTCTTCTCGTGGAAGGCGATGCGGTGCTTGCGCACCAGCGCGATGAAGTCGTGCTGCGTGTGGCGCGCGAGCGCGGAGCGCGCGAAGTGCGGATTGGCGGACAGGAAGCGTTCCGGCACGCAGCCCGTATTGGTGAAGTTGCAGCGCCCGCCGCCGGAGATGAGGATCTTCTTCCCCGCTTCCTCGGCATGGTCGATCAGCAGCACGCGCCGCCCGCGCTGCCCCGCGCGCATCGCGCAGTACATCCCCGCCGCGCCGGCGCCGAGGACGACGACATCGAAATGGGTCACGCCGCGACCGCCAGTCCCGCCATGGCGCGGCCGACCGCCTCGGCCACGCGGATGCCGTCCACGCCGGCGGAATAGATCCCGCCCGCATAGCCCGCGCCTTCGCCCGCGGGGAACAGCCCGCGCGTGTTGACCGACTGGCAGTCGGCCCCGCGCCGGATGCGGATGGGGGAGGAGGTGCGCGTCTCCACCCCGGTCATCACCGCATCCGCGAGGTCGTAGCCGCGGATCTGCCGCGCGAAGGCGGGCAACGCTTCCCTGATCGCGGCGACCGCGAAATCCGGAAGGCAGAGTGAGAGGTCGGTCGGCGTCACGCCCGGCTTGTAGGAGGGGATAACGGCGCCGAGTGCGGCGGAAGGCCGGCCGGCGAGGAAATCCCCCACCAGCTGCGCCGGCGCGCGGTAGTCGCCGCCGCCGGCGGCGAAGGCGCGTTCCTCCCAATGCCGCTGGAAGGCGATGCCGGCGAGCGGATGGCCGGGATAGTCGCGCGCGGGCTCGATGCCCACGACGATGCCGGAATTGGCGTTCCGCTCGGCGCGCGAATACTGGCTCATGCCGTTGGTCACGACGCGGCCGGGTTCGGATGTGGCCGCGACGACCGTGCCGCCGGGACACATGCAGAAGGAATAGACGCTGCGCGCGTTCGCGCCATGGTGCACCAGCTTGTAGTCGGCCGCCCCCAGGATCGGGTGCTTGGCGAAATCCCCGAAGCGGGCACGGTCGATCATCGATTGCGGGTGTTCGATCCGCACGCCGATGGAAAAGGGCTTCGCCTCGATGAAGACGCCGCGGTCGAACAGGGTGTGGAAGGTGTCGCGCGCCGAATGGCCGATGGCAAGCACGACGTGGTCGGTCTCGATCGTCTCGCCCGCTTCCGTCACCACGCCGCGGATGCTGCGCGTGCCGTCACGGCCCGTATCGACCACGAAATCCGTCACCTTGGTCCCGAAGCGGTATTCGCCGCCGAGCGCGATGATCTTCTCCCGCATCGATTCCACCATCGTCACCAGTCGGAAGGTGCCGATATGGGGCTTGGCAACGAACAGGATTTCCTCGGGCGCACCGGCGGCGACGAATTCGGTCAGCACCTTCCGCGACATCGCCTCCGGCGCCTTGATGCCGGAATAGAGCTTGCCGTCGGAGAAGGTGCCCGCGCCGCCCTCGCCGAACTGCACGTTGCTCTCGGGTGTCAGCACGCCGCGCCGCCACAGCGCCCAGGTGTCCTTGGTGCGTTCGCGCACCACCTTGCCGCGATCGAGGATGATAGGGCGGAAGCCCATCTCGGCGAGGATGAGGGCTGCGAAGATGCCGCAGGGCCCGGTGCCGATCACGACCGGCCGCTTCCAGCCCGCCCCCGGCGCGCGCGCGACGTGGCGGTACTCCTGTTCCGGCTGGGGTGCGAGCGTGCGCTCCAGCGTCGGGTCGCCCGCGGCGCGGCGCAGCAGGCCGGCTTCGTCCGCCACCTCGAAGTCGATGGAATAGACCAGGTGGATGTCGGATTTGCGCCGCGCATCCCAGGCCCGGCGCGCGACCTTGAAGCCGCGCAGCTCGCCGGGCGCGAGGCCGAGGCGGGCGACCAGCGCCGCCTCGATCGCGCCGTCGGCATGGTCGAGCGGCAGTTTCAGGTCGATCAGCCGCAGCATGGTCAATGCCCGCCGCCGAGATAGGCGTCGCGCACTTCCGGCATCGCGAGCAGCTCCCGCCCCGTGCCACGCAGCGTGATGCGCCCGTTCACCAGCACGTAGCCTCGGTGCGCGAGGCGCAGCGCCTGGTTCGCGTTCTGCTCCACCAGCAGCACCGTCAGCCCTTCCTTCTCGTTCAGGTCGCGGATGGCGGCGAAGATCTGCCGCACGATCAGTGGTGCCAAGCCGAGCGAGGGCTCGTCCAGCAGCAGCAGCCGCGGCCTGGACATCAGCGCGCGGCCGATCGCGAGCATCTGCTGCTCCCCGCCCGAGAGCGTGCCGCCGCGCTGCGCCTGGCGTTCCTGCAGGCGCGGGAACAGCGCAAAGACCTGGGCGAGCAACGGCGCGGGATCGTGCCCGGCCACCTGCGCGCCCATCAGCAGGTTCTCCATCACCGACATGCGCGGGAAGACGCGGCGGCCCTCAGGCACCTGCGCGATGCCCAGGCGCATGATCTCATGCGTCGGCAGCGCGGTGATGTCGCGGCCCTCGAAGGCCACTCGGCCGGCGCGGGCGCGCGGGTCGCCGCAGATCGTCATCAGCAGCGTCGACTTGCCCGCGCCGTTGGCGCCGACGAGGGTGACGATCTCCCCCTTCGCGACCTCGATCGAGACGTCGCGCAGCGCCTGCACCGCGCCATAGGCGGTCGAGACCGCGTCGACGGCAAGCATCGGGGCGCTCACGCGTCGTCCCCCTCGCCGAGATAGGCGGCGATGACCTTCGCATCGGCGCGCACCTCGGCCGGCGGGCCGTCGGCGATCTTGCGACCGTGGTCGAGCACAACGACGCGGTCGGAGATGCCCATCACCACGCCCATGTCGTGCTCGATCAGCAGGATGGAGCAGCCGCCGTCGCGGATGGCGCGCAGCAGGGTGGCGAGTTCCTCCGATTCTCGCGGGTTGAGTCCGGCGGCCGGTTCGTCGAGGCAGAGCAGGACCGGGTCGGTGCACATGGCGCGCGCGATCTCGAGCCGCCTCTGCTGGCCGTAGGGCAGGGCGCCCGCCGGGTCGTCCGCGCGGTCGATCAGGCCTGTCGCCTCGAGCCAGCGCACCGCCTTGGCGATGGCGAGCTTTTCCGCCCGCCGGTAGCCGGGTGCGCCCAGCAGCGCGCCGATGCCGAAGCCGGTCGAGGCCATGAGCGTGTTGTGCTGCGCGACGAGCAGGTTCTCGAGCGCCGTCATGCCCTGGAACAGACGGATGTTCTGGAAGGTGCGCGCCACACCTGCACGCGCGATGCGATGGCCGGCCAGGCGCTGCAGTTCCACCGGCGCGCCGTCCCGCATCAGGCGCAGCGCGCCTTCGGTCGGGCGATAGAAGCCGGTGATGCAGTTGAACATCGTCGTCTTGCCCGCACCGTTCGGGCCGATGATGGCGGTGATGTCGCCCTGCATGGCGGTGAAGGAGACGGCGTCGACGGCGGTCAGCCCGCCAAAGCGCATGGTCAGGCCCTCGGCCTGCAGGATCGGTGCCGTCATCGGGTCAGCCGCGCCCTTCGCCGACATGCTCCGCGCCGATTGCCCGCCGCGCGCCCAGCGCGATGGTGGGCGTGCGGCTGCCCACCAGCCCGCGCGGGCGGACCACCATGATCAGCACCATCGCCCCGCCGAAGACCAGCATCCGCCATTCATCGAGGTCGCGGAACACCTCGAACCCGCCGATCATGACCAGGGCCGCGATGGCGATGCCGATCTGGCTGCCCATCCCCCCCAGCACCACGATGGCGAGGATGATGGCGCTTTCGATGAAGGTGAAGGATTCCGGGCTGATGAAGCCCTGGCGCGTGGCGAAGAAGGCGCCGGCGAAGCCGCCGAACATTGCCCCGATCGCAAACGCCGTCAGCTTGGTGTTGGTGATGTTGATGCCCAGGGCGCGGCAGGCGATCTCGTCCTCCCGCAGCGCTTCCCAGGCGCGGCCGAGCGGCTGGCGGCGCAGCCTGATGCTCACCCAGTTGGTCAGCAGCGCGAGGATGAGGATCAGGTAGTAGAGGAAGATCACGCGGTGGACGGGCGAGGGCTCGATCCCGAAGAAGCCGGCGAAGGTGTCGGGTTCGCCCGACATGGAGAAGGGCAGGCCGAAGAAGGACGGGCGCGGGATGCCGGTGATGCCGTTCGGCCCGCCCGTCAGGCTGGCCCAGTTGATCAGCACGACGCGGATGATCTCGCCGAAGGCCAGCGTCACGATCGCCAGGTAGTCGCCGCGCAGGCGCAGCACCGGGAAGCCGAGCAGCACGCCCCAGAAGGCCGCGAGGATGCCGGCGAGCGGCAGGCAGATCCAGAAGGACCAGCCGAAGGTCGTCGCCAGGAGCGCGTAGGAATAGGCGCCGACCGCGTAGAAGGCGACGTAGCCGAGGTCGAGCAGCCCCGCGAGCCCGACCACGATGTTGAGCCCCCAGCCGAGCATCACATAGGTCAGCACGAGGATGCCGAGGTCGAGTTCATACCGCCCCGTGCCCGGCATGAAGGGCAGCACCACGGCCAGGCCGAGCAGCAGGGGTGCGACGAAGGTGCCCGCCCTGGCAAGCAGCGCTGTGCGCGCGGCGGTCGCCGGCTTGGCTTCCCCGCGCAGTCCGCGCCAGGTGAGCAGCCCGAGCCGCCCCGCAAAGGCCAGCACGACGAGGATCGCGACATCGCCCCAACGTTCGCGGAGATACAGAGTGCCGGCCGAGGAGACATCCGTCCGCAGCCCCACGATGGGGACGAACAGGCCGAGCGCGACCAGCGCCGTGATCGCGGCATCCTTCACCGCCGCGGCCGCGACCTTCGGGCGGGCGGCCATGGTGATGGCGGCGACCTCGCCGTTCATGCCGTGTGCACGAAGGCGTCGCCCTCGTGCCCCTCCGGCGTCGGGTGCTGCGCATCCGCATGGCTTGGCTTCGCGGCACACGCGGCGGGCCGCATGTCCGGGCTTCTTCCGACCACCGTCATACCTTCTCGACCTCCGCCCGGCCGAGCAGGCCCGTCGGCATGAAGATCAGCACCAGCACCAGGATCGAGAAGGCCGCGACATCCTTGTACTGCACGCTGAAATAGGCGGACCAGAAGGTCTCGATCAGGCCGATGAGCAAGCCCCCCAGCACCGCCCCTGGCAGCGAGCCGATGCCACCCAGCACCGCCGCGGTGAAGGCTTTCACCCCGGCGAGGAAGCCGATGTAGAAGTCGATCACGCCATAGCGCAGCAGGTACATCGACCCCGCGACGGCGGCGAGGGCCGCGCCGATCACGAAGGTCAGGCTGATGGTGCGGTCGGTGTCGATCCCCAGAAGGCTCGCCATCTTCCTGTCCTGCTCGCAGGCGCGCATCGCCCGGCCCAAGGGTGTTCGCGTCACCAGCCAGGTGAAGATGCCGAGCACGGCGAGCGTCACCGCGATGATCAGCATCTGCATGTAGGAGAACTGCACGACGAAGGCGTCCGCGCGCATCACCTCGACGCCGCCCGGCAGCAGCGGCTCGATCGGCTTGACGCGCGCGCCTTGCGCCACCTGCACGTAGTTCTGCAGCACGATCGACATGCCGATGGCGCTGATCAGCGGCGCAAGCCGGAAGGACCCGCGCAGCGGGCGATAGGCCACGCGCTCCACCGTCCAGCCGTACAGCGCGGTGACGCACATGGAGACCAGCAGGACGATCAGGATCGCCGCCGGCCCCTCCATGATCCCGCCCGAGACCAGCATGACGATCGAGATCAGCGCGATGAAGGCGCCGATCATGAAGATGTCGCCATGGGCGAAGTTGATCATGCCGATGATGCCGTAGACCATCGTGTAGCCCACGGCGATCAGCCCGTAGATCATGCCGAGGCTGATGCCGTTGATCAGCTGCTGCAGCGCATAGGCCACGGGCTTCCCCTTCTTCCCCCAGACCTGCCCGACATAGGGCAAGCCGATCCGGCGGCGAAGGGGTTTCGCCCCTTGCCGCAGCGGGGCCCGGCATGGAACCATTCCTGGTTCGATCCGAATACAAGGAAGCTGGCGCATGGACAGGGCTCGGCCGCTCGCGGTGGAGGTGCAGGATGCGCGGCGGATCGTGCTCGCGGGGTTGCGGCGGGGGTTGTTCCTCTACAGCCGCAACGACATGCTCGGGCGGTTCCTCGACGCCCTGGGCGAATGGGCGGAAGCGGAGCTCGAATTGCTGCTGCCGCTGCTGCGCCCGGGCGACCGGGTGGTGGATGCGGGGGCGAATATCGGCCTGCACGCCATTCCGTTCGCCCGCGCCGTCGGGCCGACCGGGCGCGTCCATGCCTTCGAGCCGCAGCGGGTCATCCATGGGCTGCTGTCGGCCAATGCCGTGCTGAACGGCGCCGACGCGCTGCGCGCGCATCTGGCCGCGCTGGGCGAAGCGCCCGGCCGCATCGCGGTGCCGGAGGTCGATTACGGGCGGGAGGCGCTCGGCGCCGCCCTCAGCCTGGCCGGGACCCCGGTGCTGGCCGAGGATGCGGCGCCGGCCGAGACGGTGCCCGTCGCGACCCTCGACGCCATGCTCGCCGACGAGCCCTCGCTGCGCCTGATCAAGGCGGATGTGGAGGGGATGGAGCGCAGCGTGATCGCCGGAGCGCGGGCGCTGATCGCCCGGCACCGGCCCTTCCTGTACCTGGAGGTGAACGACCATCCGGGCGGGGATGCGCTGATCGCCCTGGTGCGGGAGATGGGCTACCGCCCCTTCTGGCACCCCTCCCGCGGCTGGCGGCCCGACAATTTTCGATCTGCGCCGGACCCTGGGTTCGGCGGCGCGGGTGACCTCAACGCGCTCTGCGTGCCGGCGGGGGAGGAAGCGGTGGCGGCGGGGCTGACGCCCATCGGCGCGCTGGCGGAGGCGCGGACGCTGTTCCCGGGGCTGAATGTGCGGACGACGCGGTGGGAGAGGTGGAAGAAGCGTCTCGTCGGGTGATGCCGCCCGATCGCTTCGGGCGGATCGGCGCGGACGGTGCCGAGGGCCGGAAGTTGCGTGGAGTTCTGGGACGCCGCGTTCATCGACCTCCTCTGGCCCGGATAGATCCGGTTCGACGCGGACAGCGGCGGTGAATTCGCGTTCAATGCGGTCCAGGTCGAGATCGACGGTCACCCCAGCAGCGAACGCATCCGCTTCACCTGGGCGGGCAGCGACGAGATGGACCAGGCCTGCGGCGACGGCGATTCCCAACGCGAGGCCGATGGCACGCTGACCGGCGAGATCCGCTGCCATCGCGGCGATGAATCAGCCTTCACCGCCCACCGCTGGGAGCTTTTCAGCAGCCTGCCAGATCCTCGGCCGCCGGCAGCGATCGGGACGCAATGGGTCCAAAGCCGTGCCGGACGATGCCGTTGCCTCTGACGCTCTCGCGGTCACGCGAGGCCTTGACCGAGCCGGCTCGCGCAACCCCTCAGGCGGCGCAGCGTTGTTCCGGAATGTCGCGCATTCTGCGCGTTCGGAGAATCGCATGGCCTTCAACGCCAGCTCGCGCCCCCGCGCCGCCCGGCGGCCGCCGGGCCCTGATGAGACGGGCCAGGGCGTCATCCCTGCACCGACTCCCGCAAATGCCCAAGCGTCCCAGCCGGCCCCGGACCAGGACCCGGCAGACGTGCGTGCCAAGGAGGCCGGGCAGGGCGTCATCGTCACCCCGACGCCTCCCGTCGGGAAGCGTCCGCCGCGCCGGTGAGACGCGGCGGCCCTGCTCCGTGACGCTGAACGCGCCCCGGCTGCGGTGGACACATCGAGGCTTGGGACGAGCTGTTCGCTGCGCGGCGTGTCGCGACTTCGCGTTCTGACCGCGACGCGAGCGGACGCACGGCTCGGCCCAACGATAAGCCTGGTCTGGTGAACCCCGCGCGGCGCCGAGCACATGCCGTACGCGACATCGGGAGCTTCAGCGCAGGGGCTCCAAGGAGCTGAGGGAGAACTGCGCGGCTCGCGCTAGGACCGCGGAGCGCGGCCGGCCTCCACGCATACGACGACGGCCGGTGGGTCGGGGGGCGAACCGGTGGCACGATCCAACACCGCTTCGCGCACGGCGAGAGCGCGACCTGGAGAGGGACCTCAACGGAACCTGCGGCGCGCGTTCCGGCTGGCGCTCCGCTGCGCTGGCCTGCGCAGCCTGACGACCAGATCCGTGGCGGCGATACCGAAAAGATCGAAGGGAAGGGCGCCCATCGATCTTCCTTCCCTCTCCGCGTTTGTCCCGTTTGGAAACAAAGGTCGCGTTGGACGGGGCAAGAAGGAGCCCGCGCACTCTAGAAGGCAGCCGCAAGTATCAGCTTCCGGCCCGTGGATATCATCGGCAACGTCAGGAAAAGAGAGGTGGTGCCCAGGGCCGGAATCGAACCAGCGACACTGCGATTTTCAGTCGCATGCTCTACCAACTGAGCTACCTGGGCCCATGCGCGGCCCGAAGGCCACCGGAGAGGCGGCGGGAAATAGCCGAGCCCGCGCCCCCTGTCCAGCGGCCTCAGCGCCCGTCCTCGTCATCCTCCGCGCTGCCCGGTTCCTCCTCCGTCGCCGGGATCGCGTAGGCGCCCGTCAGCCAGCGGCCGAGATCCACCTGCGCGCAGCGCGGGGAACAGAAGGGCTTCGACGCCACGCTCGCCGCGCGCCCGCAGATCGGGCAGCGGCGCGGCCTATCCTTCTCCGCCATCGCGCGGAACCTCCTCCACCAGGGCCTCGCCTGCGAGCGGGTCGGGGCGCAGCACCAAGGGCCGGCCCATCGAAGCCGCGGCTTCCTCGAGCGCGCCGGGCAGGCCTTCCAGCGCCGCGATCACGCCCGGCGTCGCGCGCAACGCGAATCGCGCTCCCGGCCGCGCGGCCGCATCCCGCGCCCCCTGGCGCAGCGCGGCGAGC
>NZ_JACADQ010000106.1 GCF_016106015.1 Neoroseomonas rubea
GGCGGGGGCGCGGGTTGCGCGGCACCAGCCCCGCCATCGCCTCGGCCAGCCGCACCGCCGCCTGGGTGCCATCCACCAGCGGCACGGCGACGCGCGGCTGCAGCAGCGGTGCGATGCCGGCCAGCGGCCCGCCGGCGAGGATGATCGCCTCCGCCCCGTCCTGCCCGGCGCTCTCGGCGCACAGCGCGGCGAGCAGGTCGAGCCGTTCCTCGGCCACGCGCCCCGGGTCGCCCGCGAAGGGCGGGCCCATGCGGAACCCCGCGCAGCGGGCCGCCAGGCCGTGATGCGCCAGGCAGTCCTCGAACATCGGCCGCAGCGCGGCGGTGAAGGAGACGACCCCGAACCTGCGCCCGAGCATGCTGGCGGCGTGGAAGGCGGCCTCGCTGATGCCGAGCACGGGCACGTCCACCAGCTCCTTCGCCGCATCCAGCCCCGGATCGCCGAAGCAGGCGATCACCGCCGCGTCGTAGGTCCCCTGGCGCTGCGCGAGCGCCGCGAGCGTCGCCGGCCCCGCCGCCAGCCAATCCGCGCGGGTGACGATCAGCGGCAGGCCGAAGGGGGCGGAGACGGCCTCGATCTCGGTGCCCGGGGAGGCGACCGCGCGGGCCGCCGCGCCGATGCGGTCGGTGACCGAATCGGTCGTGTTCGAATTGACCACCAGGATGCGCATCGTCCCGTCCCGTTCATGTTGCACCGCACACCTACCCGGTTGACCGCGGGCGTTGATGCCCTGTCAGATCACGCCGCTCAGTTCGGGGCAACGTCCAGGAAAACGGCGCCGGTCAACGGCGTAAGGCCCGCTCCGCCCCATGGCGGGGCGGGCCTTCTCATTGAGGGGGGGTGCATGTCCGCAGCGGCCGAGCCGGGCCTCTCCCCCCTGCATCTCGCCCTGCGCGACGCGGCGCGCCGATTCGCCGATGCCGAGGTCGCCCCCCATGCGAATGACTGGGACGAGGCCGAGGCGGTGCCGCGCGAGCTCTATCGCCGCCTGGCCGCCGCCGGCCTGTTCGGCATCACGGTGCCGGAGTCCTGGGGCGGGGTCGGCGCCGATGCGCTCTCCTACGCGCTGGTGATGGAGGAACTCTCCCGCGGCTATGCCTCCGTCGCCGACCAGGTCGGGCTGGTGGAGTTGCTCGGCACGCTGCTGACCGCGCATGGCACCGACGCCCAGCGCGAACGCTACCTCGCGCCGCTGCTGCGCGCCGATCTCCGCTGCGCCTATGCGCTGACCGAGGAAGGGGCGGGGTCGGACCTCGCGGGCCTCAGGACCACCGCGCGGCGGGACGGCGGGGCTTGGGTGCTCGAGGGCGCGAAGCTGTGGATCCACAACGCGCCGGTCGCGGATTTCGCCGCCGTGCTCGCGCGCACGGACCCGGCGGCGGGGCATCGCGGCATGTCGATCTTCCTGGTGGATCTCGACGCACCCGGCGTCGCGCGGGACCGCAAGGAACGCAAGATGGGCCAGCGCGGATCGCCGGTGGGCGGGTTGCGCTTCGAGGGCGTGCGCCTGCCGGGCGATGCGATGCTCGGCCCCGAGGGGCGCGGCTTCCACATGATGATGTCGGTGCTCGACAAGGGCCGCGTCGGCATCGGCGCGCTGGCGGTCGGGCTGCTGCGCCGCGCGCTCGAGGAGAGCATCGCTTATGCCAAGGCGCGCGTGCAGTTCGGCCGCCCCATCGCAGAGTTCCAGGCGGTGCAGTGGATGGTGGCCGACATGGCCAAGGATGCCGAGGCCGCGCGGCTGCTGGTGCACCAGGCGGCGCGCCTGCTCGATGCCGGCGCGCCGGCGACGCTCGCGGCCAGCATGGCCAAGTGCTTCGCCTCCGACGCCGCGGTAGCGCGCATCGCCGATGCGGTGCAGGTGCATGGCGGCTCCGGCTACATCCGCGGCGTGACGGTGGAACGCCTGCATCGCGACGCGAAGATCACGCAGATCTACGAAGGCACCAACCAGATCCAGAGGATGATCATGGCCAGGGAACTGTTCCGATGAGACCCGCCGCACTCGTCACCGGCGCGCGGCGCGGCATCGGCCGCGCCACCTGCATCGCGCTCGCGGAAAAGGGCTTCGACGTGGTCGGCGCCGACATCAGCGAGGACGGCGTGGCCGAGACGCGCGCGGGGGTGGAGGGCGCGGGCCGCGCCTTCGCCTTCGTCAAGGCCGATATCGGCGACGTCGCCGCGCATGCCGCGCTGCTGGATGCCGCCTGGGGCGCCTTCGGCGGGCTCGAATGCCTCGCGAACGTGGCGGGCGTTCAGGTCGCCAAGCGCCAGGACATGCTGGAGACAACGCCCGAGAGCTGGGACCGGCTGCTCGACGTGAATGCGCGCGGCACCTTCTTCCTCTCCCAGGCGGTGGCGAAGCGCATGATCGCGCCGGGCGCGCCGGTGCGCGGGCATCGCAGCCTTGCCTTCGTCTCCTCCGTCAATGCGGTGATGGCCTCGCTCAACCGCGCCGAATACTGCGTCTCCAAGGCCGGGGTGACGATGATCGCGCGGCTCTTCGCCATGCGGCTCGCCGAACACGGCATCAACACCTACGACATCCAGCCCGGCATGATCCGCACCGACATGACGAAGGAGGTGTGGGACCGCTACGCGGCGCAGATCGAAGGCGGGCTCGTGCCGATCCGCCGCTGGGGGGAAGCCGAGGATATCGGCCGCGCCATCGCCACCTTGGCCGCGGGTGCGATGCCCTATTCGACGGGGCATTCCTTCCCCGTCGATGGCGGCCTGCTGATGCCGCGCTTCTGATGGGCCCGCTGCGCTTCGACGCGATCGAGGAGGGCCTGGTGTTCGCCACGCCGGGCATCACGGTGACCGAGGGGCACATCCTCGGCTTCGCCGGGCTGACCGGGGATTTCTATGAGATCCACATGGACGACGACTATGCGCGCGGCCTCGGCTATCCGGGCCGCGTCGCGCATGGGCTGCTGGGGCTCGCCCTTTGCGACGGGCTGAAGAACCGGGCGGAGACGCGGTTCGCGGCGATCGTCTCGCTCGGCTGGCGGTGGAAATTCACCGGGCCGATCCTGGTGGGCGACCGCATCGCGGCGGAGGTGCGCGTCGCTTCCAAGCGCCCGACGCGCAAGCCCGACCGCGGCATCGTCACCCTCGCCTTCCTACTGCGCAACCAGAAGCAGGAGGTGGTGCAGGAAGGCGAGAACGACCTGATGGTCTGGCGGTAGCGCTCCACGCCACGCCCGCGAGGATGCGCGACGCCGCCCGGCCTCTCTGCGGGGCGGGACGGCATCGCCGTCCCGCGCGCCGCATCACGCCGCGCGCGCCGCGCGGCGCATCGCCAGGATGTAGAGTTCCGCGAAGACCGCGACCGCGACGGCCTGCGCCGCCAGGAAGGCGATCCCCCATCCGTTCGGCGCGACCAGCCCGAGCAGCGGCAGCGCCGCACATTCCACCGCCCAGAGCAGGTTGCCCGCGGCGAGCAGCCCGACCAGCCAGCGCGGCACGGCGGGCCGGGTGGCGAGCCAGGCGAGCAGCGCCGCATAGGGCAGGAAGAACAGCCCGGCGGCGAGCAGCAGCCCCAGCGGCAGCGCCGTCGCCTGGCCGATTGCCTGCGGCGCGGCGACGAGTGCGACGCCGCTCGCCCCGCTCATGGCCGCATCGAGCAGCAGCGCGGTGCGCAGGAAGCGCGTGGTGGTGATCATGGGCATGGGACCTTTCCTCGTCCGTGACCCCCTTGGCATGCCAGCGCGCGCGCCTCGCCGCGATTACCTCGCAGGTCATCGGCGCGCGGCGCGGCGCCATGGCAGGATGCGCCGCATGAGCGACTTCGGACCCATGCTGCGCGAATGGCGCACCCGCCGGCGGCGCAGCCAGCTCGACCTGGCGCTGGAGGCGGAGATCTCCCAGCGCCATCTCTCCTTCGTCGAATCCGGCCGCGCGCGGCCGAGCCGGGAGATGGTGCTGCGCCTCGCCGAGCACCTCGCCGTGCCGCTGCGCGCGCGCAACGCGCTGCTCGTCGCCGCCGGCCACGCGCCCGAATACGGCGAACGCGCCATCGACGACCCCGCGCTGCGCCCGGCGATGGAGGCGGTGCGCATGATCCTGGCGGGGCACGAGCCCTATCCCGCGCTCGCCGTGGACCGGCACTGGACGCTGGTCGCCGCGAACCGGATCGCGGCGCGGCTGATGGATGGCGTGGCGCCCGCGCTCGCCGCCCCGCCGGTGAACGTGCTGCGGCTCAGCCTGCATCCCGACGGGCTCGCGCCGCGCATCGCCAACCTGCGCGCCTGGAAGACGCATGTCCTCGACCGGCTGCGGCGGGATGCGGAGGCGTCCGGCGATGCCGCGCTGCTCGCGCTGATGGAGGAGCTGGCGCGCTACCCGGCCGGGCAGGACCCGCCGCCCGGGATCGCCGAGCGCGAGCGTGCGCTGATCGCCATTCCGCTGCGGCTCCGCGTGCCCGGCGGCGGGGAGCTCGCCTTCATCGGCACGACGACGGTGTTCGGCACGGCGACCGACGTGATGCTGGCCGAACTGACGCTCGAGACCTTCTTCCCGGCCGATCAGGAAACCGCGGCCGCGCTGCGCGCCATGGCGGCGGCGTGATGCCGACCGCACGAAGGAGGGGCCTTCGTACGGTCTGCATCCGAGGCCTTGTTTCGCGCGCGGCCGCCCCGCCAGCCCCGCGCGCCATACCCTCCGCACAAAGGCCAGGCCTTTGTGCTCCTGGCATGATCAGTCCCGCCCCTCATCCGGGATGTTCAGCAGCGCGCCGCAGGCCTTGCAGTGCACCGCATCCGGCTCGTGCCGCTGCAGCCCGCAGGACGGGCAGGGAAAGCGCACCTTGGATGGCCGGAACAGCGCCTGCGCCAGCCGCAGGAACAGCGTCACCCCCGCGATCATGATGACGACGGAAATCAGCCGCCCTGTCGTCCCCGGCAGGGTGATGTCGCCGAAGCCCGTCGTCGTCAGCGCCGTGACGGTGAAGTAGAGCGCATCGGCGTAGTTCGCGATGTGCGGGTTGTGCGCGTGCTGGGTCTCGTAGACCACCGCCGTCATGACGAAGATGAAGACCACCAGGTGAGTCGCGGCGAGGAAGGCTTCCTCATGCCGGCGGAAGAAGGCGAAGTCCCGCCGCAGCACGCCGAGCATGCGATAGGAATGCAGCAGCCGCAGCGTCCGCAGCACGCGCAGGAAGCCCAGCCCCTCGCCGGCCAGCGGCGCGAGGAAGGACGCGATGGCCAGCGCATCCGCGAGCGAGGCCGGGCGCAGCGCCTCCCGCCAGGGCCTGCGGCTGGAGGCGACGCGGGCGGTGAATTCGCCCACCAGCACCATGCCGATCAGCACGTCCGCCACCTCGATCGCCAGGCTGCGCGGCAGGAAGGACGTCGTGATGACGAAGGCGATCGTCGCGAGGTCGAAGGCGAGCACGCCGTAGCGGAAGCGGCAGGCATCCGCCGCCGTGCCGTGGTAGAGGTGATGGAGCCGTCCGCGCAGGCTGGACGGCTCCATCGCGGCTCAGCCCTTCAGGCCCGACAGTTCGGCGACGAGCGCGCCGATGCTCGCGCAGTCATCGCCCCCGCGCCCTGTATTCACCACCGCCTCCATCATCTGCGCGGCGAGCGCGGTCGATGGGGCGAAGACGCCGTTCTCCCGCACCGCGGCCAAGGCGAGGCGCATGTCCTTGCGCATCAGCTCCGCCCGGAAGCCCGGCTTGAAGTTGCCGTCGAGCATCCGCTTGGCATGGCTTTCCAGCACGAAGGACCGCGCCGACCCGCCGAGCAGCGCCTGGCGCATCAGCGCGGGGTCGAGCCCGGCCTTGCGCCCCATGGTCAGCGCTTCCGCCGCCGCCTGCATCGCCGCGACGATGATCAGCTGGTTGGCCGACTTGCAGACCTGCCCCGACCCGGCGGGCCCAAGCAGCGTGATGGTCTTGCCCACCGCGTCGAACACCGCGCGCGCGGCGGAAAAGCCCGCATCGGCGCCGCCCACCATGCAGGTCAGCGTGCCGTCGATCGCCCCCTGCGGCCCGCCCGAGACCGGGCTGTCGAGCAGCACCACGCCGCGATTGGCCATGCGCCGCGCGAAATCGGCGGACGCCGCGGCGGCGATGGTCGAGAAGTCGATCACCACCGTCCCGGGTGCGGCGCCGTGCACAACGCCATCCTCCCCGAACAGCACCGCCTCCACATCCGGCGTGTCGGGCACGCAGAGGCAGACGCAGGCCGCGCCATCCGCGGCGTCCTGCGCCGTCGGCGCCCATTCGGCGCCGGCGGCGATCAGTGCCTCGGCCTTCGCGCGGCTGCGCGTGGACACGGTCAGGCGGAAGCCCGCCTTGAGGATGTTCGCGGCCATCGCCGCGCCCATCACGCCCAGGCCGATGAAGGCGACGCGCGCGGGGGGAAGGATCGGGGTCATGTGGCGTCAGCCTCGTAATGCGGTGCGGATGGAATCGAGCAGGTGGTCCATGGCCTGCTGGAACCCCGGCCCGTCGGCATAGCCGTCCGGCTCGCGGGAGCGTTCCATGAAGCGCTGCCATTGCGGCGCGGCCATCGCCTGGCGCATGCGCTGGTGGTGGTAGGCCGCCATCTCGTCGGTCAGCCCCGCCGGGCCGACCCAGCCCTTCATGTTCTCGGCCACCACGTTCCAGCCGAGCTCGCGGAAGGTCGGCACGTCCGGGTAGGCGGGGGCGCGCTCGGGGCTCGCGATCGCCAGCACCTTGAGGTCGCCGGAATCGACCAGCCCGGCCATCTCCTCCGGCGCCGCGACGCCGCAATCCACCTGTCCGGCAACGATCGCCTGCATGGACGGCCCGCCGCCGGTGAAGGGCACGTGCAGGAACTGCGCGCCCGCTGCGCGGCCGAGCAGCAGGAAGATCGAATGGGTCAGCGTGCCGACGCCGGCCGAGGCGTGGCTCACCGCCTCCGGCGCCTGCCGCGCGGCCGCCATCAGCGCATTCACGTCGGCGAACTTGCCCCCGCGCCCCTTCACCACCAGGAACTGGCCGTGGCGCGTCAGGCGGATCACGGCGCGGAAGGACCGCTTCGGGTCGTAGGGCACCTCACGATGCGCGGGCACGCTCGTGCTTTCCGACCCGCCGGCGAGCAGCAGCGCATGGCCATCCGGCGGCATGCGCGCCACCTGCTCCGCCGCCAGCGCCCCGCCCGCGCCGGGGCGGTTGATGACGACGAGCGGCACCGGATAGAGCGGTGCCGCGGCTTCCGCGATGGTGCGCGCGATGATGTCGCTGCCGCCCCCCGGCGCGAAGCCGGCGATCAGCTGGACGGGACGGCTCGGCTGCCAGGCGCCCTGCGCGCGCGCGATGGCGGGCAGGGCCAGAAGGCCGGTGGCGAGGATGCGCCGCTGGATCTTCATCTCGTTGTCTCTCCCGGACGATGGCCGGAAGATCGCGCCGGCGCCGGGCCGGCGCAAGGCGGATCAGCGCGTCGGCGTCGGCGGGCTGGTCGAATAGTCGTAGAAGCCGCGCCCCGACTTCCGGCCGAGCCACCCCGCCTCGACATACTTCGCCAGCAGCGGGGAAGGGCGGTACTTCGGGTCGCCCAGCCCCTCATGCAGCACCTTCATCACGCTGAGCAGCGTGTCGAGGCCCACGAAGTCGGCAAGCTCCAGCGGCCCCATCGGATGGTTGGCGCCGAGCTTCATGCCCTCGTCGATCGCGCGCACATCGCCGACACCTTCCATCAGCGCCTGGATCGCCTCGTTCAGCATCGGGCAGAGCACGCGGTTCACCACGAAGCCCGGCCAGTCGCCCGCCGCCACCGGGGCCTTGCCCATGCGCTTGGCCAGCGCCTCGACCGCCGCCGCCGTCGCGTCGTCGGTGGCGAGCCCGCGGATGATCTCGACCAGCTTCATCATCGGCACGGGGTTGAAGAAATGCATGCCTATGAAGCGCTGCGGACGGTCGGTCGCCGCGGCGAGACGCGTGATGGGGATCGACGACGTGTTCGACGCCAGGATCGCAGTCGGCTTCAGCACCGGGCAGAGGGCGCCAAAGATCTTCTTCTTGATCTCCTCGTTCTCCGTCGCCGCCTCGATCACGATGTCGCAGTCGGCGAAGCCGTCATTCGTCGTGGCGGTCGCGATGCGCGCCAGCGCGGCGGCCTTGTCCTCGGCCGTGATGATCGCCTTCTTCACCTGCCGGTCCATGTTGCCGGACATGGTCGCCAAGGCCTTGTCCAGCGCAGGCTGGCTGACATCCATCAGCACCACGGACAGCCCGGAAAGCGCCGCCACATGGGCGATGCCGTTGCCCATCAGGCCGGCACCGATGACACCGACCTTCGCGATTTCAGCCATCACGGCCTCCTCAACAGCGGGAAAAAGAAAAACGGGGGGAAGAGAACTTCCCCCCGTACCCCCCAACCTTCTTTGTCATTCCGCAAGCAAGGCCGCGGGGGGCTGCGTCACTTTGACAGCTCGGCCTCGAGCTCAGGGACCGCCTTGAACAGGTCGGCCACCAGGCCGTAGTCGGCGACCTGGAAGATCGGCGCCTCCTCGTCCTTGTTGATGGCGACGATCACCTTGCTGTCCTTCATCCCCGCCAGGTGCTGGATCGCACCGGAGATGCCGACGGCGATGTACAGGTCGGGTGCCACGATCTTGCCGGTCTGGCCGACCTGCATGTCGTTCGGCGCATAGCCGGCATCGACGGCGGCGCGGGAAGCGCCCACGGCGGCACCGAGCTTGTCGGCCACCTTCTCGATGATGGCGAAGTTCTCCGCACTGGCCATCGCACGGCCGCCGGAGACGACGATGCGCGCGGCCGTCAGCTCCGGCCGCTCGGACTTCACGATCTCCGAACCCAGGAAGGTCGAAAGCCCCGGATCGGCGGCGGCCGGCGCAGCCTCGATCGGCGCGGACCCACCCTCGGCCGGCACCGGGTCGAAGGAGGCGGCACGCACCGTGATCACCTTCTTCGTGTCGGACGACTTCACCGTCGCCATCGCATTGCCCGCATAGATCGGGCGGACGAAGGTGTCGGCATCGACCACATCGGCGATGTCCGACAGGATCTGCACGTCGAGCAGCGCGGCGGCGCGCGGCATCACGTTCTTGCCCGCCGCCGATGCCGGGGCGAGCAGATGCGAATAGCCCGGCGCGAGGGCGACGATCAGCGCGGCCATCGGCTCGGCCAGCGCGGGCCCGCCCTCGGCGGTCAGCACCTTGGCCACGCCGGGCAGCTTCGCGGCCGCCGGCGCGGCGGCGGCGGCACCTTCGCCGGCCACCAGCACATGCACCTCGCCGAGCTTCTGCGCGGCGGCGACGGTGGACCGCGTCGGCTGGGTCAGCGCGCCATCCTTGTGGTCGGCGAGAACGAGCACGGCCATGGTCAGATCACCTTCGCTTCGTTGCGCAGCGCCGCCACCAGTTCCTCGACCGAGCCGACCTTGCGGCCCGCCTGGCGCTTCGGCGGTTCCTCCACCTTCACCACGGTCAGCCGCGGCGTGACATCGACGCCGAGATCGGCCGGCTTCACCGTCTCGATCGGCTTCTTGCGCGCCTTCATGATGTTCGGCAGCGACGCGTAGCGCGGCTCGTTCAGCCGCAGGTCCGTCGTCACGATCGCGGGCAGCTTGAGCGAGACGGTCTCGAGGCCGCCATCGACCTCGCGCGTCACCTTCAGCGCCTCGCCATCCTTCTCGATCTTGGAGGCGAAGGTGCCCTGGCCCCAGCCGAGCAGCGCGGCGAGCATCTGCCCCGTCGCGTTCATGTCGTCGTCGATCGCCTGCTTGCCGAGGATGACCAGCGCCGGCCCTTCCTTGGCGACGATCGCCTTGAGGATCTTCGCGACCGCGAGCGGTTCCAGCACGCCGTCATGCTCGACGAGGATGCCGCGGTCGGCCCCCATGGCGAGCGCGGTGCGGATCTGCTCCTGCGCGGCGGAGGGGCCCGCCGAGACGGCGACGATCTCCGTCGCGACGCCCTTCTCCTTCAGGCGCACGGCTTCCTCGACCGCGATCTCGTCGAAGGGGTTCATCGACATCTTGACGTTCGCGGTCTCGACGCCCGTGCCGTCCGCCTTCACGCGAACCTTCACGTTGTAGTCGACCACCCGCTTGACGGGGACCAGGACCTTCATTGTTCGACCGTGTGCCTTCCGGATGGGGCGCGCGGGCCGGCCGCGCGCAGGGGGCGGAAAATACGGGGGCCGCCCGGTGGCGGCAAGTTCGGCGCCGCTAGCGTTTCAGCAGCAGCAGCAGCAGCGCGAAAAGCCCGAGGGCGAGGAACTGCAGCCCGATGCGCCAGCGCATCAGCCGGTTCGCCCGGCCTGAATCGCCGCTGCCGCCGGCCATGCCGAGCACGCCGGCGAGCAGCACCCCGAGGGTCGCCAGCATCGCCAGCCCGACGAGGATGGTGAGGAAGGTGATCATGCTGCTCACCTAGCCCGGTTTCACGCCCTGGCAACACCCCCGGCGCCGCGCACCAGGGCTGCGCCGACCAGGGCCGTCACGACGCACAGGCCGAAGCCCAGCGCGTAGCCGCCGCTCGCCTGCACCATCACCGAGAACAGCGGCGGACCGACCAGCATGCAGGCGCCGAAGACGAAGCCCGTCGCGGCCGTGGTGGCCCCCACCTGGCCGGGGGGCGCGAGCCGCGCCGTCTCGGCCAGGAACACCCCGTTCCAGCCGATCGCCGTCGCGCCCATGCCCATCCCCGCCAGTGTCAGGATGAAGCCCGGCCAGTCGGGCCCGGCCAGCAGCAGCGCGAGCCCCGAGGCCGCCGCCGCCACCCCAAGCCCCGTCAGCACCGGCCCGGCCCCGATCCGGTCCGCCACCAGCCCCCAGAAGACGCGCCCGAAGACGCCCGCCGCCTGCGCCATCGCCAGGCGGAACCCGGCCTCGGTCAGCGGCACGCCGAGCGCTTCCACCTGGAACACCACGAAGAAGGAGGAGAAGCAGAACTGGGAGATGCCATACAGCGCCGACATCGCCGTCATCCGCCGCAGCACCGGCACCTCCCGCAGGATGGACAGGCTGCCCAGCGCCGCGCGCCACGCTGCACGCAGGTCGCCCAGTGCCGCGGACCGGTCCCGTTCCGCATCGAGCGGCCGGCGCAACGGTTGGAGCACCACGGCCGAGGCCGCCAGGAAGGCCGCGACCGAGAGGATTCCCGCCCGCCAGCCATAGGCCTCCGCGATCAGCGGCGTGACGGCCGCGATCAGCATCGCCCCGGCCGGCACCCCGCATTGCTTGAGGCTGAAGATCAGCGCCCGCCGGTTGGGCGGCGCCTTCTGCGCCAGCAGGTGGCTGCCCGCCGGCGTCACCGGCCCATGCCCCAGCCCGCAGGCCAGCGCCGAGGCCGCCAGCGCCACCGGATGCGGAATGACCGCCAGAGCCACCGCCAGCCCGCAGAAGACCAGCCCGGCCTGGAGCACCCGGATCGCCCCGAAGCGCCGGATGAAGGCGCCGGCGAGCGGCCCCGAGACCAATGCCCCGGCATAGACCAAGGCGGTATGAACCCCGGCCAGTGCCGCAGGAATGCCCGCTTCGGCCGCTATCGCCGGGGCCAGGACGGGGACTGCGAGGAACACCCCCATCCCGGCCAGATGCGTGCCGAGCAGGGCGAGCATCACGGTCCAGACGGAAGGGGAGGCGTTCATGCTGCGCTGCGATGCTGGACCCGGGCGGCTCGCCCCGCAACCGGGGGCCGTGGCTTGACCGCGACCGGCGCCTTGGGGTCCCTGCCGGCATGAATCGTCTCCGGTGGCTTTCCGCCCTCCTGCTTTTCCTCGTCCTTCCCGCCCTGGCGCAGACCGTGCCGGTCGAGGCGCCGGAGCCTGTCGCGCCTGCGGCCGAGGGCGCGCCGCCGCCCCCGAGCGCCGCGCCGCCGCGCCCC
>NZ_JACADQ010000107.1 GCF_016106015.1 Neoroseomonas rubea
ACGTAGACACTTCCGATTCCGTCCTGGAGTGGGCGCAGCGGATGGGCCGCGGCCGCGCCAAAAGCGAAGGGGGCGGCCCCGTGCGGCGCCGCCCCCCCTTGCCAGCCAAGGATGTCCGGCAGGCGCTACCGCTGCAGCGCCTGCACGATTTCCTGCGTCACCTTCTTCGCGTCGCCGAACAGCATCATCGTGTTCGGGCGGAAGAACAGCTCGTTCTCCACGCCGGCATAGCCCGAGGCCATGCCGCGCTTGATGAAGAACACCGTCTTGGCGCGTTCCACATCCAGGATCGGCATGCCGTAGATGGCGGACGACTTGTCCGTCTTGGCCGCCGGGTTGGTCACGTCGTTGGCGCCGATCACGAAGGCCACGTCGGCGTCGGCGAACTCGGGATTGATCTCCTCGAGCTCGAAGACCTCGTCGTAGGGCACGTTGGCTTCGGCCAGCAGCACGTTCATGTGCCCGGGCATGCGGCCTGCGACGGGGTGGATCGCGTACTTGATCTCCGCCCCTTCCTTCTTCAGCAGGTCCGCCATTTCGCGGAGCACCTGCTGCGCCTGCGCCACCGCCATGCCGTAGCCCGGCACGACGATGATCTTCTGCGCGTTCTTCATCATGTAGGCGGCGTCTTCCGGCGAACCGGCCTTGACCGGCGGGCGGTCCACGTCGCCGCCCGCGGCGACCACGCCGCCTTCCGAGCCGAAGCCACCCAGCAGCACGTTGAGGATGCTGCGGTTCATGCCCTTGCACATGATGTAGGACAGGATCGCACCCGAGGCGCCGACCAGCGCGCCGGTCACGATCAGCAGCAGGTTGCCGATGGTGAAGCCGATGCCCGCCGCCGCCCAGCCCGAGTAGCTGTTCAGCATGGACACGACGACCGGCATGTCCGCCCCGCCGATCGGGATGATCAGCAGGAAGCCCAGCGCGAAGGACAGGATCGCGATCAGCCAGAACAGGAAGCCCGAGCCGGTGACCACGAACAGGATGATCAGCACGACGAGCAGGATGCCCAGGCCGAGGTTCAGCCAATGCTGCCCGTTGAAGATGATCGGCGCGCCCGACATCTTCCCCGCCAGCTTGGCGAAGGCGATGACCGAGCCCGAGAAGGTGATGGCGCCGATCGCAAGCCCCAGCGACATCTCGATCAGCGACGCGGCCTTGATGTTGCCGCGCGTGCCGATGCCGAAGGATTCCGGCGCGTAGAAGGCCGCCGCCGCGACGAACACCGCCGCCATGCCGACCAGCGAGTGGAAGGCCGCGACCAGCTGCGGCAGCGCCGTCATCTGGATGCGCTGGGCGAGGATGGTGCCGATCGTGCCGCCGATCGCCAGCCCCACCACCACCAGCGTCACGCCGCCAAAGCCGATGCCAGGCTTGAACAGCGTGGCCAGGATGGCGATGCCCATCCCGATCATGCCGTACATGTTACCCTGGCGGCTGGTCTCGGGGTGCGAGAGCCCGCGCAGCGCGAGAATGAAGAGGACCGAGGCGACCAGGTAGGCCAGGGTCGAGAGCGTCGTGCCCATCGGCTTAGCTCCCCTTCTTCTTGAACATGGCGAGCATGCGCCTGGTCACCATGAAGCCGCCGAAGATGTTCACCGCGGCGAGCGTCACGGCCAGGAAGCCGAAGATGCGCGCGAGCGTGCTGTCCGCCATGCCGGCGGCCAGGATCGCGCCCACCACGATCACCGAGGAGATGGCGTTGGTCACGCCCATCAGCGGCGAATGCAGCGCCGGGGTGACGTTCCACACCACGTGGTAGCCGACGAAGCAGGCCAGCAGGAAGATCGTCAGCAGGTACAGGAAGGGCTCGGCCGCCGCGGCGACCGGGGCCGCGGCCTCGGCGGCGCGGCGCGCAGCCTCGGCGAGTTCGAGGGCGCGCTGCGCGGCAGCGGTGGCCTGGTTGGCGAGTTCCGTCGCGTTCATCGCTGTTCCCCCTTACGCCGCCGGCTTCATCAGCGGGTGGACCACGGCGCCGCAGCGCGTCAGCGCGACACCCTTCACGATATCGTCCTCCTCCGGCAGCTTCGGCGCCTTGGCTTCCTTGTCCCAGAAGGTGGTCAGGAAGGTGAGGAGGTTGCGCGCATAGAGCGCGGAGGAGGCCGCCGGCAGGCGCCCCGGCCAATTGGTGAAGCCCAGGATCTTCACCCCGTTCGCCGTCACGACGAGTTCACCCGGCTTCGTTGCCGCGCAGTTCCCGCCCGCATCGGCGGCGATGTCCACGATGACCGAGCCCGGCTTCATCGAGGCGACCATCGCTTCCGTCACCAGCGTCGGCGCCTTGCGGCCCTGCACCAGCGCGGTGCAGACCACGACATCCTGCTTGGCGATGTGCGCGGCGACCACTTCCGCCTGCTTGGCGTAGAACTCGGCGCTCAGCTGCTTGGCGTAGCCGCCCGCCGTCTGCGCCGCCTTGCTCTCCTCGTCCTCGTAGCCGACGAAGGTCGCACCCAGCGACTTGATCTCCTCCTTCGCCGCGGGGCGGACATCGGTCGCCGAGACGCGGCCGCCGAGGCGGCGCGCCGTCGCGATCGCCTGCAGCCCCGCCACGCCGGCGCCCATGATGAAGACGTTGGCGGCGGGCACGGTGCCGGCCGCCGTCATCATCATCGGGAAGCCCTTGTCGTAGGCGCCCGCGCCTTCGATCACCGCGCGGTAGCCCGCGAGGTTGGCCTGGGAGGACAGCACGTCCATCGACTGCGCGCGGGTGATGCGCGGCAGGAGTTCCATGGAGCAGGCATCCACGCCCGCCGCGGCATAGGCGGCCGCCGCGGCCGCATCGGCGCCGAGCGTGCCGATCAGCAGCGCGCCGCGCGGCAGCTCGGCCTCCGGCGCGCGCACCACCAGCACGATGCCCGCGCCAGCAAGCGCGCCAGCGGCATCGGCGGCGATGGTCGCCCCCGCCTCGGCATAGGCGGCGTCGATGATGCCGGAGGCGAGTCCCGCCCCCGATTCCACCGCGACCTCCAGCCCCAGGCCGACATACTTCTTGACCGTCTCGGGCGTCGCCGCGACGCGGGTTTCCCCGCTCCGCCGCTCCTTCAACACCGCCACACGCATCCGGGATACTCCCCCACGCGCCACAGGAACGGGCGCACCTAGCCCCTGGGCGCCGGGGTGTCCAGCGCCCGCACGATGAAACGACCGGCACCCGAGCGGGCGCCAGCCGGCCGCGTCAAGCAGGGGGCGGATGCGGGAATTTCAAGGCGGGGCGACGTGCGGCCCGCCAGATGGGGCGCAAGCGTGTCTGCCACGCATCGATTGCGGCCCCGCCCCCGCCTTCAGCCCGGCGGGTGCGGGTCCGGCAGTCCCGCCTCGGCCAGCGCGACGCGCTGGCGCTGGGCCAGCACATCCGTGTCGAAGCCCTGGATCAGTTCCTGGAACAGGTCGTGCCAGTTCAGCTTCGCGCCGAGCCGCAGGAACACCGAGCCCAGCCCGATCGCCGCGCGGTCCATCAGCGGGAATTCCCGCGGCACGCGCACGCCCCCCGTCCGCTTGAGGCCCGCATGGACCTCCTCGGCGATCTTGCGGCCGTATTGCGGGTCGTCGTTCACCTGGATCGGGCGCACCCGGGCGTCGAGCAGCGGCTCGTAGAGGAACTTCGCCCAGATGTTCAGGACCTCCATCGTCTCCCGCTTGAGATTGCGGAAGCCCCAAATGTCGTAGGCCGCGGCGGCCTTGTCGAAATCGTCGTCGCGGATCGCCTCGTAGAGCATGATCACGCCGCCGATGAAGGTGGGGGGAAAAATCCGCACCACCCCGAAATCCAGCAGGTTGATCCCCCAGCCGCCATTCTCCGGCGCGTCCGACCGCACCTGGTAGTTGCCCAGATGCGGGTCGCCATGGATCACGCCATAGCCGTACAGCGGCACGTACCAGGCGCGGAACAGCGCGCGGGCGTAGGCGGCGCGTTCCTCCTCCGGCGGGTCCTCGTCGATGCGCGCCTGGATGGCGCGGCCATCGAGCCAGGTCATGGTCAGCAGGCGCTTCGTGCAGAGGCTCTCGATGGGCGTGGGCACGCGCACGCCGGGAACGCCCTGCAGCATCTTGGCGTAGAGCTTCTGCTGCGCGGCTTCCCGCAGGTAGTCGAGCTCCTCGCGCAGCCGCTCGGAGAGTTCCAGATACGCTTCCTCGTTCTCCAGCGTGCTGTCCATGCGGCGATAGATCGCCATGGCCATCTTCAACTGGCGCAGGTCCGCTTCCACCACCGACGCCATGTCGGGGTATTGCAGCTTGCAGGCCACCCGCGTGCCGTCATGCAGCGTCGCGCGATGCACCTGGCCGAGCGAGGCGGCGGCGGCGGCCTCGCGCTCGAAATTCGCGAAGCGGGATTCCCAGGCGGGGCCGAGTTCGCTCGCCATGCGCCGGCGCACGAAGGGCCAGCCCATGGGCGGGGCATTGGCCTGCAGCGTGGCCAGTTCCTTCGCGTATTCCGGCGGCAGCGCGTCCGGCACGGTCGAGAGGAACTGCGCGACCTTCATCATCGGGCCCTTGAGCCCGCCGAGGACGGCCTTGAGGTCCTCCGCATGCGCGGCCTCATTGCCCTTCACGCCGAACAGGCGCTTGCCCGCGTAGCGCGCGGCGATGCCGGTCACGGCGCCGGAGGTGCGCAGCATGCGCCGCGCCTCCCCGAAGATCGTGCTGCCTTCCCGGTCAGCCATCGGCGCGCTCCAGTTCATCGATGAAGCCGGAGATCACGTCGAGCCCCTTGGTCCAGAAGGCCGGGTCCGCGGCGTTCAGGCCGAAGGGCGCCAGCAGTTCCTTGTGCCGCTTGGTCCCGCCCGCGCGCAGCATGTCCAGGTACTTGCCCTCGAAGCCCGGCACCGAGCCGTCGCGATAGACGCCGTACAGCGCGTTCACCAGGCAATCCCCGAAGGCGTAGGCGTAGACGTAGAAGGGCGAGTGCACGAAGTGCGGGATATAGGCCCAGTAGACGCCGTAGTCGGGCGTGAACTCGAAGGCCGGGCCGAGGCTTTCCGTCTGCACCTGCATCCACAGCTCGGCCAGGCGTTCCGTGGAGATCTCGCCCTTGCGGCGCTCGTCGTGCAGCAGCGTCTCGAAGCGGTAGAAGGCGATCTGGCGGACCACCGTGTTCAGCATGTCCTCGACCTTGCCGGCGAGCATGCCGCGGCGGCGGCGCGGGTCGGTCTCGGCATCGAGCACGGCGCGGAAGGTCAGCATCTCCCCGAACACCGACGCGGTCTCGGCGAGCGTCAGCGGCGTGGAGGACATCAGGTAGCCCTGCCCGCCGGCGAGGATCTGGTGCACGCCATGGCCCAGTTCGTGCGCGAGCGTCATCACGTCCCGCGCCTTGCCGTGGTAGTTCAGCAGCAGATAGGGATGCGCGGAGGGCACGGTCGGGTGCGCGAAGGCGCCGGACGCCTTGCCCGGCCGCAGCGCGGCGTCGATCCAGGGCTTGTCGAAGAAGCGCTTGCCCACCGCAGCGAGTTCCGGGCTGAAGGCGGCGTAGGACGTCAGCACGCGATCGACGGCCTCGGGCCAGGGAATGAGGCGGTCATCCTCCTCCGGCAGCGGCGCGTTGCGGTCCCAGTGCTGCAACTTCGGCAGGCCGAGCCACTTCGCCTTCATCCCGTAGTAGCGATGCGACAACCGGGCGTAGGAGGCGCGGACGGCGGAGACGAGCGCGTCCACGACCTCGTCCTCGACCATGTTGGAGCGGTTGCGGTAGGACCCCGGGCGCGGATAGTGGCGCCACTTGTCCTCGATCTCCTTGTCCTTCGCGAGCGTGTTCGTGATCAGCGCGAACAGCCGCGACCGGTCCCCGAAGGCCGCCGAGACACCCGCCGCCGCCGCCTGCCGCTTCGCGCGGTCGCGGTCGGACAGGCGGTTCAGCGCGGCGGAGACGGTCAGCTCCTCCTCCCCCACCTTCACGCGCATCGTCGCGATCGTCTCGTCGAACAGGCGCGTCCAGGCGGAACGGCCCGCGACCTCCTTCTCGTGCAGCAGCTTCTCCGCCTCGTCCGACAATTGGTGCGGGCGGAACACGCGCAGGTCGCGCAGCCAGGGGCGCCAGCGGGACGCCGCGGCCGACCCGCCGACCTTGGCTTCCAGCGCGGCATCCTCGAGCCGGTTGATCTCCAGCGTGAAGAACAGCAGGTGGGAGGAGATCAGCGTCACCCTCTCCTGCGTCGTCTGGTAGAAGCGGCCATTCGCCGCGTCCTCGGCATCCCCGGCGAATACGAGCCCGGCGAAGGAGGTGACGCGGCCGAGCGCCTCCCACATCCGCTCGTAATCCGCGATGGCCTGGGCCAGCGCGTCGCCCGACAGGGCCGCGAGGCGCCCGGACAGGCGCTGCTCGAAGGCGCGGGCCTCGGCCTCGACCCGGTCGAGATCGGCGGCCAGCCGCGGATCCTCCGGCCCGGCATAGAGGTCGGAGAGGTCCCAGATGGGCAGCGCGGCCTCGGCGGCGGCGGCATCGAGGGGGGCGCGGGCGGGGGCGGGGAGCGGCGGATTGATCACGCAGCCCATATAGACCGATCGGGGACTTGGCCAAGCGTGCGTGCGCCGCCTACATGGCCGGACGGGGACGTTCACGGGGGACCCATGCCCTATTCGGCGGGAGGCTGGCCCACGCTGCCGGCGATGATGCTGGCGCGCGCGGCGGACTGGGCGGACCGGCCACTGTTCCGCCACTGGCAGGGTGGCGCCTGGCGCAGCCTGCGCTGGGGCGAATTCGCGACCCAGGTCGCCTCGGTCGCGGCCTTCCTGCGCGCCCGGGGCGTCGGGCCGGGGGACCGGGTCATGCTGGTCAGCGAGAACCGGCCCGAATTCCCCATCGCCGACACCGCCATCATGGCGGTCGGCGCCATCACCGTGCCGACCTACACGACGAACCTCGCCGCGGACCACGCGCATATCCTGCGCGATTCCGGGGCGCGGGCGGCCATCGTCTCGAGCCGGAAACTGGCCGAGAAGGTCCTGGAAGGTGCCGCCCTGGCCGGCGGGCTCGACCTGCTGGTCTGCATCGAGGACCCGCCCGAAGCCGCGGGCATGGCCGGGCATCGGTGGGAGGAGGCGCTCGCCACGCTAGGCGACGTCGCGGCCCTGCACGCGGAAGCCGCCGCCGCCCCGCCCGACAGCCTCGCCTGCCTGATCTACACCTCCGGCACCGGGGGGCTGCCCAAGGGGGTGATGCTTCCGCATCGGGCGCTGCTCGCCAACCGCGCGGGGGTGCTGCCGCTCGCCAAGCGGCTCGATCTCGACGGCAAGCCGTATTTGTCCTTCCTGCCGCTGTCGCATTCCTACGAGCACACGGTGGGCGGCTTCCTGCTGCCCTCGATCGGGATGGAGGTGGTCTATTCGCGCGGCGCCGACCGGCTGTCGCACGAATTCGCGGAAATCCAGCCCGCCGTCGTCACCGCCGTGCCCCGGCTGTTCGAGGTGCTGCGCGGGCGCATCCTGGCGGGGCTCGAGAAGGAGAGCGCCTTCAAGCGCGGCCTGTTCGACCGCGCGCTGGCGCTCGGCCTGCGCCGGATGGACGGGCCGCCGCTCAGCCTGCTCGACCGCGTCCAGGACGCGGTGCTGGAGAAGCTGGTGCGGGAGAAGGTGCGCGCGCGCTTCGGCGGGCGGGTCCAGGCGCTGGTCTCGGGCGGGGCGCGGCTCGATCCGGACCTCTCGGGCTTCTTCATGGCGCTCGGGCTTCCGGTTCTGCAGGGATACGGCCAGACCGAGGCCGGCCCCGTCGTCAGCGTCAACCTGCCCTGGGGCAACCGCCGCCACACGGTCGGCCCGCCCCTGCTGGGCGTCGAATGCCGCATCGCCGAGGATGGGGAGGTGCTGATCCGCGGCGAGCTCGTCATGACCGGCTACTGGAACAACCCGGAGGCAACCGAGGCCGCGCTGAAGCCCCCGCCCGGCGAGACAGAGCACTGGCTGCACACCGGCGATGTCGGCGTGATCGAGGATGGCTATCTGCGCATCACCGACCGCAAGCGGGACTTCATCAAGACGCTGGGCGGCGACATGGTCAGCCCCGCCAAGGTGGAAAGCCTGCTGATGGCCGAACCCGAGGTCCACCAGGCGCTGGTCGCGGGCGAAGGCCGGCCGGCGCTCGTCGCCCTCATCGTCCCGACGGAAGGGATGGAGGCGAAGATCGGCGAGGCGGTGCGCCGCGTGAACGCCAAGCTGCCGACGATCGAGCGCATCCGCCACTTCACCGCGACCGAGCCCTTCACCATCGACAACGGCCTGCTGACGCCGACGATGAAGGTGAAGCGCCGCATGGCGATCGATGCGCGGGCGGGCGAGATCGAGAAGATGTGGGGATAGCGGAGCGACCGCGCGGCGCCTTCGTCCGCGCGCGCTTCGCCGGGGGGCAAGCGGAGGCGCGCCGTCTCGCCAGCGCCACGAAGCGCGCCGCGGCATCGACCGGCGTGCCGTTCGCCGTCATCGGCGCGACCGTTCCGCGCCGGATGCCGCGGGCCTCGTCCGCGCGCCCGGCATCACGGCAGTGCAGGACGACGCCGGCACGGACCGGGCGGCGACGATGCGCTGCGCCATCTCCCGCTGAACGGGCTGGACCATGGCGCGGCCCCAGGCGAGCCTGCGGCCATGACCACCTCCCCCGACGCCGCCCTCGATGCGCTCTGGCGCCAGGCCGGCCTGGCCGCTTCCCTGCGCCCCGAGACCACGCTCGCCGGCGCCGACCCGCTGATGCCCTCGACCTTCGCCGTCGGCACATCGGCGCTGGCGAGCATCGGCGCGACCGGCGCGGCGGCGGCCGCCATCCACGCCGCGCGCGGCGGCGGCGCGCAGCGGGTTGCCGTCGACATCGCCCATGCGCTCGCCGAGTTCCGCTCAGAACACCACCTGCGCATCGACGGCGCCGAGGTGCATGAAGGCTGGGACCGCATCGCCGGCCTGCATCGCTGCGGGGACGGGCGCTGGCTGCGGCTGCACACCAACCTGCCGCATCATCGCGACGCCGTCCTCCGCGTGCTCGGCTGCGACTACGACCGCGCGGCGGTGACGGCGGCGCTGCAATCCTGGCAGGCCGAAGCGGCCGAGACCGCGATCTACGAGGCCGGCGGAGTCGCGACCATGACGCGCGCGCTCGACGAATGGGCCGCGCACCCGGCCGGCGCCGCCGCCGCGTCGCTACCCGCGCTGGTGCTGGAACGCATCGGCGATGCCCCGCCCACGCCCCTGCCGCCGCTTGCCGCGCGGCCCTTGCAGGGCCTCCGCGTGCTGGACCTCACGCGCGTCATCGCCGGCCCCGTCGCCGGGCGGACGCTGGCCGCCCACGGCGCGGAGGTGCTGCACATCACCGGCCCGCATCTGCCCTCCATCCCCGCGCTGGTGATGGACACGGGGCGCGGCAAGCGCTGCGCAGCACTCGACCTGCGGGCGGAGGCCGACCGCGCAACGCTGCGCGGGCTCGCTTCAGGCGCCGATGTGTTCCTGCAAGGCTACCGGCCAGGCGCGATCGCCGGGCACGGCTTCGCGCCGGAAGCGCTCGCGGCGCTGAGGCCGGGGATCGTCTGCGTCTCGCTTTCCGCCTGGGGGCATCTCGGCCCGTGGGCGGGGCGGCGCGGCTTCGATTCCCTGGTGCAGAACGCGAACGGCATCAACGACGCGGAACGCGACGCGGCCGGCGAAGACAAGCCGAAGCCCCTGCCCTGCCAGGCGCTCGATCATGCCTCGGGCTACCTGCTGGCCTTCGGGGCGATGGCGGCGCTGCTGCGGCGGGCGGAGGAAGGCGGGTCGTGGCTCGTGCGCGTCGCGCTCGCCGGCACGGGGGAATGGATCAAGCGGCTGGGGCGGGTCGAGGGCGGGCTCGCCGCACCGGGGATTTTCGATGTCACGCCGTTCCTCGAGGACAGTGCGAGCGGCTTTGGGCGAATGACGGCGGTGCGGCAAAGCGCGGGAATGTCGGGCACGCCGGCGCATTGGGCACTGCCGGCGGTGCCGCTCGGGACGCATCCGGCGGCGTGGGGTGGGTAAGCCGCGACAGCACTACCCGCGCGGGGCGCCGCTCGATTAACCTTCATCTATGTCGCAGGACTTGGCTCCGTTCCTCAAGAACCCCGTTCTGCCGATCGCCATCTGGCTCGTTGGGATCGGTGTGGGAATCGGCATCGAACGGTTTCTGTCCAGGCTCCGCCGGGAAGCCTGGCGGCGGCGCAACGCCTCGCGCATCGTTGAGCGCAACGGCGTGCGCGAACCAATCAGACTTGCACCGACATTCTCAGGAAGCCCGCCTGCACCGCGGCTCACCGATGCGGCCGACCAGCTGCGCATCGTCATGGGCGCCGCCTTCACCCCCCAGCCGCTGCTCAACAAGAGCGAGGCGCGCGTGCTGCGTGAACTCGAACGCTGCGTGGAGAGCTGCAATCCGACGTGGCAGGTCATGGCACAGGTCTCCCTGGGCGAGGTTCTTCGCAGCAACGACACGGCGGCCTTCGCCTGCATCAATGCGAAGCGCGTGGACCTGCTCCTGATCGATGAGGAGTGCCTCCCCCGTCACGCCATCGAATATCAGGGCTCCGGACATCACCAGGGCACCGCGGCCGCACGCGACGCGGTCAAGAAAGAGGCCCTTCGTCGCGCGGGCGTCGGCTACCACGAGGTCATCGCAGGTCACACGACGCCCGCGGACCTGCGGCGATTGGTCGAAAAACTCGTGCCGAAGCAAGCCGGAGGGGTGCAGCCGCAGCAGCAAGCCCTGCCCCGCCAGCAGATGCCCTGACGGCGCCTCACGCCGCCACCGCACTCCTTCCCAAAATCGCCCCACCCCGCAGCGCCCCCGCCTCCACCGCCCCCCACTGCACCCGATGCCCCTCCGGCAGCGCCCGGCTGAACGGCGTCGCCAGCCAGATGCGCAGCAGCACGCGATGCGCACCCGACGCCGCATCGTCCGCATAGGCCGTGCGCCCGTGATAGGTCGTGTGCTGGTTCAGCAGCTGGATGTCCCCCGGCGTGAAGGGCGCCTCCGCGCATAACTCGTCAGCGAGGGCGGCGAGCATGTCCATCGCCTCGATTTGCGCCGCGCGCAGGGGCGGTACGCCCGGCTCGGCATGCGCCATCTCGACATAGGTGCGCGAATACTGGCTGGTGAACGCGCCCTCCGGACCGCGCGCAAACACCGGCATCCGGAACACGCGGTCAGAATGCCCAACCCCTTCCTCATCCGCCGGGCGCATGCGGAAGAAATCCTCATACAGCACCGCGAGCAGGTCGGGCCGGCGGCGCGCCATCTCGTCATGGATGGCGATGGTGGAGACGACGCGCGACACGCCGCCCTCGATGCCGTTCGACGCGCACAGCAACGCCAGCAGGTCGCATTTGTCGGTGTGGAAGCGCAGCGGCCCGGTGGAGCGCGACCGCGCGCGCGCCGAGGGCACCGGCCCCGCGCCGCCGCCGGTCACCGCGATCCCCGCGCCGGTCTCGTCCTTCACCTCGGCCAGCACCTCGCCGGTCGTGTTCTGGAACAGCGGCGTGCCGATATTGGCGCACAGCCCCCAGAACAGCGTGCGCAGGTCGTCACGCGACAGCCGTTCCACCGGCAGGCCCGACAGGCGCACCACGCCCGCGCCGTCTTCCAATTCGCGCGTCACCTCGGCCAGAAGCGGCGCCAGCGCGGGGATGGAAAAATGCTCGCGCGCAATCGCCGGTGGCGCGCGGCCGGCGGCCTTCACCTCGGCCAGCGCGGCGTCCAGCGCGGCGATCTCGGCCGGCGTCAGCCGCCGCGGCCAGAAGCCGCGCGTGGCAAGCTCGCCGCCGCGCCAGGC
>NZ_JACADQ010000108.1 GCF_016106015.1 Neoroseomonas rubea
GGGCCGAGCAGCGGCGCGGCGAGGGTTCGCGCGGCGCGCAGCGCGGGCTGGCCGACCAGGGCGTCCGCAAGGGGCGATCCGCCCGTGCGCCACCAATCCTGCGCGAGGCCGAGCAGCAGCGTCCAGCGCGCGCGCAGCGCCCCGGCACCTAGATAGGGCGCCGCATCGACCGGCTGCCCGTCCGGCGCTGGCCAGGCGAAGAGCGCCTGGCCGGCGCGGCCCATCTCCTCGAAGAGCGACTGCTTCGGCAGGATCGGGATGGCGAGGCCGCGCGCGGCCGCAGCCACCGCGTCGAGCGGGCGGCGCGTCCGGCCGAGCGCCGTGTCCGTCGTCTCCGGCCCGTCGAGCAATGCGGCGACGGCGCGCGCGATCTGGTCGGGCGCTTCGCGATGGCGGAGCAGGGCTGCGTCCGCGCGTGCGATCGCCGCGGGCGGCGGTGCCTCCCCCACCAGGAAGCGCGCGAGCTTCGTGGCGAGATGGCGCGCGGTGGCAGGATGGGCGGCGCAGGCGGCGAGCACCGCCTGGCCATGCGCCATGGCCGGCGCGAAGGGTGGCAGTTCCCGCGCGAGCACGCGCTTCTGGTAGCCGTCGTGCCAGCGTTCGACATAGGCGAAGGCGCCGGAGGGCGGCAGAACCTGCGCCGCGTCCACGCGCTGCCCGGCCGCGAGCGTCCACCCGGTGAAGGCCCGCGCGGCTTCCCAGACATCGCCGTCGTGGTAGCCGGCGGGGCGGCCTTCCGCCGCACCGGGCACATCGCGCCAGCCGCGCGCCTGCGGGTGGTAGGCCGCTGCGCCGAGCGTGTGCAGTTCCATCAGCTCGCGGGCGAAGTTCTCGTTCGGCGCGCCGGCGCGGGAGGAACGGTTGTTGAGGTAGACGAGCATGGCCGGGCTCGTCGCCATCGCCTCCAGCAGCTCGGAGAAATTGCCCAGGGCGTGGCGGCGGATGCGCGCGTCATGCTCCGGCAGGCAGACCGAGACCTGGATCGAGGCGGGCGCGGCGACGGAGAAATGGTCGTGCCAGAACTCGACCATCCTCTCCCGCAGCTGGTCCGGGGCGAGCACCTTGCGCGCGATGGTCGCCGCGATGAGCTCGAGGCGCGGGCGTTCGCGCTCCGGCCACGGGATGGGGCGGCGAGTGTCCCCCAGCGCCCAGCGCTGCGCCTGGGTCATGGCCAGCGCGGCGAGGGGGCGTTCCTCCTCGACGAATTGCTCGCCCGGGCCGGCCACGTAGCGGATGGGCAGCGTCACGCGCGCGAGATGGGCGTCGAGCGCGGCGTCGCCCGGGGGTGTCGCGAGTTGCGCTTCGATCCAGTCGCGGCGCGCCAGGCGCGCAACCGTCGAGACCTCCCCCGGCCGTGGGCCGTAGGCGGCGCGGTTCAGCAGGCGGCGGGCCGCCTCCTCGCCCATGGGGTCGGTCGACATGTGGAACAATGTAGCGCGCGGCGCCCTGGCGGCGCTACGGCCACGTTGTGCAGCGGGGATGTGCGCTGATCCCGCTTCAGGCCGGCGCAGCGGGGCGGGCGGCGCGACCCGCCAAGGGCGAGCGGCGGGTCTCCGGTAGCGCGCCACGGCAGGTGGCCCACGCGCCGCGAGGCTTCGGGGCGATGCGGAGCGAAAGTGACGCGGCCCGCCCGCTGGACGCCGGCGCCGATTGCGAAGGTGCGGGTCAGTCCCCGCGGCGATGCGCCGCGATCGTATCGGCCAGTGCGCGGAGCGCTTGCGGCACGCCATCCCCCGTCGCGCCGCTGATCAGCAGGACGCGCCGCCCGCAGGCGCGTTCGAGCGCCTTCACGCGGGACGCCCGCGCCTGCGGCGTCATGGCGTCCGCCTTGTTGAGCGCGACGATCTCGGGCTTGTCGGTCAGCCCATGGCCGTAGCCCGCAAGCTCGTGCCGGATGGTGCGGTACGCGTCGGCCGGATCCGCCTGGGTGCCGTCGATCAGGTGCAGCAGCACCGCGCAGCGCTCGACATGGCCGAGGAAGCGATCGCCGAGGCCCGCGCCTTCATGCGCGCCCTCGATCAGGCCTGGGATGTCGGCCAGGACGAATTCCTCCGTCGCGTTGAGCCGCACCACGCCGAGCTGTGGATGGAGCGTGGTGAAGGGATAGTCGGCGATCTTGGGCTTCGCGGCGGAGACGGCGGCGAGGAAGGTGGACTTGCCGGCATTGGGCAGCCCGACCAGGCCGGCATCGGCGATGAGCTTCAGGCGCAGCCAGAGCCAGCGTTCCTCCCCCGGCCAGCCCTTGTCGGCGCGGCGCGGGGCGCGGTTCGTGCTCGTCTTGTAGTTGGCGTTGCCGAAGCCGCCATCGCCGCCCCTGGCGATGATGACGCGCTTGCCGGGCGCGTCGAGGTCGGCCAGCAGCGTCTCCCGGTCCTCGGCCAGGATCTGGGTGCCCACGGGGACCTTCAGCACGACGTCGTCGGATCCCGCGCCGGTGCGGTCCGCGCCCGCGCCGTTGCCGCCCTTGCGCGCCTTGAAGTGCTGCGCGTAGCGGAAGTCGATCAGGGTGTTGAGGCCCTCGACCGCTTCGGCGACCACGTCGCCGCCCTTGCCGCCATTGCCCCCGTCCGGCCCGCCGAATTCGATGAACTTCTCGCGCCGGAAGGCAACGACGCCGTCGCCGCCGTCGCCCGCCTTCACATAGACCTTGGCCTCGTCGAGGAACTTCATCTCGGGGTCCTGAAACGCGAACGGGGGCCTCGCGGCCCCCGCTGCAACGACGCCTGGCGTGCGTCGGTTACTCGGCGGCCAGCGCCTCGGGCTCCACCGTCACGTGGACGCGGCCCTCGGCCTTGCGGACGAACTTCACGCGGCCGGAGACCGACGCGTGCAGGCTGTGCTGGCGGCCGGCGTAGACATTCGTGCCCGGGATCATCTTCGTGCCGCGCTGGGTCACGATGATGGAACCGGCGGCAACCGTCTGCCCGCCGAAGAGCTTCACGCCGAGACGCTTGCCCGCGGAATCGCGGCCGTTGCGGGACGAGCCGCCTGCCTTTTTGTGCGCCATGGGATGGTGCTCCTGTTATGCCGCGGTGATGGCGGCGATCTTCAGCACCGTCTGGTGCTGGCGGTGGCCGTTCTTGCGCCGGCTGTTCTGGCGGCGGCGCTTCTTGAAGATCAGGACCTTGTCGCCGCGCGTCTGGTCGACGACGGTCGCGGTCACGGACGCTCCCGGGACGGTCGGCGCGCCGACGGACAGGCCGGCCTCGCTGCCCACCAGGAGCACGTCGTGGAAGGTGACGGTCGAGCCGGGCTCGGCCTCAAGCTTTTCGACGATCAGCAGTGCGTCAGGGGTGACGCGGTACTGCTTGCCGCCGGTGCGGATCACTGCATAGGTCATGGGTCGCCCCGGAACTCGTGTGTCAGTCGGCCTGGATTGCGGCGCTTTGCCGGGTTCTGGGCCCGAAAACGACCGCCGGCGGCACACGGGTGCCGCCGTTGGGAGCGGGGCGTATAGCGCCGGGGCGGGTTGCCCGTCAACGGGCGAGGGCGTGGCTTCGGAGGCGGCGCAGTCGCGGTCCCTTGATGCGCACCTGGCCGCGTGCCGGGGGGCGTACGGCCGGTCCTGGGCGTCGGGCCGGACGCGGCGGGCGTTGCGCGGCGGGCGGCGGGTCTGTATATCGCCGCCTCCCCATCGACCGGGGCGCGCGCGGCGCAGGCCACGCGCATACGGAGAGGTGCCGGAGCGGTCGAACGGGTCGGTCTCGAAAACCGAAGTACGGGTAACTGTACCGTGGGTTCGAATCCCACCCTCTCCGCCAGCTTTCCTCGCAGATCGTTGATTTATCAGCGAATAATCAGACCGCGGTTTTTCTAACCCCCATTTTTACCTCCATTGCGGCGCCGGCTAGGGCTGCACTCGGGCAGACTGGCTCGCACAAGCTGCGCCGGGCGCCGACACCCGTCGCGCTCGGCCATAGATGCGTGAAGCCGTCTCGCCGGCCCGTCCCCTGCTAGCGCGCCATTCTGACGCGTGAGCATTGCAGGGGCACCCCGCAAACGTGCGACGCTGCGGGCAGCACCTTGCTGCGCCGCAAAGTCTCTCAGGGCCGGCGCTCAGAGTTGCGCCCATACCGCTGCGCGAACTTAGTTCCGAGGGCGGCGGTGCCTCCTGCTCACGCACGATCGTGATGATCCGCCGTTCACTGAACCTTGAACGCTTCATCCGTCCGTCCCTCCGTTGGGCCGGACTCTAGCCATTTCCGGACGAGGTCTCGGGGCTCAGGTCACGAGTGCTGCACCACGTCGGCGGGCTTCCTCGTTGTCACCGCCATGTCTAGCGCGTCCAGCACCAGGCGCGTGCGCAGGTCGGTCGCCATACCCACCCGACGATCCGGCGCAACCAGGCATCGAGCACGATCGCGAGGAACAGGAAGCCCGCCGCGGTCGGCACGTAGGTGATGTCCGCCACCCACAGCCTGTTCGGGCCAGCGGCCCGGAAGTCACGGCCGACGCGAGGTCGTTGGCGGGCCGGTGGCTCGGCTCGCGCCACGTGGTCGTCGGGAAGCGACGCCGAGAGAGACGCCGCGCAGCCCCGCCTCGCGAATCAGCCGCGCCACCCGCTTGCGGGCCACGGCCGTGCCCTCCGCCTGCAGCTCGGCGTGAACCCGGGGAGCGCCATGGGTGTCGTGCGAGGCGGCATGCACGGTGCGGATCCGGCGCAGCAGCGCCGCATCGGCAGTATCATGGGCCGAGGCTGGGCGGCTACGCCATGCATCGAAGCCGGACACCGAGACGCCCAGCACGCGGGCGATGGTGGCGATCGGGAATTCGGCCTGGTGCGCGCTCATGAATTCGAAGACCCGCTCGGGGTCCTTTCCCGCGCGAACCAGGCCGCCGCCTTTGCCAAGATGTCGCGCTCCTGGCGCAGGCGATGGTTCTCACGCCGAAGCTTCGACAGCTCCTCGAGGTCCTGGGTGGTCACGCCGCCGTCCTTGCGGGTGCCGTCATCGCGCTCGGCCTGTCGAACCCAGTTCCAGATCGACTGCGCCGTCAGCTCGAACTCGCGGGAAAGCTCCTCCGGCGTTCGCCCTGATCGGACCAATTCCACCATCTGCCGCCGGAACTCCGGCGGGTAGGGCACCCTGAATTTCGGCATCTCCGACACCTCCGTCTCAAGCCTCGGGGTGTCCACGAAACCGGGTCAACTCCAGGTGTCCGCCAAGCGCAGGAAATGTGTGAGCGCGTTTAGCCGGGTTTGATCATCGGCCCGTCAGCGGGGAACACGTTGGCCACGGCTCAGTGAGCGGCAAGGCTCCGCCGCAACCGCGTGATGGCGCCCGGCAGGCCGCGGACCTTCAGCACTCGGCCGGTTTCGTCGTACTCCTCCGACAGCACCCGCGCGCTGTCGTACACTTCGCCGATCAGCCCCTGCTTCGCGTAGGGCAGCAGCAGCACGTCCTCGACCATCGCCGCCTCGAAGAAGGCGATGATGGTGTCCCGCAGCGCGCTCACATCCGCTGGCGCATGGGCGGATAGCATGATCGCGTCCGGGTGCTTCTCGGCCAGCGCAGCGCGCCGGGCGGCATCCACCCGGTCCATCTTGTTCAGCACGAGGCGCGATGGCACGGCATCGGCGCCTATGTCCCGCAACACGCTTCGGCTGACCTCCAGCTGCGCCTCGTAGGTCGGATCCGACGCGTCGACCACGAACAACAGCAGCGAGGCTTCCAGCGCCTCCGCCAGGGTGGAGCGGAAGGACGCGACCAGGTCGTGTGGCAGCTGCTTGATGAAGCCGACCGTGTCGGAGACCAGCACGCGGGGCCGCGTCTCGGGCTGCAGGATGCGGACGGTGGTATCGAGGGTGGCGAACAGCTTGTCCTCCACCAGCACCTGGCTGCCAGTCAGTGCCCGCATCAGGGAGGATTTGCCCGCATTGGTGTAGCCGACCAGCGCGACGCGCAGCTGATCACGCCGTCCGGTGCGACGGTTGTCGCTGTCGCGCTGCACCGCCTCCAGCTGAGCCTTCAACTCGGAGATGCGGTCGCGGATCTTGCGGCGGTCGAGATCGAGTGTGGTCTCGCCGGCACCAGGCCCCTGCTGCCGCCCGCCACCGCCGGCGGATTCGCGCAGCCGGGGTGCGACGTATTTCAGCCGCGCCATCTCCACTTGCAGCTTCGCCTCGCGTGTGTTGGCGTGGCGGTGGAAAATCTCGACGATGACGCCTGTGCGGTCGAGCACCTCGGCGCCGGTCGCCCGTTCCAGATTGCGAATCTGACTTGGCGAGAGCTCGTGGTCGACGATCACGAAATCGGGCTTGCGGCTGGTATCGGCTTCCGGTTCCACCTTAGCGGTCGCTTCGATGGCGCCGTCGAAGCGCTGCCGGGCCTTGGATCTCGGCGGCGGTGCCATCGAGCCAACGATGCCGGTGCCGCCCGTGAGTGCCGCCAGTTCCGCCAACTTGCCACTGCCCAGCAGCGACCCGGCGCCGGTGCCTTCGCGCCGCTGCGACACAGAACCCACAACCTCGTAGCCGAGCGTCTTCACCAGGCGGGCCAGCTCCTCGAGGCTGGCCGCGTGCGCGATATCATCGACCTCCGGTGTCTGGATGCCGACTAGGACTGCTCGGGGAATGGGCGGTTTGGTCTCCATGGCGGCGAAGTAGCACGGATCGCGCCGAAGCCTTGAATCGTCATCATCGATCCTCCGCCGCCCGAGTGTTTGATCGAGTTCCACTCACATGAAGGCGCACGGCTGAGGGACGCCCGGATATGCTCCGAGATGACCGTATCGCCGCCGCCCGCGGGGTGCGACCGGCGGCGTGAGGTGCGCCTCTGGCGCGGGTCAGCGTTCGGCCTTGTAGACGCTGTATGATCCGTGAGCACCTTCCTTGTTCGGCCCGACCTGGCGCAAGCATGCCGCGCCGTTTCCCGCTCTCCCGCGTGTACCAACTGCTCAAGCCGGGGTCGGTCGTACTGCTGACGACGTCGCTACGCGGGCGGCACAACGTGATGGCACTGTCCTGGCACATGATGATCGAATTCGAGCCACCTCTGGTCGGCTGCATCGTCAGCGGCCGGCAACTCAGTTTCGAGACGCTGCGCCCCACCCGCGAATGCGTCCTCGCGATCCCGGAGGCGCATCTCGGCCGGCAAGTGGCTGCCATCGGCAACTGCTCGGGCCGCGCCACGGACAAGTTCGCCGCCTTCGGCCTGACGCCGTTGCCGGCGCGACACGTCGCCGCGCCATTGGTCGCCAAGTGCTTCGCCAACCTCGAATGCCGTATCGCCGACACGCGATGGGGGGATCGCTACAATATGTTCGTCCTGGAGGTGATCCATGCCTGGCGCGAGCCAGGTGTGCGCGCACCCCGTACCCTGCATCACGAAGGCTGCGGCCGCTTCGCCGTCGCCGACGAGCGCATCCGGCTGACATCGCGGGCGCGCTGAGGCGTCCGCGCCCGATCCGCGCCGGCACCAGCGCCGAAGACGTAACGCGGGTTCCAACCCAGGCGCCGACGCGCTTGATCTGCGTCATGGCTGCGTCCTGCCGGTGCGGCGAAGCTGCAAGGTATCGAGGGGAGGAAGCAGGAGCCATGAATCCGCCTGTGCCTTCGCGGCTCGGTCTCACGGCGCCGGTCGGCGGGCATGCCCGGATCCCGAAATCCGCCACTCCGCGCGTCCCGCCAAATCTCACGGACTACGACGCCGCCTGCCGGGACTTCAGCTGGGCAGGCGCGCGCGCGCTACTCGACGGGCTGCCGGACGGGCGCGGCCTCAACATCGCGCATGAGGCGGTCGACCGCCATGCCGCGGGTCCCCGCGCCGACCGCGCGGCGCTGCGCTGGATCGGGCGCGCCGGGGAGCGCGCCTTCACTTGGCGCGAGCTGCACGACGAGACCAGCCGCGTCGCCAACGCGCTGCAGGGACTGGGCCTCGGGCCCGGCGCGCGGGTCTTCGTGCTGGCCGGGCGCATCCCCGAGCTCTACCTCGCGGTGCTGGGCGCGCTGAAGGCGCGCTGCGTGGTCTGCCCGCTCTTCTCAGCCTTCGGGCCGGAGCCCATCGCCATGCGGCTCGAGATCGGCGAGGCCGATGCGCTGGTCACGACCGAGGCGCTCTATCGCCGCAAGGTGGAGGCGCTTCGCCCCCGGCTGCCGCGGCTGCGGCACGTGGTGCTGGTCGGCGAGGCCGGCGCCGCAACTGCGGTGCGCGATACGCTCGACTGGCAGCGGCTCATGCAGGATGCGAGTACGGAGTTCGTCATCCCGCGGACCGAGCCCGAGGACATGGCGCTGCTGCACTTCACCAGCGGCACGACCGGCCGGCCCAAGGGTGCGGTCCATGTGCACGAGGCAGTGGTGATGCATAACGTCACTGGGTGCTACGCCCTGGATTTCCATCCGGATGACGTCTTCTGGTGCACCGCGGATCCCGGCTGGGTGACCGGGACGAGCTACGGGATCATCGCGCCCTTCACCAACGGCGTGACCAACCTGGTGGTCGAGGCTGAGTTCGACGCGCAGGGTTGGTACGACATCCTCGAACGCGAGCGGGTCAGCGTCTGGTACACGGCGCCGACCGCGATCCGGATGATGATGAAGCTCGGCAGCGCCGCGCTGGCCGGCCGCGACCTATCGGCGCTGCGCTTCATGGCCAGCGTGGGTGAGCCGCTCAATCCCGAGGCGGTGCTGTGGGGCGTCGAGGCCTTCGGCATGCCCTTCCACGACAATTGGTGGCAGACCGAGACGGGTGGAATCATGATCGCCAACTACGCGGCGATGGACGTGAAGCCCGGCTCGATGGGTCGGCCGCTGCCAGGCATCAGCGCGACCATCCTGCGCCGCGACGAAACCGGCGGCGTCCGCGAGGTGAGCGGGCCGATGCAGGAAGGCGAGCTGGCACTGAAGGCAGGCTGGCCCTCGATGATGCGCGGCTACCTCAAGGAGGAGGTGCGCTACGCCAAGTGCTTTGTGGGCGAGTGGTACCTGACGGGCGATCTCGCGATGCGTGACGAGGATGGCTACTTCTGGTTCGTCGGCCGCGCCGACGACGTCATCAAGTCGTCCGGCCACCTGATCGGCCCCTTCGAGGTCGAGAGCGCCCTGATGGAGCATCCTGCGGTGGCGGAGGCCGGCGTGATCGGCAAGCCCGATCCGATGGCGGGCGAGATCGTCAAGGCCTTCGTCGCGCTGAAGCCGGGCTTCGAGGCGGGCGAAACGATACGGCGGGAACTGCTCGGCCACGCGCGCAAGCGTCTCGGCGCGGCGGTCGCGCCGAAGGAGATCGACTTCCGCGCCAACCTGCCCAAGACGCGTAGCGGCAAGATCATGCGCCGGCTGCTGAAGGCGCGCGAACTCGGCCTGCCGGAGGGCGACATCTCCACCCTTGAGAGCGACGAGCGATGACCACGAAGGTCCATCTCGACCGCGCGCACGGCCTGCATCTGCTGCGGGAGATGCTGCGGATTCGCCGCTTCGAGGGAAAATGCGCGGAACTGTATCAGGCGCAGAAGATCCGCGGCTTCCTGCACCTGTATGACGGGCAGGAAGCTGTCTCGGTCGGGGTGATGCAGGCGCTCGGGCCGCAGGACGCGATCATCGGCACCTATCGCGAGCACGGTCAGGCGATTGCCCGCGGCGTTCCGATGGGTCCGCTGATGGCCGAGATGTTCGGCAAGCTGGAGGGTTGCTGCCGCGGGCGCGGCGGCTCGATGCACATCTTCGACCGCAGCCGGCGTTTCCTCGGCGGCAATGCCATCGTGGGCGCCGGAATGCCGCTGGCACTCGGCGTCGCGCTGGCCGACCGCATGCAGGGCCGCAAGACGGTGACGGCCTGTTTCTTCGGCGAGGGCGCGGCCGAC
Organism: Neoroseomonas rubea; assembly: GCF_016106015.1. GTDB lineage: Bacteria > Pseudomonadota > Alphaproteobacteria > Acetobacterales > Acetobacteraceae > Neoroseomonas > Neoroseomonas rubea. The sequence goes on from NZ_JACADQ010000108.1 coordinate 9,799, forward strand.
GAAGGCGAGTTCCACGAAAGCATGAACCTCGCTGCCCTCTGGCGGTTGCCGGTGCTCTTCGTCTGCGAAAACAACCTCTACTCGATGGGCACACCGGTCGGGATCGCGGAGGCGGAGACCGCCATCTGGCACAAGGCGGCCGGCTACCGCATGGGCGGCGAGGCGGTGGACGGCATGGACCCGGTGGCGGTGGAGGTCGCCGCCCGTCGCGCGGTGGAACGCATCCGCGACGACGGGGCGCCATACCTACTGGAATGCCGCACCTACCGGTTCCGTGCGCATTCGATGTTCGACGCGCAGCTCTACCGCTCGAAGGAGGAGATCGAGGCGTGGCGCGCGAAGGATCCGATCCTGCGTCTGCGCGACTGGCTCGAGAAGGCTGGCCACCTGCATCCCGCCGACCTTGAGCGGATCGAAGCGGAGGTGGACGAGGAGGTCGCCGCCGCCGTCGCCTTCGCCGAGGCCGGCACGTTGGAGCCGGTCGAGGAGCTGGATCGCTTCGTGACCATGGACGAGGTGCCGCTATGAGTGCCGCCGCGCAGCCCCGTCTCACCTACCGCGAGGCCTGCCGCCAGGCGATCCGCGCGGCGATCCAGGCCGATCCCCGCGTCTTCCTCATGGGCGAGGATGTCGGTCGCTACGGCGGCTGCTACGCAGTGACCAAGGGGCTGATGGAGGAACTCGGCGAGGCGCGCATCCGCGACACGCCGCTTTCGGAGAGCGCCTTCGTCGGCGCGGGCATCGGCGCGGCGATCGCCGGCATGCGCCCGATCGTCGAGGTGATGACCTGCAACTTCAGCCTGCTCGCGCTCGACCAGATCATGAACACTGCGGCCACCATCCCGCACATGTCGGGCGGGCAGTTCGCCGTACCGCTGGTGATCCGCATGGCGACCGGCGCCGGGCGCCAGCTCGCCGCCCAGCACTCGCACAGCCTGGAAGGATGGTTCGCGCACATCCCCGGGCTGCGCATTCTGGCGCCCGCGACCATCGAGGATGCGCGCCATATGCTCGCCGCCGCGCTGGCCGACCCGAACCCGGTGCTGATCTTCGAGCACGTGATGCTCTACAACACGGAGGGCGAGCTGGATCCGGCCGTGGAAGGCGTGGACATCGCGAAGGCGCGCATTCGCCGGCCCGGGCGCGACGTCACGTTGATCACCTATGGCGGCAGCCTGTTCAAGACGCTGGCCGCGGCGGAGACATTGGCCGGCGAGGGCATCGAGGCGGAGGTGCTGGATCTCCGCGTGCTCCGCCCGCTCGACACTGCGACGATCATGCAGAGCGTGGCGCGCACGCGCCGCGTGGTGATCGTGGACGAAGGCTGGCGCGCCGGCTCGCTCTCCGCCGAAGTGGCGATGCGCATCGTGGAGGAGGCCTTCTTCGAGCTCGACGCGCCAATCCGCCGCGTCTGTTCGCGCGAGGTGCCGATCCCCTATGCCGCGCATCTCGAACAGGCTGCACTGCCGCAGCCGGAGACAATCGCCGCCGCTGCGCGAGGGCTAGCGAGGCCCGGCAAGTGAGCGAGTTCCGCATGCCCTCGCTCGGTGCAGACATGGAGGCCGGCACGCTGGTCGAATGGAAGGTTGGACCGGGCGACCGCGTGCGGCAGGGTGACATCGTCGCGGTGGTCGAGACGCAGAAGGGCGCCATCGAGATCGAGATCTTCGCGGAGGGCGTGGTGCGGGAACTCGTCGTCGCGCCCGGCAGCAGCGTGCCGGTCGGCGCGCTGCTCGCAAGGCTAGATGCAGAAGCCGGCAGGCTGGCCCCGGCGCCCGCCAAGCCCATCGGGCCGCCCCCGGTCGTCGCGCCGCCGCCCGTCCCGCCACCGCTGGCGCCCGCGCCAACAACGGGCATGCGCCACGTCCGCGCAACGCCCGCCGCG
>NZ_JACADQ010000109.1 GCF_016106015.1 Neoroseomonas rubea
GATTAGACATGTGCTCTTCGGATCAACCAGGCGGGCATCGCGGAGGCGCTGCGCGCGGCGCTGGCCGCCCGGCGCGTCGCGCCCGACGCGGCACTCTCCGCCATGATCGCGGACGGCTTCGGCGCCGACGCGGCCGGCGAGGACCGCTTCGACAGCGTCATCGGCCTGGCCGGGCTGATCGGCGTGCTGGACGGCGCGCGGCCGGACTTCGTGCCGGAGGACGCCGCCATCCGGACCTGGGAAGGCTGGGTTCTGGGGCAGGCCGCCCTGCCGCGGGGGTGACGCGCGGGCCGGAAGCGGGAAGGATGCGCCGGCACGCAAGGGACACGGCATGCGCATCGCGGTCATCACGGACATCCACGGCAACGTCGCCGCACTCGAAGCCGCCCTCGGCGACATCGCGCGACGCGGGGCGGACGCCACCATCTGCCTGGGTGACATCGCCTCCGGCGCCGGCTGGCCGCGCGCGACCGTCGAGCTGCTCCAGTCGACCGGCATCCCCTGCATCCGCGGCAACCACGACCGCTGGATCAGCGAGCATGCGGGCGAGAAGCTCGGCATGCAGGACCGCATCGCCTACGAGGATCTGTCCGCCGACCAGCGCGACTGGCTGATGGAACTGCCCCCGACGCTCGAGCCCGCGCCGGGGTTCCTCGCCGTGCACGGCACGCCCGAATCCGACGTGCAGAACCTGATCGAGGAAGTCGTCGCGGAACGGCTGCGCCCCGCCCCCATGGCGGTGCTGCGCGAAAGGCTCGGCGCGCGCGGGATGTCGGCGCGCGTGGTGGTCTGCGGGCACTCGCACCGGACGGGGATGGTGCAGGTGCCAGACGGGCCGCTGGTGGTGAACCCGGGCAGCCTCGGCCTGCCGGGCTTCCGCATCTCCCGCGAGCCGATGCACCGGCAGGAAGCGGGCACGCCGCATGCGCGCTACGCGATGGTGACGCTGGGCACGGAGGTTGCCGTCGAGATGATCGCGATCGGCTACGACTGGGACCGCGCGGCGCGGCGGGCGGATGAGGTGGGTGCGAACCCGGCCTGGGCGCATGTGATCCGGACGGGGTTGCTGCCGGAGAGCGCGTGACGCGGCGGAGGGAGAAGGGAACTTCTCCCCCCGCACCCCCCTCAACCTTCTTTGCAACCTTGGCAGTCAGTTCCCAACGGACAGAGAAGGGAGGGGGTCCGGGGAAGGTTCACCCTCCCCCGCCATACAACCCCGCCGCGGCCGCGGCCCGCGTCGCCAGCCGCGCGCACAATTCGAAGGTCGGCATCGCCACCCCCGCCTCCCGCGCCATCTCGAGCGGCACGGTGAACAGCGCGTCGATCTCCATCGCACGGCCCAGCTCGAGGTCCTGCAGGATGGACGGCTTGTGCGCGATCATCCCCGACCGCCGGATGCGCTGCTCGGCCGAGGTCGCGAGGTCATGCCCATAGGCGAGCGCGAGCGCCGCCCCTTCCTCGGCGATCCGCACGCCGGCGGCGAAGATCGCCGGGTCCGAGAAGGTCGTCATCATGTCGCTGCGGGAGAGGATGCAGAGCGGCCCGCTGGTGAGGTTGCCCATCAGCTTGCCCCAGACGCGGTGGCGTATGTCTGCGACAACCGGCGTGGGCATGCCGCCCGCGTCCATGGGTGCCGCGATCATGCGCGCGCGGTCGCTAAGGCTGCCGTCGGGCTCGCCCAGGAACAGCCGCAGGTCTGCGTGTTCCGAGGAGACGGTGCCAGGCTCGACGATCGCGCTCGCCGAATAGATGACGCCGCCGAGCGTGCGCTCGATGCCGATGTTGCGCTCGATCACGCCGCCAGGGTCGAGCAAGGGCAGCCGCCGCCCTTCCATCGCCCCGCCATGGCGCAGGAAGTACCACCAGGGAATGCCGTTGGTGACGAAGGCGACGGGCGTGTGCGGGCCCAGCAGCGGCGCGATCGCCTCCGCCGCCGCGGGCAGCGCGGGCACCTTCGTCGTGATCAGCACCGCGTCCACCGGGCCCACCGCGCGCGCATCCGCTTCCGCCTGCACGCGCACGGTCTTCACGCCATCATGCGCGCGCAGCGTGATGCCCTTGGCGCGCACCGCATCGAGATGCGCGCCACGCGCGACGATGGCGACATCCGCCCCGCCCAGGGCAAGGCGCGTGGCGAGGTGGCTGCCGATCGCCCCGGCGCCGAAGACGCAGATGCGGGTCACGGCGCGTGGTCCCGCAGTTGCACGCACATGGCCGCACCGGCGGCGATCAGGCGCTCGGCGAGCGCCGCGCCATGCACCGCATTGGCACCCCGCGGGTCGGGCGCCGCGACGCCGCCGGGGGCGACTTCCTCCACCCACATCGGCACGGCGAAGTCGACGCCGTGGCTGCGGACGGCGCCGAAGCCCGTCGGCGGCGTGCCCAGATAGGGGCCGGTCGCGCCACGCACGCGCGCCGCTTCGGGCCGGCAGAGGTCCGGGCGCAGATGCATCGTCACCGAGGCGACCGGGTCGCCGCCATGGCCGAAGCTCTCCGGCCCGCCGCCGAGTTCCGCATGCAGCCGCCCCGCCTCCCGCCACAGATGCAGGGAGGGGATGATGGCGCCATGGCGGTGCCGGATGGCGCGCGCCGCGGCCTCGGCCGGGGCGATGGTGCCGGCATGGCCGTTGACGATGAGGATGCGGCGGCAGCCGATGCGCAGGAAGGCTTCCGCCGTCTCCTCGATCACCGCCGTCAGCGTCGGGATGGACAGCGTGACGCCGCCCGCGACGCCGGCGAAGAAGTCCTCACCGCCGAAGGGGATGGGCGGGGCGACGAGCGCATCCGCACCCGCCACCAGCGCACCGGCGGCGATGCGCAGCGCGATCTCCTCCGCCACCAGGTAGTCGCCCATGGGCAGGGCCGGGCCGTGGGTTTCCAGGCTGCCCATGGGCAGGATGGCGACGGCGCCCGCGGCCAGCCGCGATGCGACCTCGGGGGCGGTGAGTTCGGCGATGCGGTGGGTCATTGGCGAGGGTCCCTTACGTGAAGTGGGGGGGAGGAGAACCTCCCCCGGGCCCCCTCCCTTCTTTGTCCGTTGGGAACTGAACCCCAAGGTCGCAAAGAAGGTTGAGGGGGGTCGGGGGGAGAAGTTCCCTTCTCCCCCCGCGCTTCGTCAGCGCAGCAGTTCCAGCGCGGCGCGCGACAGCGCCTGCACCCCCAGTTCGATGCAGCGTTCGTCCGGCTGGTAGAAGGCATTGTGCAGCCGGTCGTCGCGCCCCGGCGCGCCCGACCCGATGCGCAGCTGGAAGGCCGGCGCGCGGGCGGCGAATTCGGAGAAATCCTCGGCGCCCATGGACGGCTCCCCTGCCTCCGGCGTCACGCCCAGCTGCGCCGCGACGGCCGCGATGGCGGGGTCGAGCACGCGGTCATCGTTGACCAGCGGCGGCACCTTGCGGACATAGGTCATCTCGCAGCGCACGCGCATCGTCGTCTGCAGCCCGTCGGCGAGGCGCTTCAGCGCGGCTTCCGCGGTATCGCGTGCATCGGCATGCAGCGTGCGGACGGTGCCCTTCAGCTGCACCCGCTCGGGGATGATGTTGTAGGTCGTCCCGCCCTGCACCATGCCGACGGTCACGACGGCCGGGTGCAGCGGCCTGATCTCCCGGCTCACCACCGTCTGCGCCTGGGCGATGAAATGCGCGGCGGCGACGATGGGGTCGACCGCGGCATAGGGGTGCGCGGCGTGGCCGGACTTGCCCTGCACCACCAGGTCGAAGCGGTCCGACGCCGCGAGGCAGGCGCCGCGCACATAGCCGAAGCTGCCGACCGGCATGTCCGGATGGTTGTGGAAGCCGAGGGCCATGTCCACGCCATCCGCCGCGCCGTCGGCGATCATGGCCGCCGCCCCTTCCAGCACTTCCTCCGCCGGCTGGAACACCAGGCGCACGGTGCCGGCCATCTGCGGCGCCATCTTCAGCAGCACCTCGGCCACGCCGAGCAGCGTCGCGGTGTGGATGTCGTGGCCGCAGGCATGCATCTGCCCGTCGACGGACGACGCGAAGTCGATCCCTGTCTCTTCATGGATCGGCAGCGCGTCCATGTCGGCGCGGATGGCGAGCGTGGGTCCCGGGCGCCCGCCCTTGATTTCCCCGAGCACGCCGGTGCGGCCGATGCCGGTGCGGTGCGGTATGCCCAGCCGCGCGAGTTCGGCCGCGACGATGCCCGCGGTGCGTGTCTCCTGGAAGGCGAGTTCGGGGACGCGGTGGATGTCGCGGCGAAGGGCGACGAGGCGCGGCGCGGCGGCCTCGGAGGCCGCGCGGATCGCACCGGCTGGATCGTTCGGAAGCATGCGTTTTGTCCCGACGCGGAGGAAGGCGCGCGGAGCATCGGGTGCATGGGGGCCGCTGGCAAGGCGCGGCGCTTGCGGCGCCACTGGACGCGTGCCATAGGGCGAGGGGGTTACTTTTGGGGAGGCATAATGTCCTGGGCAGTTGGCCGTCGGGCCCTCTTGGCCTGTTCCGTGCCCGCTTTCGGCGGCGCGACGCGTGCGTCCGCGCAGGCTTGGCCGTCCCAGCCGATCCGTCTGATCGTTCCCTTCGCGCCCGGCGGCACGACCGACATCGTCGCGCGGCTGGTGGCGGCGGGGCTGCAGGAACGCCTCGGCGTGTCGGTGGTGGTCGAGAACCGCGCCGGCGCGGGGGCGACGGTCGGCAGCGAGATGGCCGCGCGCGCGGCACCCGACGGCACGACGCTCGTGATGTCGAACATCGCGAGCCACGGCATCAGCCCGTCCGTCTATCGCGGGCGCATCCGCTACGACGCGGTCACCGACTTCACCCACATCGCGCTCGTCATCACCAACCCGACGGTCTGGGTCGCCAACCGTGATTCGGGCATCCGCACGCTGGCCGACGCCGCGGCGCGGGCGCGCAGCGCGAGCGGGCTCGATGTCGCGACCTCCGGCGCCGGTTCCTCGAACCACCTGATGGTGGTGCGGATGGGCCAGCTGGTCGGCAAGGAACTGAACCACATCCCCTTCCGCGGCGCGGGCCCGGCCATGCAGGCGGTGATCGCCGGCCAGGTCCCGATGATGTCGGACAGCCTGCCCTCGGCGAGCTCGCATATCCGCCAGGGTTCCGTGGTGCCGGTGGCGATGGCCTCGGCCGAGCGGCATCCCTCCTTCCCCGACGTTCCGACCTTCCGCGAACAGGGCTTCGACCTGGCGAGCGATTCCTGGTTCGGCCTGTCCGGTCCCGCCGGCATCCCGGCACCGATCGTCGAGCGGCTGCACCGCGAGACGATGGCGTTCATCTCGACCCCCGCGGTCCGCGCGCGCTTCGCCGAACTCGGCGGCACGCCGGGCACCATGACGCCCGCAGCCTACACCGAATTCATCCGCAGCGAAGTGGCCACCTGGGCGCCACTGGTGCAGGCTTCCGGCGCCACGGCGGATTGACGATGGCGATCTTCACGACTTCTGGGGTGGACGGACAGGCATGAAGCTGAACACGAAAGACCTGATCTCCGCCGCGATCCTGATCGGGTGCGCGGTGATCGGCCTGTGGCTCAACACGGACCATACGATGGGCACCGCGCGAAGGATGGGTCCCGGCTACATGCCGTTCCTCGGCTTCGCGATCCTGCTCGCGCTCGGCGTCATCGTCCTCATCATCGGCCTGTTCAACGGGCCGGACCCGATCGCGAGGTGGACGGGGCCGGAGATCGGCTTCCTGCTCGCCGGCGCCGCGGCGGGAACCGCCGCGGGTCTCGTCGCCTCCAAGGTCGGCGGCTGGCCGTCGGCAGGGTGGAACTCGCTCGGCCTCGGGATGTTCGTCGGCTGCATGGTGGTCGCCGTGGTGAAATCGTGGCGACCGCTCTTTCTCATCAGCGCCGCCTTCGCGCTGTTCGGCCTGCTGCTGGAACCGGCCGGCCTGATGGCGACGATCGCGATCTGCGTCATCCTGTCCGCCTTCGCTGACGAGACGCACACGCCCAAGGGCGTCGCCGGCCTCGTGCTGTTCCTCTGCGTGCTCTGCTACGCAGTGTTCATCTACGAGCTCGACATCCGCGTGCCGGTCTGGCCGCAGTTCTGAACAAGGGGACCGGCTGACATGGATCTTCTCGCAAATCTCGGGCACGGCTTCGGCGTCGCGCTCACCCTCAACAACCTTCTCTTCTGCCTCATCGGCTGCGTCATCGGCACGGCGATCGGCGTGCTGCCGGGCATCGGGCCGGTGGCGACCATCTCGCTGCTGCTGCCGATCACCTTCGGCCAGCCGGCGACGACGGCGATCATCATGCTCGCCGGCATCTACTACGGCGCGCAGTACGGCGGCTCGACCACGGCCATCCTGCTGAACCTGCCGGGCGAGGTCAGTTCGGTCGTCACCACGCTCGAAGGCTACAAGATGGCCCGGCGCGGGCGCGCGGGCGCGGCGCTGTCGATCGCGGCGCTCGGGTCGTTCTTCGCGGGGTCGGTCGCGACCATCCTCGTCGCCGCCTCGGGCCCGCTGCTGACGCAGGTGGCGCTGTCCTTCGGCCCGGCGGACTACTTCTCGCTGATGTTCCTCGGCCTGATCATCTCCGCCGTGCTCGCGCAGGGCTCGGTGGTGAAGTCGATCGGCATGGTGGTGTTCGGCGTCTCGCTCGGCATGGTCGGCACGGACGTGCAGACCGGCCAGCAGCGCTTCACCTTCGGCATCCCGGAACTGTCCGACGGCGTCGGCTTCGTCTCGATCGCCATGGGCATGTTCGGCATCGCCGAGATCATCCTCAACCTTGAGCGGCCGGAAGCGCGGTCGGTCATGTCGGGCAAGGTCGGCTCGCTGATGATGACGCGGGAGGAGTTCCGTCGATCGATCCCCGCCGTGCTGCGCGGCACGACCGTGGGCTCCCTGCTCGGCATCCTGCCGGGCGGCGGCGCGGCACTCGCCTCCTTCGGCTCCTACATGATGGAGCGGAAGGTCTCGAAGGGCCGGCATGAATTCGGCACCGGCGCCATCGAGGGCGTGGCGGGTCCGGAGGCGGCGAACAACGCGGCGTCGCAGACCTCCTTCATCCCGCTGCTCACGCTCGGCATCCCGGCCAACGCCGTGATGGCGCTGATGGTGGGCGCGCTGATCATCCAGGGCATCCAGCCGGGCCCGCGCATGGTCGAGGCCCAGCCTGACCTCTTCTGGGGCCTGATCGCCTCCATGTGGGTCGGCAACCTGATGCTGCTGGTCATCAACCTGCCGATGATCGGCGTGTGGGTGAAGCTGCTCGCGGTGCCCTACCGCCACATGTACCCGTCCATCATGATCTTCTGCGCGATCGGCGTTTACTCGCTGCAGAACAACGTGTTCGACGTGTACCAGACGGTGGTCTTCGGCATCTTCGGCTACCTCTGCTCCAAGCTGCGGCTGGAAGCGGCGCCGATGCTGATCGGCTTCGTGCTCGGCCCGATGATGGAGGAGCATCTGCGCCGCGCCATGCTGCTCTCGCGCGGCGACCCGATGGTGTTCCTCGAGCGGCCGATCAGCGCGACCATGCTCGCGATCGCCTTTATCGCCCTGGTCGCGATGCTCCTGCCCAATGTCCGCAAGGGCAAGGACTCGGCGCTGGCCGAAGGCGGCTGACCGCCACCGGCCCCGGCCGGATGCGATGGAAGGCGGGTCCCGCGGGGCCCGCCTTCCTGCGTTTCAGGCGGGGGCTTTCGGCAGGTTGAACACGCCGCTCGCGCGCAGCACGGGCACGCCGTCTGCCTCGAAGCGCCCCTCGACGAACATCAGCCGCGAGGTCCGGCGCAGCAGCGCCGGGCGGCATTCCAGCCAGGCGCCGAGCGGCGCGGGGGCGAGGTAGTCCGTCACCAGGCTGATGGTGATGAAGTGCCCCGCCGTGCCCGCCTGCTCCGCGCCCCCGATGCCCAGCGCGATGTCGGCGAAGGTGGCGAGCATCCCGCCATGGGCGACGCGCTGGTTGTTGCAGTGGCGCGTCTCGATCCGGATGCCGAAGCGCGCGCCGCCCTCCTCGGCCCGGCGCCACAACGGCCCGATCGGCTCCAGGAAGGGCCCGCCCGCCCGTCGCGGCAGGAAGCCCTCGGGCACCTCCGGGCCGCCCGCATCGTCCAACGCCATGCCTGTCCCCCAACCCGTTGCGCGAGGTCTTGATCCTAGGTCGGCCGCGCGGGGACGCCAGCCGCCTTCCCTTCGCCGCCTTTGCGTTGCATGAACGCGCCGCATCAACCCAAGACGCACGGCCCCATGAGCGAGACCGCACCGCAGATCCTGCCCGTCATCCTGTCCGGCGGCACCGGCACCCGGCTCTGGCCCCTGTCGCGGGAGGGCTATCCGAAGCAGTTCTGGCCGCTCGCCAGCGACCGGCCGATGCTGGCCGAGACCGCCGCGCGGGCCGAAGGGCCGGGCTTCCTGCCGCCCATGGTCGTGTGCAACGAGGCGCATCGCTTCCTCGTCGCCGAGCAGGTCCGCGGCCGCGGCGCGCGCATCGTGCTGGAACCGGCCGGGCGGAACAGCGCCCCGGCGATCGCGGCGGCCGCCCTGCTGGCCGAGGAAGCCGGGCCTTCGACCATCCTGTGGATCATGGCGGCCGATTCGGCGATCTCCGACCTGCCGGCGCTGCACCGCGCGCTTGCCGCCGCCACGCCCGCCGCGGCCGCCGGGCGCATCGTGACCTTCGGCATGCGCCCGACCGCGCCCGAGACCGGCTACGGCTACATCGAGGCCGGCGCGGAGCTGCCCGGCCTGCCCGGCGTGCAGGCGATCGCCCGCTTCGTCGAGAAGCCGGACGCGGCGCGCGCGGCGGAGTTCGTGGCCGGCGGCCGGCATCTTTGGAACTCGGGCATGTTCGTCGCCACCGCCGCGACGCTGCTGGCGGAGCTGGAACGGCACGAGCCGACGCTGCTCGCCACCGTGCGCCGCGCCGTGGATGGCGCGAAGCGCGACATGGACTTCGTGCGGCTGGACGCCGAGGCCTTCGCGGCCGCGGCGTCCATCAGCATCGACTACGCGGTGATGGAGCGCACGCAGCATGCCGCCGTCGTGCCGGCCTCCATCGGCTGGTCCGACATCGGATCCTGGGCCGCGATGTGGGAGATCAGCGGCAAGGACGGCGCCGGCAACGCGACCACCGGGCCGGTCGAGCTCGTCGATGCGCGGAACTGCCTGGTGCGCAGCGAGGGCATCCTGACGGGCGTGGTGGGGCTCGAGGACGCGGTCGTCGTCGTCACCGACGACGCCGTGCTGGCGATGCACCGCGACCGCGCGCAGGACGTGAAGAAGCTGGTCGACGCGCTGAAGGCCAAGGGGCGGAAGGAGGCGACCGAGCATCGCCGCGCCTATCGCCCCTGGGGCCACTACGAAGGGCTGATCCTGGGCGAGCGCTTCCAGGTGAAGAAGATCCAGGTGCGGCCCGGCGCGAAGCTCTCGCTGCAGAAGCATTTCCACCGGGCGGAACACTGGGTCGTCGTCTCCGGCACCGCCATTGTCCGCCGCGACGCGGAGGAGATCCTTCTGCGGGAGAATGAGAGCGTCTATCTGCCGCTCGGCTGCGTCCACCGGATGGAGAATCCGGGGATGATCCCGCTGGTGCTGATCGAGGTGCAGTCGGGATCCTATCTCGGCGAGGACGACATCGTGCGCTTCGAGGACACCTACGGGCGCGCCTAGCGCACCCGGAGGTTTGCTCTTCGACGAGTCTTGGTTTGGCCCTCAGGCGGCGGGCGGCGGCCGTACGGCCGCCTTGCCTTCGCGCCGTGTACGGGCGCACCCGGCGCGACTGACGGTCTGGGCGCGGTCGCGCTTCGCGCTCGCGGATCGCAGCAGGGCCGCGATCCGTTTCCCTGTCCCTCAGACGGCGACCGTCCGGCCGCCTTGCCTTCGCGCCGTGTACGGGCGCACCCGGCGCGACTGACGGTCTGGGCGCGGTCGCGCTTCGCGCTCGCGGATCGCAGCAGGGCCGCGATCCGTTTCCCTCTCCCCCAGACGGCGGCCGTCCGGCCGCCTTGCCTTCGCGCCGTGTACGGGCGCACCCCGCGCGACTGACGGCCTGGGCGCGGTCGCGCGCTCCCAGTGACGCCAATCCTTGATCCCGCGCAAGGCGCCCGCGCGCAAGCGGCGGAGAATGGCGGCCACAGACCCACGGCAGAAAGGCCCGCCATGAACCATCGCCACCGCAAGGTGCTCCACGCGCTGTTCGCCCACCCGGTCAGCGCCAACATCGACCCCAAGGCCGTGCACGCGGTGTTCGAGGAACTCGGCGCCGAGGTCAGCCACAACGGCTCCGGCCGCGTCGCCGTGAAGCTGAACGGCCAGTCGCACGCCTTCCACGATTCGCATCACAGCCTGTCGAAGGACGAGGTCGTCGCGATCCGCCACTTCCTGACGGAAGCGGGCGTGGACCCGGCCGCCTACCCGGCCTGATCCGCGGCGCGCGGGCGGCTTTGCCGCCCGCCGCGTCCAGGGAGTATCCTCCGCCCCAAGGCCGCGATCGCACCGCGGCCGCATAGGAGGATGACGCTACCCATGACCCTTCCACGCCGCGCCCTGCTCGGCGCCGCCGGCGCCGCCGCCCTCGCCCCCGCCGCCCGCGCCCAGACGCGCTGGCAGATGGCGACGCCCTACGCCGACGGCAATTTCCACACCCGCAACATCCGCGGCTTCGTCCAGGAGATCGAGCAGGCCTCGGGCGGGCGCCTCGCCATCCAGGTCCATTCGAACGGCGCGCTGCTGCGCATGCCCGAGATCAAGCGCGGCGTGCAGACCGGCCAGGTGCAGCTGGGCGAGATCCTGCTGACCGCCTACGCCAACGAGGATCCGCTCTTCGACGCGGACGCGCTGCCGCAGCTCGTCACCAACTTCCAGCAGGCCAAGCGCCTGTCGGACCTGCAGAAGCCCTTCATCGAGACGCGCTTCGCCCGGCAGGGGCTGAGCCTGCTCTACATGGTCCCCTGGCCGCCCGCGGGCCTTTATGCCCAGCAGCCGGTCACCAGCCTCGAGCAGCTGCGCGGCCAGCGCTTCCGCACCTTCTCCCCCATGACGAACCGCTTCGCGCAGCTGATCGGCGCGCAGCCGACGCTGGTGCAGGCGGCCGAACTGGCGCAGGCCTTCGCCACGGGCGTGGTGCAGGCGCAGATCACCTCCGCCGCCACGGGCGTCGACACCCAGGCCTGGGACTACGCCCGCGTCTTCACGCCGCTCGGCTTCTCGATGACGAAGAACGCCGTCTTCGTCTCCCGCCGCGCGCTCGAAGCGCTGCCGGCCGACCTCCAGCAGGCGGTCCGCGCGGCCGCCGCGCGCGCGGAGACGCGCGGCTACGAACTCGCCGAACAGGCGACGCGGGAGACGGAGGCGACGCTCGCCCAGCGCGGCATGCAGGTGGGCCCGCCCGCCCAGCAGCTGCTCGACGATCTCGCCCGCGTCGGCCGCACCATGGCCGATGAATGGGTGCAGCGCGCCGGCGAGGACGGGCGCCGGCTGCTCGAACAGTACCGCGCCGCGGGCTGACCGCGGGCGTCCGCGCGGCTGCGCGCCGCGCGGGCAGATCCGGCCCGGCCGGCCCAGGATGGATGCATCCGAAGGGCCGGCCGGGACCACCCTCGCGCCCCGCCCCCTTGCGCCATGCGCCCGCCGGTGCCGAAAAT
>NZ_JACADQ010000011.1 GCF_016106015.1 Neoroseomonas rubea
CCGTCTGCTACATGTTCGAGGGCAGCTTCGTCGGCGGCATGCGCTACGTGCTGGAAATGGCGGGACGTGCGGGTGAGCCCGTCTGCCACGAAGTCGCATGCGCCGCGGCCGGGCATCCCGAATGTCGGTTTGAACTGCGATGCGATCCCGTCGCTTGAAGCAGCAACGCCGCTGACCGCGGCGGGGTGACTTCGCCGAAGCCTCGCTCGACACCAGCAGCATCGCCTTCGCGCTCGGCTGCGATGTGTGGTCGAGCAACGAGGCGCGCGTAACGGCGCGCAACGTCAGCGCCCCTGCGTTGGACCTCGCCGCGGCGCCGCTGGCGGTGCAGGTGGTGAAGCAACGCGTGGCTTGAGACGGCGTCGAGGTGGCGCCGAGCGCGGGAAGCAGGCCAACGACGGGTTGGGCAGGATCGCGATGGTGCTGGTGGCCATCGTGCTGCTGCTGCTCGTGGGCGAGGGCAGCGTCGTCGTCGTGCCGCCCAGGATGCCCGGTGGGTGAGTGGTTTTGGTGATTGATCTAGATCAGACCCCGCACGCGGAAACGGTAGCAGACTCTAAGCGATCGCACGCGAGTGGGTGCATCGCCTTCCACTCCGCCGGCGAGAGCAGGTAGGGGAGGAATCGGATGTTGATGCGGACGGCCGTTGCTACGGCAGCCCTTCTGCTTTCCGTGACAGCCGCCTCGGCTCAGTCGGCTCCGCCCGGTCCGACGCTCAGTCAGGTGCGCGAGCGTGGCACGCTCGCCTGTGGCGTTCCGCCCGGCGTGCCCGGCTTCGGGGCTCAGGCGGCCGGCGGCGCCTGGCAGGGCCTCGAGGTCGATATCTGCCGCGCCATCGCCGCCGCGGTGCTGGGCGACGCACAGCGCGCCAGCTTCACCCCTCTCAGCAGCCAGGCCCGCTTCCCCGCCCTCCAACAACGCCAAGTCGATGTGCTGACGCGCGCTGTGACCTGGACGCAGTCGCGGGATACGCAACTCGGCTTCAACTTCGGCCCCGTCACCTTTTACGATGGGCAGGGCTTCCTGACCCGCCGCGCTGACATTCGCCGTGCCCAGGACCTGCAGGGCAGTGCCATCTGCACCTTCGCGGGCTCAACAAGCGAAGCGAACCTCGCCGACTGGGCCCGCGCGAACCGCCTGACCTATACCGTCGTCCTGGTGGACCAGCCGGATGCCATGCGCGCTGCGTACGAGGAAGGCCGCTGCGCCGCCATGTCCACCGACGCCTCGCAGTTGGTCGGCATCTTGACCACGCTGCGTAACCCGGCCGAGCATCAGGTCCTGCCCGATCGCATCAGCAAGGAGCCGCTTGCTCCCGTGGTGCGTCACGGCGACGAGCAGTGGACCGAGATCGTCCGCTGGACAGTCTTCGCCTTGATCGAGGCCGAGGAACTCGGCGTCACGTCGGCCAATGCGGAAGCCATGCTGACCAGCGACAACCCGGCCATCCGCCGTCTGCTTGGCGCCATTGGTGACCATGGTCCGATGATGGGCCTTGACGCTCGCTGGGCCTTCAATGCCCTCCGCCAGGTCGGCAACTACGGCGAGATCTTCGAGCGGAACCTGGGCGCGGGATCACCCATCGGCTTGGCGCGCGGCGTCAACGACCTGTGGACACGCGCCGGTCTCATGTACGCGCCACCGATCCGCTGACACCGACAACGAGCTGCCCGACGCTGCCGGCCGGGGTGCGGACGCTGGCAGTGGAGACCAGCTTGGATGTGCCGAGCCTCGGGCC
The DNA here is from genome assembly GCF_016106015.1 of Neoroseomonas rubea. GTDB lineage: Bacteria > Pseudomonadota > Alphaproteobacteria > Acetobacterales > Acetobacteraceae > Neoroseomonas > Neoroseomonas rubea. The sequence continues at coordinate 1,739 of NZ_JACADQ010000011.1, forward strand.
GGGCGCGACGGCGAACATCGACGTCACGGTGCCGGGCGCGCGGCTTGGAGACTTCGCCGAAGTCTCGCTCGACACCAGCAGCATCGCCTTCGTGCTCGACCGTCATGTTTGGTCGAACCACCGCGTGCGCGTGACGGCGCGGGTCGTGAAGCGCCTGGTGCCTTGATATGCGCAATGACCTGCACTCGGCGTCTTTCGAGGCCGCCAGCCGTGCCCGCGTGCTGCCCTGCCCAGCTGGATCCGCACCCGACGCACGCCCGGAGCCCGCGACTGATCACAAAACAGGCAAATCGAGCAGCGGGCGGAATCGCAGCCCAACACGACGGCAGGCCTGATCAGATTCAGCTAAAGGTGCGTCAGATTCGCTCCATTTCGGTCGGCCGGGCGATGACGCGTGAGGTGCCATCGCTTTGCATCCTTATTGCTGCTCTCGGAATTGCGCCGGGCCCCTTGCCGGGGCGTGGGGCATGTTTGCGCCATTCGAGCTGAAAGATTGCCGATGACGGTCCGGATGCACCTCGCGCTCGACCTCTGCATGACCCATCTCGACGGTCGCCGGCGCAGCCCCGGCTCCTGGGTGAACAGCGTCTATCCCGACCCCGCGGTGTTCGAGGACATCGCCCGCATCGCCGAGCGCGGTTGCATCGACATGCTGTTCTTCGGCGACGGTACCGGCATCCCGAGCACCTGGAAGGGCTCGGAGGATGATGCGGTGCGCTGGGGCATCGGCTGGAGGAGCGACTGTCCAACGATGTTGGATGAATTGTCGCTCGCCAGGCTGCTTCCGGGCACGCGCAGGCATGGCGCTCGACGGGACGGGCGCGTGGAAGCGGCGCAGGCTGCAAGGCCTTCGATACACTGAGGCCGGGCCCGACCTCCGCAAGCGTCGCGACACATGACCCTCGCGCGAGTCATCCCTGACGAGGGATGAAGCAAGCGAACGGCGGTTGCTCGGCAGCCAAGCGGCGGCGCTGTCGCGCGCGATCCCGGCCATGTCGGTGCGCCTGCAGTCCGAGCGGATCGCAGGGCTGGAGGATTGGGGTTCCGCGGCCTGATCGAGGTGTTCGCGCCTGGCGACGGTTCGAATCCGGTCGCACCGGCTCCGCCGGAATTCCCTTTCAATCAAGGCGTTCCTGCCAACGCTGCGCCTGATCCACAGTTGGGTCCACAAGTATCGACGCGGTGGGGTGCTGACTTCCTTAGGCAGGTCGCGCCTGATGCCGGGTCATGCGAGGCGGTTCTCGCACGCCCGCCGCATTGCGTTCCAGGCGGTGGAGCCGGGCGCGCAGCCCACCCCTTGCGTCCTGCTGGCCTGAGGCTGGAAGCGCGTCGCAGAGCCGACGACCGGCTGGAGTGGCAGCGCGCCCCGTCCCGTCACTGTGTCGTGTGGCCTTACCAGTATCGACGCGCGGCGCCGTTCATCCATTCGGGAAACATCCGGTGTAGCGCCGCAATGATCTCGTAGGGCGTCCGCGAAGCGGTCCGCAGATCACCGCCGGCCGCGAGATATGCGGCCTCGATCCGATGCGATGCGGCAGGCTCGGGCGTGCTCTCCGCGCAGATTTGTCGGTACGCCTCCCCGAGACTGACGGCGAACGCCGGGGTCCATTGGGTAGATGTGTAGAAGTTGCATCCGATCATAAAGATATTTTCGGCTGAACCAGGGGCGTGCGCCTTTGATTAAGCGCAAATTACGTGAAATTTTCTTGCGTGCTTATATCGGTCGTAACTCCTTTCTTATGTACAAAATCCTGACCTATCGAATGGATGAGGACCGTATCCCTTTCGCCTATGGCGCCAGACAGGCATATGTTCGGCGCGCCCAGTGGCCGACGCGCTGGTGTCTTCGAGACTTTCGCCCCGATCTTGAGCGGGCGAACGGGGACTGGTTCGACGCGACCGAGGGGGACAACGCCGATGAGATGCGCCTCGATGACGTGATTGCGCGACTTGTGCGCATGTAGGGCGCATCTCAACTCGGTGCTTCCTGTCCGCCTCCTCTTGCCTGGTCGAACGGTCGGGTGGGTTCGCAACTCTTCACTTGAGGCTGCGCCAGCCAGGACGATTCCCGCCTGCAAGGATTGGAGCGTGGCGGTAGAGGCCGTGTGTTTGTGATTGGGCATCCGGGCGCCCAATGCGCGCGATATAGAAGAATAAACTCCGAAATGACCAAAATTCGAAGAATTTTTTTACCAAACTGGATAAACAAGAATTAATCGACTGATTTCGGATGGTCTGATATAGTGCGATCCAACGAAAATAGAGTCGTGGGGATGGCGAATGGATCAGCACGCTCTTTTGGGGGTTATGTCGGCGATACGTCGGGCTCTCAACGAATTCGCCCAGAATTCGGATGATCCAATTCAGTCTTTGCAGCAATTATCCGTCGAGATTGACCGGCTCTTTTCCGTCGTGCTTGTTCGCTTGAGCGATGAAGATCAAGAAATCGCGACCGAATTGCAGGCGATCCTAATGGATCAAATTGCACTTATGCGGCGAGCGCGTTTGGCGAGTAACGGCTCGGTCAGTTTGCCGGGTGGCGTGTGAGTGGTTCGCCTATGCCTCCCGCTATGCCCGCCACGCTGACGCATGTCTCAAGAACCAAGGCGTGAAGGTCGAGCAATTCCAGTTCAGCGTGCAGCACAGCGGCCACTTCCTCGCCAATCTCGGCCAGAATTGACGGAAGTTCCTCCCGCACGAACGCTACGCGCGCCTTTGAGCGCGGAAGCACATCGCACCGCACCTTGGCTGCCGCCGGGCTCTATTGGTTCTCGATCATCCTGCTAGACGTCCGATCTCGGGCCGAACCTGCATGAAATGATCGTCGAAGCCTGTCGAATTCGCTACCTCGTTCTGCGCTCGCGCGTATGTGAAGCGTCAAGCTGGCCGAAGAGGCGGGGCGCTATCCGCGCGTGCGGGTCGGCTACAGCAATATCCGATCAGCCGGGAACGGCTGATCGAATTACGTGCTGTAGCACCACCGCAATTGCTGGGTCGCGCAGCCCGTCCCGCGCATCGACCGGCAGCATGACGCCATCCGGCCCCCGTCGCGGCCTGACTTCAAGCCGCACGCCGCGCAGCCGTGCCACCGTCAGGATCAGCTCCAACCCGCCCGGCCCTTCGGCCTTGGCATGGAACAGCGGGACGTGGCGCGGTTCCTCACGTAGCCAAATTCCGACGATCGACCAGCCGCAGCCTTCGCGCGCGTGCGGCTGCGTGCGCATCGCTTTTCGTGCCCCGGCGCACTCCCGCGTGGGTGCCTGTGCGCGCGTCGTTTCGCCCGCCTCCGTCATGGCGCTCCACCGCCGTTCTCCCGGTGCCATAGGCCATTCAGCCATTCGATTTCGTCCGCCGAGAGTGTCAGCCGACTTGCCTTGAGCAAGCGCGGAGCAGTTCGAGGCGCGCACGCTCGGCGACCGCGACGCCAGGGCGCCAGGCGAGGAACCCCATTTGTTTGTGCGCCGTCCTCGGCGCGAGCGTCGCGAAGGTGAAGGCGGGCGCTCGACGCCTGCGCGCCTCGGCTTCCATGAGCGCCGCGAGGAGAGGCCAGCCGATGCCGGCAGCGTCGAGCGTCCGGCCGATGGCGCGAGCAGCGGCGACAACCTCACCCACAACGGGGAGCCGAGCAGCGCAACCGCCTCGCCGATCCTCCGCGCCTGTGCGGGCGTCATCGGGCCGCCCCGTGATGCCCGCGGACCCCTTCAAGCGGCCCGTCCCGCGGGGGATCAGGGTCGCTTGGCCGGTAGGGCCGCGGCGCTGCCGGCGTCGCATCGTGCGCCGCCATCGCCTCGCGTTCGCCGGCGTCGTGTTCCATCGCGCCGCCCGATGCAGGGGCGAGCCTCGCCAGCGATGCCGCGCGCTCAGCGGCCGTCAGCCCCATGCATCCGCTTCACGGTCGCCGGGTTTGCGCTTTTCGCCGGCAACACTGGCAACAGTCCGTGCCGTCGCGTCCTGACGCGCGCGCCACGCCATAAGCCCCGCGAGCAGGTCCGGCGCGCGGGCGCTCACTCCTCGCCTTCGCGTCCTCACCTTCTGCGCCGCTCAGGATCGCATCGCGGACCGCATAGACGCGGAAGGGATTGAAGGCGCCCGGAACCCGCTCCGACCTCTGCAGGCGCCCATCGATCTTGTCCGCCTTTTGCGGCATGAGAAACCCAGCGCGATCAAGCGTCCGCGCGCCGGCCTTCGCTCTGAAGCAGCGCGAAGCCAAGCGAAGGGCGCGATCATCTTGTTGCTTTCTGCGGGCCACGAGATCGATCGAGAAGCGCGGCCGGGGACTGGTTCGACACGCTACGGCTGGCGCACGAGGTGGATCTCGACGATCCGCAGGCCATCGCAGGGATGAATGCGATGGTCGGGGCGGGGTCGTTCAGTGCGGAGAGGGTGGGGGAGGTGCTGGGGTGAGTGGCGCCTGCCAAGATCGGAGGCATGCCCGCCGCGTCTCGACGCCGGGCACGCTCTCACCTCTCGGCCGGACCTGCGGCGGCCGGCCTGGTGGGCTCCAGACGGTTTCGCCGATCCCAACCGTCGCCATCGAGCTGCCCCTCGTACGGCGTCTCCGGCGGTCCCCGCGCTTTTGGCGCCGTGTCAGCACGTCCATCGGCACCACGATGGCAGCAATATCGAAAGATGACGCCGGCGGCGGCGCTGCCGTTCGTATGTCAGCCCCCGGGGCCGTCCCTCATGACGTATCCCATCAGGTCGCCCACGTTGCGCTCCAAATCCCGAATGATTTCCTTGACGACGTCTCCGATCGAAATGACGCCCACGACCTTGCCCGCATCCAGGACAGGCAGATGGCGAAAGCCGCGCGCCGCCATCATTGCCATGCAGCTTTCCAGTCGGTCGTCCGGCTTGATCGTCACGGGGTTGCCCGTCATCACCTGGCTCACTGGCGTCTGCTTTGCATCAAGCCCGGGCAGCAGCACTTTGATGGCGCAGTCACCCTGGGTCACGATACCGACCAGCACGTCGTCGTCGATGACCAGCACCGACCGGACGCGGTTGTCGCGCATCTGACGCAGGGCTTCGACGACCATGTCGCCGGAACGCAGATGGATTAGGGCCCCACTCTTCTGGGCCAGGGCGCTTTTGACCGTGTTCATCGATTTCCTCTCCTGGGCCCTATTCTTCCCGGCCTTGGTAGTCTGCATGGAAGGAAAGGGCATCGGCAACGTCGACGTCACGGTACCGGGCGGTGACGACATTCCTGCTGGTGCTCCCGCTCTGCAGGCCGCGCTCTTCCTCGTCGCCGGCATCCTCGACCATGACGCGCATCGTCATGGGCGACCCGGTCGTCGCGAATCTCAAGGCGCCCTTCGCCGGTCGGTCGCTGCCGACACCGGTTCGTTGATCCCCACCACGGTAACCCGCCCCGCTGTCGAACACGGCCGAGGCAGCCGCGGTGCCGCGCGAGATTCGGCGGGGCCCTCAGTCCAGCGTCAGGCCGAGATCCGCGATGATCGGCCGCCAGCGCACCAGTTCCTCCCGGATCAGCCGCGCCATTGTGCGGCGATCCTGGAAGGCGCCGATGGTGCCGCCGGCGTTGAAGACCTGCTGCACCTCAGGTGTCTCCACCGCGTGCTTCAGCGACGCCTCCAGCCTGTCGAGCACGGCGGGCGGCGTGCGCGCCGGTGCGACGAAGCCCTGCCAGCCGCCGACCAGCACGGCGGGCAGGCCCTGCTCCACCGCGGTTGGCAGGTCGGGCATGAGCGGATGGCGCTGCGGTCCGAGGAAGGCCAGCGCACGCACGCGCCCCGCATCCATCATTGCCTTACTGACATTCACGCCATCCACCATCAGTTGGATGGAACCGCCCAGCATGTCCTGCAATGCCGGCGCGCTGCCGCGATAGGGCACGTGGACGATATTCAGCCCGGCGCTGCGGACGAAGAGTTCGAAACCGAGATGCGTGATGCTGCCCTGTCCGCCAGAGCCGAAGTTCAACTGCCCGGGTCGCGCCTTCGCATAGGCGACGAATTCCTGGAGGGTGCGCACGGGCAGCGTCGCGGGAACCGTGATGATCAGCCCTCCAAGCGTCACCGTGCCGAGCGGCTCGAAATCCTCCAGCACGTTGAAGGGCAGGTTGCGGTAGAGTAGCGGATTGATCGCGATCACCGAGTTGTTGACGTGGCAGATCGTGTAGCCGTCAGCCGCGCTACGCGCCGTGTGTTCCAGCGCCAGGTTGCCGTTCGCGCCGCCGCGGTTCTCCACCACGATCTGCTGGCCGAGCACATCGGACATCCGGGCCGCCAGCGGCCGGCCGACCTGGTCGGAGCCGCCGCCGGGCGGAAAGCCGATCACCATCCGCACGGGACGGGTGGGGAAGGACTGCGCGCGCACCGCCGAGGGGATGATCGCGGGCGCGAAGGGCAGCGCCGCAGCGGCGGCGAGAATCGAACGACGGTTCATCACGCCGTCACTTTCTGCTGGGCGGTCCGGATGGCATCGCCGGTCTCGGCGATGGCGGCTTCGAGCGCGGCGCCGGCGAGCGCATCCGCGATATAGCCGTCGTCATGCGATTTGGCCTGGTAGTCGGGCGAGAGCACGGCCTCGCGCAGCAGCACGATCAGCGCGTCGCGCAGATCGGGCGGCAGGCCGGCGGGAGCGTTGACGAATGTCATCTGCGTAAGCCGCCCGAAGGGATGCGCGCGCAGGCCGAGTTCGACCACCGTCGGCGCCTGCGGCAGCTGGCGCACCCGCTCCTCCTCGACCACCGCCAGCACGCGCAGCGCGCCGCCGCGGATCTGGCCGAATACGTCGTTGGGCTTGACGATGGCGAGGTCGAGATGGCCGCCGACCAGTTCCGTCGCGACGCGCGACGCGCCTGGATAGCCGACATAGGTGAATTGCCCGCCGATCTGATCCGCGATGCCGGCAAGCCGAAGGTGGCCGATCGTGCCGCGCGGCCCCGCCGCCCCCATCGAGGGGCCCGGCCCTGCGCGCATCGCCTCCAGTACCTGCTCGAAGCGCACGAAGCGGGAGCCGCTGCCGGTGACGATGACCAGCGGGTCCACCGCGACCCGGACCAGTGGCGTGAACTGCTCGAAGCGCAGCGGGATCTCATTCGCGACGATCTGGCCGATCAAGCCGGATGAGCCCATCCCGACCGTGCGGCCATCGGGGCGCGACTGCGCCAGGCGATTCATACCCACCATGGATCCGCCGCCGACCAAGTTCTCCACCACGAGCCTGTGGCCGCGCGGCTCCAGCACCGGCTGCAGGCGACGCGCCAACAAATCGGTCGCCCCGCCCGCGGCAAAGGGCACGATCATCCTGATCTCGGCTGGCAGGCCCTGGGCGAGGCCTGGGCACCCGAAGGCACTGGCCGCCAGAGCGGCCATCAGCGCACGTCGTTGCATGCGTCGTCTCCTTCCTCCCGTTCCGCGCGGCAGGCGGCCGCGCAACTCTCACGTCACGTCACGTCACGGCGTCGGCTTCCGCCATCGCCTGGAGCATGTCATCGCGTGCTCCACGGATGTGCCGGTCGTGCAGGGCGCCGGCTGCCTCGGCATCGCCTTGGGCCAGCGCCTCGATGAGCGCGTCATGCTCGCGCAGCACGACCTGAAGGCGGCCGCGGCGGTAGCCGAAGCGAACGCGCAGCGCGCCGATAAGGTCGCTGTGCAGGTCGAGCAGCCGGATCGCCTCGTCATTGCCGGTCGCGACCTCGACGGTCCGGTGGAATGCGCGGTTGAGGCGCGCCACCAGAGCCGGGTCGCGCCCCGCCGGCGCCCGGCGCATCTCGCCCTGGATGCGCTTGAGCGTCGCGATCCCTGCCGCATCAATCAGCCCGGCGGCCTGGCGCGTCAGGTAGCCCTCCAGCGCCTCGCGGATGGCGAAGATGTTCCGCACGAATCGCTCATTCATGCGCCGCACCGTGGCGCCGCGGTTGGGCGCCATCACCACCAGACCCTCGCCCTGCAATTGCTGCAGCGCCTCGCGCACGGGCATGTGGGACAGGCCGTAGCGGGTCGCGAGGTCCTGGATCTTCAGTCGCGCGCCCGGCGCGATGCGGCCGGCCAGGATGTCGGCGCGCAGCCTTTCATGCACGCGCTGGTAGACGGTGCTGCCGAAGGGCAGGGCGACTTCATCGGCATCGGCGGGACGGATGAGCGACAAAGCGTGATCTCCTGCGGCGGGAGAGTTGCCAACCCCCTCTAAGGAAGTCAACACTCGTTTGTCGATTTGATCATAAATGGGAAGATCGCCATGAAGGTCACAGCCGTCCGCGTCTGGCGGACGCGGTTCCAGGCGATGAAGGAAGGCGCCGCCCACAAGGTGCTGCCCATCGAGGTGATGACGGATGAGGCCATCGCCGGCGCCGGAGAAATCGGCCTCGCCTACGGCCATGGCGGGCGCGGCGCGGCGGAGATCCTCCTGGAACTGGCGACGGCGAAGCTGCTCGGCCGCGACCCGTTCCGCACCGAGCAGATCCAGGACGAGATGCGCCGCGACAGCTTCTGGGGCCATGTCCCGGGCCCCATCCTCGGCGCCGCGATCAGCGCACTGGACGAGGCGCTGTGGGACATCAAGGGCAAGGCGCTCGGCCAGCCCGTGCATGCGCTGCTCGGCGGCGCCTGCCGCGAGAAGCTGCGCGTGTACTGCAATGGCTGGTACCGCGGCCTCGGCGCGCCCGACGCCTATGCCGCGGCCGCGCGCGCCGTGCAGGCGCGCGGCTTCACCGCCCTGAAGTTCGACCCCATGAAGCTCGACGCGCAGGGCCGCGCTTTCCATGTCTCCCGCCAGATCGAGCGCTGGCTGGAAGACCTCGCCGTCGCACGCGTGGAGGCGGTGCGCGACGCGGTCGGTCCCGGCATGGACATCATCATCGAACTGCACGGCAACATGTGGCCGATGGATTCCATCCGCTTCGGCCGCCGCATCGCTCATGCCCGGCCGTTCTGCATGGAGGAGGTCGCCGATGCGGAGGATGCGAGCGCGGCGCGCGAGGTTGGGCTGCAGACCGGCATCGCCATCGCCGGCGGCGAGAGGCTGTCCACGCTCGGCGATTTCCGGCGGCATTTCGAGGTGAAGGCCTTCGCCCTCGCCCAGCCGGACATGGGCATCGCCGGCGGCTTCACCGGCGTGCGGCAGATCGCGGCGTTGGCCGCGGCGCATGGCGTCTATATCCAGCCGCATAATTGTGGCGGTCCGGTCTCGACAGCCGCATGCGTGAACCTCTCCTTCGCGACGCCCAACTGCCTGATCCAGGAAGTCTTCCCGACCTGGCCGGAGGACGACCGGCTCGACATGGTGGAGGAGCCCTTCGAGCGGACCATCGTGGACGGCCATCTCCCGCTTTCGAGCCGGCCCGGCCTGGGTGTCGAGCTGCGCGCCGACTACCTGTCCCGTTGCGAGCTGCTTGGCGAGGCGCGCGCTTGAGGGGGGCGCGCGTGTGTGGCGACTGTTCGAGGCCGAGGGCACTCCCTCCGCCAGTTCCCTGACGAGCCGCGCTCTCCGCCAAGCCGACCGCCGCGCCGAGTGGCAGGTCCCCGGGCTTTTCGCGACCGACCTTCTGAGCGACCGGACGCAGAGTAGGCTGAATATAGTTGTCTGGAATGCAATTCTCTATGGATATCCTGAATTGGCCAATTTGGTAGAACGCGAATAGGACAGTTTAAAGCGCCGATTATACTGCGATCTGCACTTGTCCGGCTTTCAATCTGGCTTGCCTGAAATCCTTGTTTTGAGAGTGAACACTCTGGTGCGGGTCGGGCGCCCCTTTCAGAAACTGTCGCCAGACAGCACATGATAAAGTCTGACATGAGGATGGGCGGGTGGGCGGAACACCAAATGCGAACCCGGCGGCGGAGCTTGAGGGGTTAGTCCGGCGGCGCTTCGTCGTCGGCCGCCGCAGCATGTCGGCTCTGCGATGAGGGTGGCGCTCGCGTTGCTGCAGCACCAGGGGAACAAGCGCCCGGCCTTCACGCGCATGCTTGAAGCTGCGGAACGCGAGGCCCACGAGACGTGCTGGTCCGAGACTAAGCAGGACGCGGACGCGCTGCACGCCATCATCGCCCAGGCGGACGCGAAGCGGGCATGGAAGCAGAACAGGCGAGCGCGACAGTCGTCACGCGCGGCACGGGCGCGCGACACAGGAAGGAAAGCCATGACAGAGACATCAGGCGTGACGCGGCGCGGGGTGATGGGCGGAACGGCCGGGCTGGCTGCGGGGGCAGGACTCGTGCTGCCGGCTGAAGAAGTCCTGGCGCAGGCCGCCGGCGGATCGGCGCGGACGGTGACCTCGGGACCGGCCTCCGTCGCGGCGGCGGAGGCCGCCGTGGCGCGCCACGCAGAAGCCATCCTGCGGATCCGCCGCGAAGTCTGGGAACTCGCTGAGCTCTCCCTAGTCGAAGCGTACTCATTCCGCGTGCACCTGCGGGAACTCGAGGCGGCGGGCTTCCGCACCCTCTCGGTCGGCACGTCGGGCTTTCCCACCGCCTTCGTCAGTGAGTGGACGCAGGGCAGCGGCGGCCCGGTGATCGCCTTCCTGCCCGAATACGATGCGCTGCCGGGGCTCGGCAACGCGGCCGAGGCACTGCAGACGCCGGCCGCGTCAGGCAATACCAACGGCCACGGGTGCGGGCACGACATGCTGGGCGCGGGCTGCACCGGTGCAGCCGTCGCGCTGAAGACGATGATGCAGGCTACCGGCACGCCCGGGACCGTGCGCGTCTTTGGCTGCGCTGCCGAAGAGGTCGAGGGCGCGAAGGTCTATTTCGTTCGCGACGGGCTGTTCCGTGATGTGGACGCCTCGATCGCCTTTCACCCCGCACCCTATGCCATCACCGGCGAGATAAGCACCGCGGCCTTGGCGGCGATCAACGTCCGCTTCAGCGGGCGCACCGCGCATGCCGGCAACACGCCATGGGACGGGCGCTCGGCGCTGAAGGGGGCGGAACTCTTCGGCGCCGGCATGCAGTTCATGCGCGAGCACGTGCGGCCGACCACGCGCATCCACTACATCTACGAGCAAACGGGTGTCGCACCCAACATCGTGCCGGACTTCGCGCAGGTCTGGCTGACCATCCGCGCGGCCGATGCACCGGCCGTGTCGGAGCTCGTAGCCTGGGCGCGCGACGTTGCCGCCGGCGCCGGGTTGATGACGCAGACCCAGGCGGAGTTCCAGGTCTACTACGGCATGACCGAGCTTGTTCCGAACCTGCCGATGATCGGCTTGGCGCAGGCGCATATGCAGGCGCGCCCGCCGGCATGGACCGAGGCGGAGCAGACCTTCGCCCGCGGCTGTCAGCGCGAGATGAGGTTGCCCGAGACCGGCCTTGCCACCGAGGTCCTGCCCCCCCTGCCGCTGACGCGGGTCGGCGGTTCGTCCGATCTGGGCGATGTGTCGAAGGTCACGCCGCTGGGCGTGTTCGGCTGGCCGACTGTGGGGATGGGGACGTCGCTGCATACCTGGGCGGTCACCGCCTGCGGCGGTACGTCAATCGGCGACCGCGCATCGCTTGACACCGCGCGGATCATGGCTGGCATGGGATACGACCTCATGACGAACCCGGCGCTCCGAGAGGCCGCAAAGGCTGATCTCGCCCGTCGGGTTGCGGCAGCGCCCTACGTGCCGCTACTGCCGCCCGAGATGAGGGAGCCGCGCGGCGTTCCTGCTTGGCTACGCAAGACAGGCCTCGACGACTTCGTCGCGACAGAGAACAGGCTTTGAGCCGGACGTGCTCCAGGAGCTCGAGCGCGAATGAGCATCACCACGGCTGCGAGGTCCCGGTACAGCCGGTAGATCCTCTTCGCGTTCACATGCCAGCCCTCCCGCCGCACCAGCACCTGGATCCGGCGATAGCCGTACCGCACGCGCGTCGCCGCGATCTCCTTGATCCGACCGATCAGCGCAGCCTGCGAGCGACGCCTGCCACAGCAGTGGTACGTCGACGGCTCCATCCGGATCACCGCGCAGGCCCGACGGATCGAGACCTTCCACGCACCCCGGACGTCGTCCACCAATTGGCGTCGCCGCGCAGGCCTCAGAGCTTTCTTGCCAGGACGTCCTGCTGACCCGCCCCTGTTGTTGGGCGCGCATGTGCCCTGGCGTCACTCATGTCGTCGGAACAGGCGATGTCCCTCGATCTCGCCGGCCGGTCGGTATCCTTCAAGCGTCTCGGCGAAGAGCGGGTGGCGGGCGAAATAGGCAAGAACGTCGAAATGGCCGCCGCAGGCGGGGATGTTGGCATGGCGCGCCGCCACCAAGACCGGGGGCGGAGCGGCGGCGAAGGCCTCCGCGACGCGTTGGAACAGGTCGAACTCGGCCGCACCCATCTCGTGCGGCTCGCGATAGGGCGCCGAGCCGGCGGGGCAGCGGCGATAGAAGCCCTGCAGCGGCCAGATGCTCATCACCGGCAGGATCTGATGCGCATCGGCATATGTCAGCGCAGGGTAGATGGGGAAAATGTCAGGGCTTAGTACCAGCACCGGCCGGCCGCGCGCGTGCTCGTCGAACCATTCGGCGAGCTGGCCTGGTGGTTCGCCGTGGAAGGCGAGCTGCCGCCAGGGCGTCTCCCCGCCGCGCACCATGTAGAGCAGCACGCCGAAGGCCGCCATGGCTGCGAGCACGGGGGCGGCGCTTGCGGCGCGCGCATTCGCCAGGGCGCCGTCCGCCCATCGCGCACCTGCCGCGAGGAGCGCCGCGCAGCTGAAGATGGTGATCGGCAGCACGTGGTAGGTCCACCCCTTGTGCTGCAGCCAGGCTGAGGCGAAGGCCCCGCCCGCTGCAAGGCCGAGTGCCTGCGCCAGCGCCCCCGCACGAGGCCGCAGCGCGATGGGCAGCGCCAGCAGCAGCAGCGCTTCCGCCGCCCCCATGACGTCCGCCACCAGCACACGCCAGAGGCCCGCGCCGTGGATCTCGCCGTAGAAGCTCCAAGCCATCGGCACGACTTGCGTGAGGTAGGCCGGAAAGACGACGGGCACTGCCGCGACATAGGCCACCCAGACCGCCGCTATGGTCCAGGGCACGGGATCGCGGCGCTGGGCTGCCATGCCGCGCCGCAGGAGCACCAGCGCCTCGACCAGCAGAGGGATCAACAGGAAATGCGGCTTCAGCGCGAAGCCAAGTCCCGCCGCCAGCGCCACGCCGGTCGCCAGGGGCAGCGGCGGGGCGGGCCCCTCGATGCGTCGCGCCGCCAGCAGGCAATAGGGGATGGCAACCATCGCCATCAGCACTTCGCGTTGGCCGAAATCCGACCCGGCCATGACCAGAAGCAGCGGCACGCAGGCGGTGAGCACCGCGGATTCCACGTGTCCTTCCGCACGTCCCCGGCGGAGCGCCTCGGACAGGCGCCACAGCAGTGCGGCGAGCCCGAGCAGGCAGAGCATCACCGCCTGGCCCTGCGAGAGCGGCGTCCACCGGGCGAGTGCTGCCGGCAGCAGGTTCAGCACGAAGATGAGCGGCGGGTTCACGTCGATCAGGTCGACATAAAGTCGCTCCCCGCCGAGCCAGCGGCGCGCGAAGTCGAGCACCGCCGCCACATCGTGGTTGATCGGCGGCAGCAGTATCGTGACGAGGAAGAAAAAGCAGGGCGCCAGCGCCACGGCCCGCCAAACCATGCCGTGCCTCGGTCGCAGAGCCGCGGGCCGGTGCACGTCCGGCAAGGTGGCGGTGGCGGTTCCGAATTCGGCCTGGCGGCGAAAACGCATCATTTGCAAGTTCATCCGTGGTCACGATGGCGCTCGCCTGAGCGCAACCGATGAAAGCGCCCCGGAGCAAGTGCTGGACCGCATTACCGGCGGACCCCCTCCGGGAATCGGGTCAGGAACGCAGCGCGGATTGCAAATACTTCTTGATCGATCGTATCGGCGAGGCAATCGCCGGCGCGTTACAAGTGCTCCACGTAAGAGGATGCTGGCGATACGCACCGTCGCGGGGCGCTAACCTCAATACCAAGGCGTTTGCTGGGCGAGGGACGAAGCAGAACGATCGGGACGACGAATGGATCAGTCTGACCAAGACGCTCCCTACTGGAGCCGGGACCCCGTCGCTCTGAGCCGCGCCCTGGGGTCTGGACCTGGTGGCCTATCGTCGGACCAGGCAGCCGCGAAGCTTCGTCTTGTCGGGCCCAACAGCGTTCAGGACGTATCGCGGTTGAGTGCGCTCAGCCTGCTGCTGCGTCAGTTCGAAAGCCCCCTTGTCCTGATCCTGGGCCTTGCCTCGGCGATCTCGCTCGTTCTGCAGCAATGGGTCGATGCAGGAATCGTCCTGGCAATTGTCTTCGGCAGCACTCTGCTGGGTTTCCTTCAGGAGTACCGCGCATCGGCCGCGGTCGAGGAACTCAAGCGCCAACTGGCGCTGACGTGCCGCGTCATGCGGGACGGTACTGTCCAGACCGTTTCGGTCAGCACCATTGTTCCAGGCGACCATATCCTGCTTTCGGCCGGAAACCTGATCCCGGCGGACGGCGTGGTAATCGACGCAGAGGACTTCCTGGTCAGCGAAGCAAGCATGACGGGCGAGTCCTTTCCTGTCGAGAAGCGCCCCGGTACGGTTGCGCCTGACGCTCCCCCCACCGCTCGCATGAACGCCGTGTTTCTGGGTTCCTCGGTGCGAAGCGGAACGGCACGGGTGCTTGCCGTTGAAACGGGCCGAAGGACGGCCTTCGCTGCGATCGCCGAGCATCTCCGCGCGCGGCCGCCGGAGACAGACTTCGCCCGCGGCGTCCGCCAGTTCGGCTATCTCCTGATACGCGCGATGATCGTCATCGTCCTGTTCGTGCTGACGGCGAACATCCTGCTCGAGCGACCGGTGATAGAGTCCCTTCTCTTCGCCGCGGCGCTGGCAGTCGGCCTGTCGCCTGAACTGCTGCCTGCCATCGTCAGCGTGACACTGTCCGCCGGCGCCCGCGCCATGGGGCGGCGCGGTGTCATCGTCAGGCGTCTGGAAGCGATAGAAAACCTCGGCAGCATGGATGTTCTGTGCACCGACAAGACCGGCACGCTCACCGAAGGAGCAATCGTACTCAAGGATGCCGTCGATGCCGGGAATGAATCTTCAGCAGATGTTCGTCAACTGGCCTACCTGAACGCGGCGCTGGAGACAGGCATCGAGAACCCGCTCGATGCCGCGATCGTCGCCGCCGGCGAGGAGGCGGGATTGGCGATCGGCAGCGTGACCAAGGTCGGGGAAATTCCCTATGACTTCCTGCGTCGCCGCCTCACCATCGTCGTCTCGGAAGGTGATGGGAAAGCCCATCACCTGATGATCACCAAGGGCGCGTTCACGAACGTGCTGGGTTCGTGTTCGTCGCTCGCACGCGGCACGACCGACATTCCGCTCGATGCACAACTTCGCGCGGATCTTGATGCGATCTTTCAGGCCAGGAGCGCCGAGGGCTTCCGGGTCCTTGCCGTGGCCACGCGCAGGATCGAAGCGAAGCCACACTACGGCCGTGACGATGAGGAGGCCATGACGTTCAGGGGATTCCTGATATTCGTCGATCCGCCCAAGGCGGATGCACAGCGTACGCTGCACGAACTCGCCAGGCTGGGCATCCGCGTCAAGGTGATCAGCGGCGACAATCGCTACGTGACCGCCCATCTGGCAGAAGCCGTCGGCCTGCGTTCGAAGTCCATGCTCACCGGGGAGGAACTGGGAAAGTTGAAGGATGAGGCGCTATGGCACCTGGCGCCACGCACCGACCTGTTTGTCGAGATCGATCCCCAGCAGAAGGAGCGGATCGTCCGTGCACTTCAGCGTACCGGCCACTCGGTCGGCTATCTCGGGGACGGCATCAACGACGCCCCCGCGTTGCATGCGGCTGACGTAGGGATTTCGGTCGAGGAGGCTGTTGATGTCGCCCGGGAGAGCGCTGACATCATTCTGCTGAAGCGGGACCTGGACGTCCTGCGCAGCGGCGTCGTGGATGGCAGGCGAACCTTTGCGAACACGCTCAAATACATCTCGATCACCACCAGCGCCAATTTCGGCAACATGATCAGCATGGCGCTGGCGGCGCCGCTTTTGCCCTTCCTTCCCTTGGCGGCCAAGCAGATCCTCCTCAACAACTTCCTGTCTGATCTGCCGTCGATCGCGATTTCCAGCGACAATGTGGATCCGGATCGGGTCGCTCGTCCGCAGCGCTGGAACATCCGGGAAATCCAACGCTTCATGATCATCTTCGGCCTGATCAGTTCGGTATTCGACGTGCTGACATTCAGCCTCCTGATCTGGGTGTTTCACGCCGGCGAAGCGACATTTCAGACAGCATGGTTCGTCATCTCGCTCCTGACGGAACTCGCGGTGGTTCTCGTGCTGCGGACCCACAAACCCGCCCACAGAAGCACCCCGAGTCGCCTGCTGCTGTGGAGTACGCTTTCCGTCGCCTTTGCGACGCTGACGATCCCGTTCCTTGGGTTCGTAAGCGCGGTGTTCGGTTTTGTGCCGCTCTCGGTCACTGAGATCGCAATCATCATCGCGATTGTCGTTGGCTACATTGCGGCGACCGAAGCGACGAAGGTCTGGTTCTATCGCGCGCATCGGCGAGGAAGCGTTGTCCAGTGAGGGTGGCCGTTAGCGCCGGGCCGCCAGAGACGAAAGGCGCCGATCGACTTGCGGACTGTGGCGACGAAGCCACCGGGCGGATCGCGCCATCAGGCCGGAGAGCACCCTTTCGGCCTTACGTCCGCGCATCCCGGGCGGCGCCTGGGCGCTCTGCTTCGTCTCGCTCCACGAGCGTCTCCTCGTTGATCCTCGACGTAATGCTGCCTACCTATCTTGTCGTCGGCCACGGCACCTCGACCCTCGCGGTCGGATCTGTCGAGGGCAAGATTGGCGGCAATGCTGCGGCTGACATCGCCATCCGCGTCACCGCCGCGAGCGGGCCCGAAGCGGGGGCATCATGTATGGCGCGAGCGGCGTATTCTGGCCGGAGCTGCGATGGTTCAAATCCGGGCGCACTCCCTCCGCCACCCAGCGCCGCGAACAACGCCTCACGCCGGATCGCTTGATCCCGACGCGCACCTGCCGACCCGCGGTCGCGCCCATCCGGGCCCATACCCGCCCCGCGAGATCGCGGAACCGCAGCCCCGGCACACGGCCGCCCCCCCTGAAGGGCATGGCTTGACGCCCTGCCGCGACGGTCTCAGGACTTCGTGAGTGACGTCGATCCCGTCACGTTCCCCGCACGCGGGCAGGCGCGGTGGTGGCGCCGTGCCCTGACGGGCGGCGGTAGCACGCGGCGGCGGTCCGCGACGCCCCGATCGCCGGAGCCGACCCTCGCATGCCGACCCTCGATCCCCGAACCCTGCAACTCGCCGACATCGTCATCACCGATGCATCGAACTTCGTCTCGCATTGCGGGATCGTCGCGGGGACGAGCCGCGTGAACACCGCGAACGGCGTCGTCAATCGCCCCGACATGATCTACCACGCGACGACGAAGAAGGGCGTTTCCGCCGACCCGGCCTCGACCTGGGCCTCGGAGCGCGGAAAGTCCTCGGTCTTCCGCTGCAAGGCGCTGCGCTTCCTCAGCCAGGGCGGCAAATCCTCCGGCGCCTGCATCGCCGAAGCGGCGGTCGCGCTGTCCACCCGCTGCACCTACGGCAAGGGCCGCGCCTGGGTGAAAAGCTGGACCGGCAGCAGCGACTACGGCGCCAGCGCCAAGGGCCGGGTCGCCAAGTACCTGCAGCGTCTCGGCGCAGGCGGCCCCTTCGTGACCGAGCTCTATTGCTCGGAATTCGTGGTGCTGGCCTACCAGCTCGCGGCACGGGGGGACGAGACGGCGGGCTACTTCATCGACCTCGACGGCAAGCACACCCTGCCCAAGGACCTGCGCAACTGGATCCTGTCCCGCACCCAGCCGGGGGGCAGCTGGAGCTATCTCGGCGAGCTGGAGTAGCGGCGCGCGGCCGCGGCGCGCGACGGGCCCGACGCGGCGCCCGATCCGCAGGGCCGCCCGATTGCGCTCAGTCCGTGTGATCGGATTTCGTGCCGTGGAATCAAGGCTTTCTGGAACGGCACATCCGATCGGCCGTTTCCGGCTGGTTGGGTATTGCTCTAGCCTTCCTATCCAGAAGCGCGGCGCCAGGACCGTGCGGACAAGGGAGGACCAATCATGACGACGCGCCGGACCCTCATGCTCGCTTCGGGTGGCCTCGCCTTCGCCGCCGCCGCCCGCGCCCAGGGCACATGGCCCGAGAAGCCCGTCCGCCTCATCATCGGCTATCCCGCCGGCGGCCCGACCGACTTCGGCGGGCGGCTGCTGCAGGACCCGCTCGGGCGTCTCTGGGGCCAGCCGCTCGTCATCGAGAACCGCGCGGGCGCGAGCCAGATCATCGCCTCCGAGGCCGTCGCGCGCAGCGCGCCCGACGGCTACACACTGTTCCTCGCCGCCAGCACCCATGCGAGCAACGCCGCGGTCTATGCGCGCCTGCCCTACGACACGCTCGGCGACTTCACGCCCATCGTGAACCTCTACGCCTCGCCGACCGTGCTGTTTGTCGGGCGCAACAGCCCGATCCGCAGCGCGCAGGACCTGGTCGCCGCGGCGAAGCGGGAACCGGGCATGACCTTCGGCACCTCCGGCAACGGCTCCTCCGGCCACTTCGCCACCGAGATGTTCCGCCGCAAGGTCGGCATCGAGGCCACCATCGTCGCCTTCCGCGGCGCAGCGCCGGCGCTGCAGGAAGTGGTCGCGGGGCGCGTCGCGGCGACCTTCAGCACGCTCTCGGGCGCGATCGGGCTGGCGCGGGACGGCAATCTCCGCGCGCTCGCCATCGGCGGTCCGCAGCGGGCGGAGGTGCTGCCCGGCGTGCCGACGCTCGACGAACTCGGCATGGGCATCCCGGACACCAGCCCGTGGTATGGCTTCCTTGGCCCGAAGGGACTGCCGCAGCCGATCGTGGATCGCGTGTCCAACGACGTGCTCGGCCTGCTGCGGGACGTGGCCATCGCGCGCCGCATCGTCGATGCGGGCGGGGTGATCCTCGCCGAGGGCCCGCAGGCCTTCGACGCGCGCATCCGCCGCGAACTCGCCGAGAACGCGGTGATCGCGCGCGAAGCCGGGATCAGGGTGGAGTAGCCGCCACCCTCACGCGGCTGCCTGCTCCAGCGTCGGCGCCGCGTCCTGCAGCGTCACGCGGCGCAGGTCGCGGGGGTAGGTGTTGTCCTCGAAGGGCCGCGCGCGGTGCAGCGTGCAGCGATTGTCCCACATCACCAGGTCATGCTGCTTCCAGGGATGGCGATAGACGAACTCCCGTTGCGTCGCGTGCTCGACCAGGTCGCGGATCATGCACATCCCCTCCGGCACCGGCATGCCTTCCACGCGCCCGATATGGGACGACAGATACAGCGACACGCGCCCCGAGCCCGGATGCCGGCGCACCAGCCGCTGCGGCACGGGGGCGAAGGCCTTCTTCTCCTCCTCCGTATACGCATCGAAACCGAGCTGGGCGCGCGAATAGATCAGCGAATGCCAGCACACCAGGTCCTTCACCTTCGCCTTGGTGCGGTCCGGCAGCGCGTCCCAGGCCGCACGCATGTCGGCGAATTCCGTCTCCCCCCCTTCCGGCGGCACGACGCGCGCATGCAGCATGGAATAGAGCGCCGGCGTCGCCTTGAACGACGAATCGCTGTGCCACAGCCGGTTGCCGAGGTTGAACATCCGCCGCCGGTCATCCGCGGCGAGCAGTTTCCCATCGGTGTCGAGGTTGGAGATGTCGTTCATCTCCTGGTGCTTCAGGCGATGCCTGTGCGCGTCGACCACCGCGCGCGTGGGCTCCAGCGTGCCGAGCGCGCGGCCGAACGCCATCTGCTGGTCGTCGTCGATCGCCTGGCCAGGGAAGACGAGCACCGCGTAGCGGTCCATGGCGCGGTGGATCTCGGCGGCGGTCTCCGCTGCGATCGGCGCGCGGAGGTCGACGCCCGTCGCCTCGGCGACGAAGAGGGGATGCAGAGGCCGGAGCGTGAGCGGCATGGGGACGTCCTTCCTGTCGGCCCGGTCCGCCGCGGCGGCCGGGCTTCGCGGACGAAAGCGTCGCGCCGGCCGGCCGGGCGGGTCAAGCCTCCAGCGGCGGCCGGATGTCCCGCCAGCCCGCCGCCATCTCATAGGCGTGGGAGATGCGCAGCAGCATCGCCTCCTCGAACGACCCGCCGACGAAGGAGAGCGAGAGCGGCATGCCGTTCGCCGCGAGCCCGCAGGGCAGGACGATCGCCGGATGGCCGGTCGCGTTGAAGGGCGATGTGATGGGGTGGGATTTCCGGAAGGGGCCCTCATCCACCTCGCTCAGCAGCGGCGCGGCCGAGGTCGTGCCGGCGCACAGGATGGCGTCGCAGCCGGCAAGCACCGCATCGACCTCCGCCGTCAGCACGCGGCGCAGGCGCTGCGCCTGGACATATTCCGCGCCGGAGACGAACGCGCCCATCATCAGGCGTTCGCGCGTCACGCGGCCATACAGGTCCGGCTTCTCCCGCAGCCAGGGGGCGTGGATG
Organism: Neoroseomonas rubea; assembly: GCF_016106015.1. Taxonomy (GTDB): domain Bacteria; phylum Pseudomonadota; class Alphaproteobacteria; order Acetobacterales; family Acetobacteraceae; genus Neoroseomonas; species Neoroseomonas rubea. The sequence continues at coordinate 22,176 of NZ_JACADQ010000011.1, forward strand.
GCGAAGCCCTCCGCCAGCAGGATCGCCTGCGTCACCGCGTCCGTGCGCATCCGCGCGGGCAACGTCACGTCCACCACCGTCGCGCCGAGGCGGCGCAGCACCTCCACCGCGGCGTCGAGGGCGGCCATCGTCTCCGCATCCACGCCGGATTCGATGTCGAAGTCCCGCGCGCGGCCGATGGTCAGGCCGGCGATGCCCTCGCCGAGCGCGGCGACATAGTCCGGCACCGGCGTATCGGCCGAGCCCGGGTCGAGCGGGTCATGCCCCGCCAGCACCTGCATCGCCATGGCGCAATCCTCGACCGTGCGCGTCAGCGGCCCGGCATGGTCGAGGGTGAAGGAGAGCGGAAACACCCCGCGCCGGCTGATCCGCCCATAGGTCGCCTTCAGCCCCACGATGCCGCAATAGGAGGCCGGAAGCCGGATCGACCCGCCCGTGTCGCTGCCCATCGCCATCGCGACCATGCCCGCGGCGACCGCCGCGCCGGACCCGGAGGAGGAGCCGCCCGCGAAGCGCGCCACGTCCCAGGGATTCTTCGCGTTGGGGAAGGGCAGGGCATCGGTCGGCCCGCCGCGGGCGAATTCATGCGTGGAGAGTTTCCCCAGGAGCACCATCCCCGCCGCTTCCAGCCGCGCGGTCGTCTCGGCGTCCTCGCTCGCCATGTTCTGCAGCATCTGGCGGGAATGGCAGGTCGTGCGCAGCCCCGCCGCGTCGTAGATGTCCTTCAGCGCATAGGGGATGCCGTGCAGCGGGCCGCGGCGCTTCCCGGCCTTGATCTCCGCCTCGGCCTGCGCCGCCGCGGCGCGCGCGCGCGGGGCCGTCACCTCGATGAAGGCGTTCAGCCGCGGCTCGAGTGCCGCGATGCGCGCGAGCGCCTGTTCCGTCAGCGCGACGGGCGAGAGCGTGCCGTCCGCGATGCCGCGTGAGGCCTCGGCCAGCGAAGGGACATGCGCGCTCATCGCCGCGCCCCCGGCTGGATCAGGCCGAAGGCGGGTTCCGTGGTGGGTGGGATGGGCTCGTCGAGTGCGGCGCGCAGCGTGCGCCAGGCGAGGAAGGCCTCGAACATCGGCGCGCGCCGGTCGGGCGGCAGCGTCAGGCCCGCGCGGGCGAGGGCGATGTCGAATTCGGTCTCGGGGTCGGGGACGGGCATGCGGCGGCTCCGGCTGGCGGTGGCCGCGTGGCGTCGTTCTCCCGGGGGCAGGATGCGCGTGTCGGCGCGTGGGTCAAGCCGTGAACCGGGAGGGGCGCCGCCCCTCCCGGACCCTCCCCGCCAGAGGCCGAAAGGCCTCTGGACACCAATACCGCGCCACCGGCCGAAGTATTGGTTCCCAAAGGCCTTTCGGCCTTTGGCGGGGGAGCGCGAGGGGGCGGCGCCCCCTCGTCTACCGCCGCAACTCCATCTGGATGGGTCCCTCGCGGTCCCCGCGCGCGAACTGGTCCACCATGGCGTTGCCCGTCTCGCCTAGCGTTGCCGCGGGCCCGGTCCAGACGATGCGTCCCTTGTGCAGCATGGCCGCGTCGTCGCCGATGCGCCGCGCGCTCGCCATGTCATGCGTGATGCTGACCGCCGTCGCGCCCAGCCGCTTCACCACATCCACGATCAGCCCATCGATCACCGCGCCCATGATGGGGTCGAGTCCCGTGGTGGGCTCGTCGAAGAAGATGATGTCGGGCTCCGCCGCGATGGCGCGCGCCAGGCCAACGCGCTTCTGCATCCCGCCCGAGAGTTCCGCCGGCGAGAGATCGCCCACCGAAGCAGCGAGCCCTACCTGTGCGAGCACCTCCGCCGCCTTGTCGCGCGCCTTGGCGCGCGTGATGCGCTTCTGCGCCAGCAGCTTGAAGCATACGTTCTCCCAGACCGGCAGGCTGTCGAACAGCGCGCCGTTCTGGAACAGCATGCCGATGCGGTCGGCCAGCGCCTCCCTCTCCCGCCGCGACATGGCGAGCACGTCCTGGCCATCGACCTCGATGCTGCCGGCGTCCGGCGTGATCAGGCCGAGGATGCACTTGATCGTCACCGACTTGCCGGAGCCCGACCCGCCCAGGATGACCATGCCGTGCCCGGCGCGGATGTCGAGGTCGACGCCGTCCAGCACCTTCTTCTCGCCAAAGGCCTTCGACAGGCCGCGCAGGCGGATCTTCGGGCGCTGCGCGGTCATCGGGCGAAGAACATCTCGGTCAGCACGTAGTCGAGGGCGAGGATGAGGATGGAGGCCGAGACCACCGCGGTGGTCGTCGCCGCACCCACGCCCTGCGCGCCGCCCTTGGACTGGTAGCCGCACCAGCAGCCCATCAGCGTGATGACGAAGCCGAACACCGCGGCCTTCACGAGCCCCGAGACCACGTCCATCACTTCCAGGAAATCGAACGTCGCCTTCAGGTAGCCGGCTGAGCCGAAGCCGAGCTTCGTCGTGCCGATGAGCCACCCGCCCATCACGCCGAGGATGTCTGCGACCACCACGAGGAAGGGCAGGGCGACGACGCCGGCGAGCAGCCGGGGTGCCACCAGGTACTTCATCGGGTTGGTGGACAGCGTCGTCAGCGCATCGATCTGGTCGGTCACGCGCATGGTGCCGATCTCGGCCGCGAAGGCCGCGCCGATGCGCCCCGCCACCATCAGCCCCGCCAGGACGGGGCCGAGTTCACGCGTGATGGACAGCACCACCACGTTCGCGACCGCCCCTTCCGCGTTGAAGCGCGCGAAGCCGGTATAGGATTGCAGCGCGAGCACCATGCCGGTGAAGACCGCGGTCAGCGCGACGACGGGCAGCGAGAAATACGCGATCTCGGCCAGGTGCCGCAGGAAGAGCCGCCCGTAGAAGGGCGGCCGCAGCAGGTGGGAGACGCCCTCGAGCGCGAACAGCGCGACGGCGCCGACCGTCCGGCAGGCGCCCAGCACGGCGCGCCCGATTGCCGCGACGGGGTTCAGCAGCAGGTCCAACCGCTCAGCCCTGCACGTAGTCGCGGGCGTAGCGCGCGCCGAGGGAGGTCAGGATCTCGTAGCCGATGGTGCCCGCCTGCGCCGCCACCTCGTCCGGCGCGCAGCCTTCGCCGCCGATCAGCGTCAGGTGTTGCCCAGGGACGATGTCCGGATGGTCGGTCACGTCGAAGGTCGTCAGGTCCATGGACACCCGTGCCACGAGGGGGATGGGCCGGCCGCGGAAATCCGCCATGGCACGGCCCGAGAGGCTTCTCAGGTAGCCATCCGCGTAGCCCGCCGCAACCGTCGCGATCCTGGAAGGACGCGACGCGGTCCAGGAGGCGCCGTAGCCGACGCTCTCCCCGGCCGCGATCTCCCGCACCTGGAGCACGGGGGCGGCGAGCCGCACCACCTGCCGCATCGGGTTCGGCGCGCCGGGCGTCGGGTTCACGCCATAGAGCGCGCAGCCCGGCCGCGCGAGGTCGGAGGCGAAGCCGGCGCCGAGGAACATGCCCGAGGAATTGGCAAGCGACCGCCGGCAGGCCGGCAGCCCCGCGCAGGCGGCCGCGAACCGCGCAGCCTGCGTGGCGTTGAGCGGATGCTCCGGCTCATCGGCGCAGGCGAGATGCGTCATCACATAGAGCAGGTCGAGCCCTGCCAGCATCCCATGGTCGGCCGACAGCCGCGCCAGTTCCCCCGCATCGAGCCCGAGCCGGGCCATCCCCGTGTCGATGTGCAGGATTGCCCGCCGCGCCACGCCGGCCGCGCGCCCCGCCGCCGCCTGCGCCGCGACCTCGGCCAGCGAATTGAGCACCGGCACCAGCGCCGCGTCGCCATCCGCCCCGGGCGGGAAGCCTTCCAGCACCGCGATCATCGGCCCGGGGCCGAGGATGGCGCGCAGCGCGAGCCCTTCCGTCAGGCAGGCGACGAAGAAATGCCGGCACCCCGCCACGCGCAGCGCCGGCGCCACGGCCCCGACGCCGAGGCCGTAGGCATCCGCCTTCACCACGCCGGCGACCGCGCCGGGCGCGCCGCGGGCGGCAAGGTCGCGCCAGTTCGCGACGATCGCACCGAGGTCGACCGTCAGCAGGGGCTGCCCGTACAGCGGCGCGTCAGCCACGCTGGTGCTCGTCATGCACCGTGTCGAGGTCGCCGAAGCGGGTGAACTCGGCTTCGAAGAACAGCTTGATGGTGCCGGTTGGTCCGTGGCGCTGCTTGGCGACGATCAGCTCCGCCTTGTTGTGCGCCATCTCCATGTCCTTCTGCCACTTGTCGACCGCCTCGTGGAACTTGTCGGGGTTGTCGAATGCCAGTTCCTTGGGCGCGCGCTGCATCAGGTAGTAGTCGTCGCGATAGACGAACATGACGACGTCCGCGTCCTGCTCGATCGAGCCCGATTCACGCAGGTCCGACAGCTGCGGCCGCTTGTCCTCCCGGCTTTCGACCGCGCGCGAGAGCTGGGACAGCGCGATGACGGGCACCGACAATTCCTTCGCGATCGCCTTCAGCCCCTGGGTGATCATCGAGATTTCAAGCACGCGGTTCTCGGGCCGCGTGCCGGCCGCCGGGCGCATCAGCTGCAGGTAGTCGACGATGACGAGGTTGAGCCCGCGCGTGCGCTTCAGCCGCCGGCAGCGCGTCCGCAGCGCGGAGATGGTGATGGCCGGCGTGTCGTCGATGAAGATCGGCACCGCGGCCATCTCGCGGCTGACTTCCACGAAGCGGTCGAAGTCGCGCTGGCCGATCTCGCCGCGGCGGATGCGGTCGCCGGAGATGCGCGCTTCCTCCGACAGCAGTCGCGTCGCCAGCTGGTCGGCGCTCATTTCCAGCGAGAAGATCGCCACGCCGCCGCGCGGGACGGCGTTCGGGTCCTTCTCCCGCGCCTCCCGCAGGATGGATTTCGCCGCCCCGAAGCCGATCTTGGTGGCGAGCGCGGTCTTGCCCATGCCCGGCCGCCCCGCGACGATCAGCAGGTCGGACGGATGCAGCCCGCCCATCTTGGCATCGAGGTCGCGCAGGCCTGTCGAGAGACCCGAGACGCCGCCCGGCGTCGAGAAGGCGCGCGCGGCGTGCTCGACCGCGATGGTCAGCGCGCGGTCGAAGGTGATGGGGCCGCCTTCGCCCGCGACGCCATCCTTCGAAAGGTCGAACAGCGCCTGTTCGGCCGCTTCCACCTGCTGCCCGGCATCGAGTTCGGCATCGGCGCCGAAGGCGCGGTTGACCACCACCTCGCCGAGGTCGATCAGCTGCCGCCGCAGCCAGGCATCGTGGATGACGCGGCCGTATTCGCCGGCATTGATGATGCCGACCATGGCCGAGAGCAGCTGCGCGAGATAGGCAGGCCCGCCCACTTCCTCGAGCAGGCCGGAATGCTCGAATTCCGCGCGCAGCGTGACGACATCGGCAAGCTGCCCCGCTTCGACGCGCCGCTGGATCGCCTGGAAGATGCGGCCATGGATCGGGTCGGCGAAATGCTCGGGGGCGAGGAATTCCGAGACGCGCTCATAGGCCTTGTTGTTGGCCAGCAGCGCGCCGAGCAGCGCCTGTTCCGCCGCCAGGTTCGATGGCGGCAGGCGTTGCGAGAGGCCGAGGATGGACCCGCCCGCGGGATCGATGTCGTTCATGGAGGCACCATAGCCCGCCCGCGCGAGTCACGCCCCCTGTGGATCGGGTGGATAAGGGGGATGGCGCGGGACCGGCGCCCCCGGCCGTGCCGTCAGGCCGCCGCGTGCGCCGCCCGGTGCATGTAGTCCCGCGTCAGCGGCACCGCATCCTGCCGCCGCGCCAGCTGCGCCTGCCAGACCATGTGGCCCATGTGGCGGAACGAGAGCTCCGCGCCGGCCAGGTAGAATTCGAACATGCGGCAGAAGCGTTCATCCGTCAGTGCCGCGATCGCGTCCCGGTTGCCGGCGAAGCGCGCGCGCCAATGGGTGATCGTCTCGGCGTAGTGCTGGCGCAGCACCTCGAGGTCCGTCAGCCACAGCCCGGCCTTCTCGATCGCCGGCAGCACCTCCGACAGCGCCGGCGAATAGCCGCCGGGGAAGATGTACTTCGCGAGCCACGGGTTGGTGCTGCCCGGCCCGTCGGAGCGACCGATGGCATGGACCAGCGCGACCCCGTCCTCCCGCAGCGCGCCGCGGATGGTCGCGAAGAAGCGGCGGTAATGGTCGATGCCGACATGCTCGAACATGCCGATGGAGACCACGCGGTCCATCGGCCGCGTCCAGGCGCGGTAGTCCATCAGCTCGAAGGTCACGCGGTCGGCGAGGCCCGCTTCCTCCGCCCGCTGGCGCGCGACGGCGAGCTGCTCTTCGGACAGGGTGATGCCGGTGACGCGCGCCCCGTGGTCGCGCGCCAGCGTGAGCGCGAGCCCGCCCCAGCCGCAGCCGATGTCGAGCACCTCGAGCCCCGGCCGGTCGAGCAGCAGCTTCGCCGCGACGTGGCGCTTCTTGGCGGCCTGCGCCTCCTCCAGGCTCTCCCGCCCGGTCGGGAAGTAGGCGCAGGAATACTGCCGGTCCCGGTCGAGAAACAGGGCGTAGAGCCGCCCGTTCAGGTCGTAGTGGTGCGCCACGTTGCGCCGCGCGCGACCGGCCGGGTTCAGCTGGTCGATCCGGCGGCGCAGCAGGCGCACCCATTCCATCAGGCGTTCGGCCGGATGGGTTCCGCCGGCCATCATGTTGTGCACGAGAAGGTCGAGCAGGGCGAAGAGCCCGCAGCCTTCGGGCCGGATCTCGTCCGCCATGTATCCCTCGCCGAGGGCCAGGGCCGGATTGAAGGTGAGGCCACGGAGCGCGCGGCGCGTGGCGATGTGCATTCCGGCGCGGGGTTCGCCGCTGCCGAAGATGCGCGTCTGCCCGTCCGGATACCGGACGGTGAGCGTGCCGTGGCGGATCAGCCGCCCGAAGGCGCGGTCGAGGAGCATGCGAGCCTCCCGGTCCTGCCGGGAAAGCATCGCAAATCACGTATGTAGAAGGGAAGGGGAATGTCCCGCGCTGGGCGGGTCATTCCCCATCCGGATCAGCGATCCGCGTCGGCCTGGCCGGCGGCGAGTTCGGCGGCGAGTTCGGCCTCGAGGCTCGCCTCCTCGGCTTCCGCCTCGGCTTCCACGCGCTCGCCGCGGGCCTGCTTCTCGGCTTCCTCGGGCGACCGGGCGACGTTCACGCGCACCGGGATGGCGACCTCCGGGTGCAGCGCCACGCTCACCGTGGACACGCCGACCGTCTTGATCGCCGTGCCCAGCAGCACCTGGTCGCGTGCGACGGTCAGGCCGGCCGCCGAGCAGGCTTCCGCGATGTCGCGGGAGGAGACGGAGCCGTAGAGGCTGCCGCTCTCGCCCGCCTGGCGGATGATGGTCACGGTCAGGCCGGCGACGCGCTCGCCGACGCGCTCGGCTTCCTCGCGGCGCTTGATGTTCTGCGCCTCGAGCTGCGCCCGCTCGCGTTCGAAGCGCGCGAGGTTGTCCTTGCTCGCGCGGATCGCCTTGCCCGAGGGGATCAGGTGGTTGCGCGCATAGCCCGGGCGCACCTTCACCAGGTCGCCCATCTGGCCGAGCTTGTCGACGCGCTGCATCAGGATGAGTTCGATCATGTCGTGCCTCCGGGCGGGCTCGTGCGCCGCCCCCATTGCTCGTAGAAACCGAAGGCCGTCACCGCGATCGCGGCCGGCACGCTGAGGATGACAAGCCCGGTGTAGAACACGCCGAGCATGAAGGCGCGGCCCGGGCGGCCGGCCGAACGGCGATGCACCGCGGCGATGCCCTGCAGGAAGACCGGCAGGAGCAGCACCAGCAGGATCGAGAGCGACACCGCGTCGCCTTCCCCGCCCACCAGCAGCCAGGCGAGCGCGGCCGCGCCCGTCAGCGGCGGGTACCAGCCGGGAAGGCGCACCTCGCTCCATCGCGGCGTCGGCGCCAGGGCGAGGCCCCAGCGCGTCAGCGCGGATTGCGCCGCCGAGCCGTTGACCGAGAGCGAGACCGCCGCCCAGAAGCCCATCGCCGCGGCCATGACGCGCGCGAGGTCGCCGACCGGCAGCGCCGAGGCGTTGCCGCCCATGCGCTGCACGCCCTGCGCGACCGCCTGCCGCAGCACGCCGTCGAGCCCGCCCGGCGCGCCGGAGAAGCCCACGGCCGCGCCAAGGATGACGACCGCCGGCCAGAGGCCGAGGATCGCGAGCGGCAGCCCGGGCTCGATCCGCCCGCCGCGGAAGCCGGTGACGACGATCAGCACCGTCGGCACCGCGAAGGCGGCCAGGAAGACCAGCATGGGCAGGCTGCCCGCGACGGCGGCATGGATCACCGCGGCAATCCCCGCCGCCCCCGCCACCGCCCCGGGGCCGAAGCCCAGGCCGGCGGCGAACAGCGGCAGCGGCGTCAGCCAAAAGGCGGCGAAGCCGAGCGGCAGGCCGCGCATCGCCCACAGCGACAGCACGGCGGCCATGAGGCCCCCCGCCATCGCCGCGAGCCATCGCGGATTGCCGAACACGCCCTGCATCGCCGCCGCCCCGCGGTCCTCAGTCGTTGATGACGTAGGGCAGCAGCGCCAGGAAGCGGGCGCGCTTGATGGCCTGGGCCAGTTCGCGCTGCTTCTTGCCGGACACGGCCGTGATGCGGGACGGCACGATCTTCCCGCGCTCCGACAGGAAGCGGGAGAGAAGGCGGACATCCTTGTAGTCGATCTTCGGCGCCTGCGGCCCGGAGAAGGGGCAGGACTTCTTGCGCCGGTAGAAGGGGCGGCGTGCGCCCACGGCGGGGCGGCGGGCGGCGGGCGTCAGGTCGGTGCTGTCGGACATGCTGGCTTACTCCTCGATCCCGCCGGGGCCATCCATATCGTCGCGCGGACGGGCGCGGAATTCCTCGCGGTCGTCGCCACGTTCACGGCCGCGGCCGGACCCGAAGCGGCCGGCCGGGCGCGGGCCGCGGAAGCCGCGGTCGCGGTCACGGTCGTCGGCGCGCTTCGCCAGCACGGCGGACGGCGCCTCGTCGATCGCCTCGACGCGGACGGTCAGGGTGCGCAGCACGTCCTCGTTCAGGCCGAGCTGGCGCTCGACCTCGGGCAGCGCGGTGCCGGGCGCCTCGATGCCGAGGAGCATGTAGTGCCCCTTGCGGTTCTTCTTGATCTTGTAGGCGAGGCCGCGCAGGCCCCAGTACTCGCGCTTCTTCACCTCGCCACCGCCTTCGGCGATGAGGGTCGCGACCTGCTCGGCGATTGCCTCGACCTGCTGCTGGGTGACGTCGTTGCGCGCGATGAACACGCATTCGTAGAGCGGCATGTGATCTCCCTATGGCTGGCTCAGCCCTGGCCCCGGGACGGGGCGCGCAAACGGGCATAGCCGGGCGCTTGCCTCGCGCCCGGCAGGGGAGGGCGGCGTAAAGCACGCGGCGGGGTGCGGCGCAAGGGCCATGGCTCGGGCGGGTGCAACGCGGTCCGACCGGGTGGCGCTTCACCGCTGCGCCGCCGGTTCGGGATCTACCGCGGCGTTGCGGCGGGTGCCTTCAGCGCGGCGTTGCCGCGGGTGAACTCAGCGCGGCGCTGCCGCGACGCGCTGCATACTCCATTCGCGCGGACAGGTTGGATGAATGTACTGCCCCGTGAAGCTGTCGCCGGCGAAGCGGCCACGGAACGTCCTGTTGCCGCTCTGCATTTGCAGCGTGCCGTCCGCCCCCACCGTGCCGGAGAAGACCGTGTTCGTGCGGATCTCGTAATCGAGCCGCGCGGTCCCGCCGCGCACTTCCATGGTGCGGGTGAGTTCGGGAGCGCCGCAATTGAAGGAACTACCCGGGTTCAGGCGGCCCGAGCCGCGCCAGGTGCCATCGAAGTTGCTGGGCGCGGCAGCCTGCGCGGCGGGTGCCGACCCGTCGCCTGGCCCGCCGGCGCAGCCGGAAAGCAAAAGACCGAGCGCCAGTATCACCCGACAATGCTGCGCCGTCATGGATCCCTCCCTTGCGACGAACAGTCCGCTCGCGAACCAGACCATGAATCTTTCCCTGGATACAGTATCGATCGGCCGGCCCATGCCATGTCGCGCGGCCGCAACCGCCCCGCCCTGATGCGCCGGTTCCGGCTTCATGCTGAACTCCACCCGTAATCCGTCGCAGAGGCCTGCCATGAACCGCCGCTCCGCCCTGTCCCTTCCGCTTGCCGCGCTGGCGCTGCCGCGGGTCGCCGGCGCGCAAGGGACTTGGTCGCCCTCGCGCACCGTCACCCTCGTCGTGCCCTTCGCCGCCGGCGGCCCGAACGACATCGTCGCCCGCCTCGTCGCGCCGCACCTCCAGCAGGCGCTGGGCCAGACGGTGGTGGTGGAGAACCGGCCGGGTGCCACCGGGGCGATCGCCGCCCGGCACGTGGCCGCCCAGCCGGCGGACGGGCATACGCTGATCGTCGCCGCCTCCGGCACCATGACGATCAACCCGGCCGTGATGCAGCGCCCGGGCTACGACCCCGAGAAGGATTTTTCGCCCGTCACCCTCGCCATGACGGTCCCGAACATGCTGGTGGTCCATAAGGATGTCCCCGCCCGGACGGTCGCCGAGACGATCGACTGGCTGAAGCGGGAGAATGGCCGGGTGAACTATTCGTCGGGCGGGGTGGGGTCGACCGAGCAGCTCGGCATGGAACTGTTCCTGCGCGCGACCGGCACGACCGCGACGCATGTGCCCTTCCCCGGCGGGGCGCCGGCCGTCACCGCCATGATCCAGGGCCAGTGCCAGGCGAGCATCCTGAACGCCGCGACGGTCCGCCCGCATGTGGCCTCCGGCGCGCTGCGCGGCATCGCCATCTGCCTGCCGCGCCGCTTCGACGCGCTGCCCGACATCCCGACGATGGAGGAGGCCGGCTTCCCGCAGGTCGTCTCCGCCTCCTGGTCCGCCTTCCTCGCGCCGGCCGGCACGCCAGCACCGGCGATCGCCCGGCTGCATGAGACGATCACGGCGGCACTCCGCCAGCCGGAGGTGACGCAGCGCCTCACCGCCGCAGGCTTCACCATCGATGCCAGCACGCCGGAGGAACTCGGCCGGACCATCTCGACCGAGCTCGCCCGCTGGAAGCGGGTGGTGCAGGAAGCGGGCATCCAGCTCACCTGACGCGGCCCGCATCCTCGCCGCGCGCATGGTCCCAGACGGCCTGCGCGCCCGGGGTGAGGAAGGCATTGCAGATCTGCCGGGTCACCTCGGTCAGCCGAAGGTTCGGCCGGTCGGCCGTGAGCTTCGCGACGAGCCAGACGAGGCCGGTGCCCTGCGTGTCGTCCTGCGTCGCGACCGTGCGGATCTCCTCCGCGAGCGAGATGCAGAAGGCGATGCCGAGGCGGAGGTCGTCCGCCGGCTGGGCTTCGGAAAAAGGGTCGGTCATCGGGGGTGTCTCCGCCCGGCGCAGCGGGATTGCCGCGGTCGGCGAATTTCATTGAAAAGATTCTATGAAATATCGCCAGTAACTTTAAATTGAATTCATTCAATGAATACGCTATGGGAGTCTCGCCGGAGGTCCAGGTCCATGAGCATCCCCCCCAAGCCCCGCCGTACCGCGCCGCGGGACGAAGACACCTCCCGCCGCCGCCAGACCATGACCCGTCTCATGGATGCCGCGGAGCGCCTGATCCGCGAGAAGGGATTCGACGCCACGAGCGTCACCGAGATCGCCGCCGCCGCCGGCGTCGTCCCCTCGCTGATCAACGCGTATTTCCTGGGCAAGTCCGGGCTGCTTTTCGCCGTGACGCAGCGCTACAACCGCAACCAACTGGCTGCGACGCGCGCGGCCGCGGCGACGCCCGGCAGCGCGGCCGACCGGATCGGCGCAATCCTCCTCACCTGGGCGAGGCTCGACCTGGCGGAGCCCCGGCTCTACGCCGCCATCACCGGTCTGTCCTGGACCTGGCCCGCCGAGACGGAGCGCCAGTATCGCGAGGATCTCGAGCCGTTCTGGGATATCGTCATGGACGTGGCGCGGGACGGCATCGCGGCCGGCGAGTTCCGTCCCCTCGAGCGCGCCGAGGTGCGGGAGATCGTCTTCGCCCTGCATCAATGGGGCATGCGCCCCGGCATCTTCCTCGGCGAGTCGCCCGAGACCTGCGCCGCCCGCGTGACCCGGCAGGTCCTGACGGCGTTCGGCGCGCCGCCGCACGGGGCCGGTTGACATCGGCGCATACGCGCCGCATCCCCCCGCGCGCCGAAACGCCGCATCCACACGGAAACGCCCGAGACATGTCCTTCGCCTTCGTCTTCCCCGGCCAGGGCAGCCAGGCCGTCGGCATGGGCCGCGACCTGGCCGATGCCTTCCCCGCCGCGCGCCACGTCTTCCAGGAAGTGGACGACGCGCTCTCCCAGAAGCTCTCGAAGCTGATGTGGGAAGGTCCGCAGGAGGAGCTGACGCTGACGGCCAACACCCAGCCCGCGCTGATGGCCCATTCCCTCGCCGTGGTGCGCGCGCTGGAAGCCGAGGGCGGCTTCCGCCTTGCCGAGCGCGTCGCGCTGGTGGCCGGCCATTCGCTCGGGGAATACAGCGCGCTGACGGCCGCCGGCGCCTTCGACATCCCGACCGCGGCGCGCCTGCTCCGCCTGCGCGGGGAGGCGATGCAGAAGGCGACGCCGCCGGGCACCGGCGCCATGGCCGCGCTGCTCGGCGCCGAGCTCGACCTCGCACGCGCCATCTGCGCCAAGGCCGCGACCGACCCCGAGACGGGGAACACCGACATCGTGGAAGCCGCGAACGACAATGGCGGCGGGCAGGTCGTGATCTCCGGCGCTAAGGCGGCCGTCGAGCGCGCGATCGAGATCGCGAAGGCCGAGGGCGTGAAGCGCGCCATGCTGCTGCCCGTCTCCGCCCCCTTCCATTGCGCGCTGATGGCCCCGGCGGCGGATGCGATGGCCGAGGCGCTGGCCAAGGCCGATCTGCGCGCGCCGTCCGTGCCCGTCGTCGCGAATGTCACCGCCGCCAAGGCGACGGCGCCCGACGAGATCCGCGACCTGCTCGTGAAGCAGGTGACCGGCACGGTGCGCTGGCGCGAATGCATCGCCGCCATGGCCGCCATGGGCTGCGACCGCTTCGTCGAACTCGGCGCGGGCAAGGTGCTGACCGGGCTGATGAAGCGCAACGCGCCGGAGGCGACGGCGCTGGCCATCGGCACGCCGGCCGATGTCGAGACATTCCTGAAGGGCCTGTGAGCCTCACGCCCGACCTGACCGATGCCCCCAGCCCCGCCGAGACCGCGGCGGTGCTGGACCGCCTTGTCGACTTCAACGCGCGGCAGGGCTTCGCGCGGGAACGCCGGCCGCTCGCCATCCTGCTGCGCGACGCGGAAGGCGCGGTGCAGGGCGGGCTTGTCGGCGTCACCTCCTGGTCATGGCTCTATGTCGACAACCTGGTGGTGCCGGACGTCGCGCGCGGCCAGGGGCTGGGCGCGCGGCTGATGGCGATGGCCGAGGCCGAGGCCCGCGCGCGCGGCTGCATCGGCGCGCGGCTCGACACCTATTCCTTCCAGGCGCGCGGCTTCTACGAGCGCCTCGGCTATTCGGTGACCGGCGCGATCGAGGATTGCCCGCCCGGCGAAACGCGGTGGTCCATGGCCAAGCGCCTGGATCGCGCCTGACAGGAGAAACCCCCATGTTCGACCTCACCGGCAAGACCGCCCTCGTCACGGGTGCGACGGGCGGCATCGGCGAAGCCATCGCCACCGCGCTGCACGCGCAGGGTGCGACCGTCGCCATCACCGGGCGGCGGGAGGCGGAACTCGCCCGCGTGGCGGAAGCGCTCGGCGGCGTGCGTGTCATCGTGGCACCCGCCGACCTGTCCGACCCCGCCGCGCCGGCCGCGCTGGTGGAAAAGATCGAGGCCGAGGCCGGCGGGCTCGACATCCTGGTGAACAATGCCGGCTTCACGCGCGACATGCTGGCGCTACGCATGGGCGATGCCGACTGGGCCGCGGTGCTGGAAGTGGACCTGACCGCGCCCTTCCGCCTTGCGCGCGCGGCCCTGCGCGGGATGATGAAGAAGCGCCACGGGCGCATCGTCTCGATCGCGTCGATCGTCGGCGTCACGGGCAATGCGGGGCAGGCGAACTACGCCGCCGCCAAGGCGGGGCTGATCGGGATGAGCAAGTCGCTCGCGCAGGAAGTCGCGACGCGGGGCGTGACGGTGAACGTCGTCGCGCCCGGCTTCGTGAAGACGGCGATGACGGACGCGCTGAACGACGCGCAGAAGACCGCGCTGCTGACGCGCATCCCGACGCAGCGCATGGGCACGCCGGAAGACATCGCCGCGGCGGTGGTCTACCTCGCCTCCAACGAGGCGGCCTGGGTCACGGGGCAGACGCTGCACGTGAATGGCGGGATGGCGATGATCTGAGGAGAGGTTTTTTCAGCCTCAATCGCCGGCGCGGCCATCCGGCCGCTTGGCTTTCGCGCCACGCACTGGCGCGCCGGCGGCCACTGGCAGTCTGGGCGCGGTCGCGCATTCGCGCTCCCGGATCGAGGCTGTGCCTCGATCCGCCTGCCTTGCAGCGCGTGACGTCGATTCCGCTTGCATCGCCGCAACGGCTTCGCGTATCCGCCGCGCCTCCGATGGAACTCCTTCCACCGGCTGATCGTGTGTCACCCATGCCGTCGAACGCGCCCCGCGCCGTCGCCTGCGAACCGACCGGGATGAACCCCGGACGCGTCGCGGCCCTGCGCCCGGCCCGCTTGAACGGACCTCGGCAAGCCAGACCCTTCGCCTGACACGCGCGGCGCCCACGGGCGCCATTCCTTCCCCGACTGACACCACATACCGGAGCATATCCGATGCGTCCCTCCGATCCGCTGGAGGCGCGTGCGCGCGACCTGGCCCTCGCGGCCGGCGTCGATCCCGATGCCCGCGTCCCCAACCCGGCCAAGCCGGGCAAGACCATGCCGGCCTGGACCGGCTTCCGCGACCAGGCGCGCGCCGCGCACCAGGTGGCGGAGCAGGCGCGCCTCGGCGCCGTGCTGGGCGACCAGCCCGCGGCCTATCGCGACGCGCCGTTCGCCGTCTTCGGGCGGCATGAGGACGGCACGCTCGCGCAGATGCGCAACTGCATGCGCGTGGGCAACGTCGTCGCCGGCACGCTCTGCGCCGATGGCCATCTCGGCTACGCGCAGCCGGTCGGCGGCGTCATCGCCTATGAAGGCCAGGTCAGCATCAGCGGCGTCGGCTTCGACATCGCCTGCGGCAACATGGCGGCGCGGCTCGATGTTCCCTACGCGGCGGTGCGCGACCGCGCGGCGCAGATCCTGGGCGACATCCGCCGCGCCATCTCCTTCGGCGTGGGCCGCGCGAACGAGGAGCGCGTCGAGCACAAGCTGTTCGACGACGGCGAGGCATGGCGCGCCTCCGGCATGGAAAGCTACCGCCAGAAGGCCGCCGCGCAGCTCGGCACGGTCGGCTCGGGCAACCACTATGTGGACCTGTTCGAGGATGAGGAGGGCCTCGTCTGGATCGGCGTGCATTTCGGCAGCCGCGGCCTGGGGCACACCAGCGCCACGCGCTACCTGAAGGCCGCCGGCGGGCAGGACGGGATGCACGTGCCGCCCACGGTGGTGGAGGAGACGAGCGAGCTCGGCCAGCGCTACCTCGCGGCGATGGAGCTCGCCGGCCGCTACGCCTATGCCGGCCGCGAATGGGTGGTGGAGCGCGTGCGTGCCATCATCGGTGGCGCCATCACCGAGACCGTGCACAACCACCACAACTATGCGTGGAAGGAGACCCATGGCGGGCGCGACCTCTGGGTCGTGCGCAAGGGCGCGACGCCGGCGTTCCCCGGCCAGCGCGGCTTCGTCGGCGGGTCCATGGGCGACGACGCGGTGATCCTCGAAGGGGTGGACAGCGAGGCCTCGCGCGTCTCGCTCTACTCCACCGTCCATGGCGCCGGCCGCGTCTTCGGGCGGCGGGAGGCGCTGCGCCGCTTCACCCGCGCGGAGATGGACGACTGGCTGCGCGCGCGCGGCGTGACGGTCTCGGGCGGGGACCTGGACGAAAGCCCGATGGCCTATCGCCGCCTCCCCGAGGTGCTGTCGCATCACGGCGACACGGTGCGCATCCTCCATCGCCTTCGCCCCTTCGCGGTGGCGATGGCGGGGCCGGGGGAATTCGACCCCTTCAAGGACTGACCAGGGGCGGGCCGGCGCGGCGACGTGGCGGCCCGCCCCCCTCCGGGTCTAGCCTTGCTGCCAACGACACCGGAGGGAACGTCCATGCGCCTCATCCGCCGCGCGTTGCTGCTGCTGCCGCTGCTGCTCGCCACGCCCGCCGGGGCCCAGCAGGCCGCCTTCCCGGGCCAGCGGGAGGGCACATGGACCGCCCCCGGCTTCCGCTTCCACACCGGGGAGACGATGGATCTCCGCCAGGGCTACGTCACGCTGGGCGACCCGGCGAACCCCGCCGTGCTGATCCTGCACGGCACGGGCGGCACCGCGGGCGGCATGCTGGGGGCCAATTTCGGCGGGCAGTTGTTCGGCCCCGGCCAGCCGCTCGACGCGGCGCGCTTCTTCATCGTCATCCCGGATTCGATCGGCACGGGCAATTCATCGAAGCCGTCGGACGGGCTGCGCGCCGCCTTCCCGCGCTACAATTACGACGACATGGTCGCCGCGCAGCACCGGCTTGTCACGGAAGGGCTCGGCATCCGCCGGCTGCGCCTCGTGCTCGGCAATTCGATGGGCGGCATGATGGCCTGGAGTTGGGCCACGAATTTCCCCGACATGATGGACGCGATCGTGCCCATGGCGTCGCAGCCCACCGCCATGTCCTCGCGCAACTGGATGATGCGCCGGCTGATGATCGAGACGGTGCGCCAGGACCCCGCCTATATGGGCGGCAACTACACCGCGCAGCCGCCGTCGCTGCGCATCGCCAACGTCATGTACAGCGCCGGCACCAATGGCGGCACGCTCAACCTGCAGCGCATCGCGCCGACGCGGGAAGCCGCGGACCGGCTGGTGGACCAGCGCCTCGCCGCGCCGCCGCCGCGCGACGCGAACGACTTCCTCTGGCAATGGGATGCGAGCCGCGACTACGACCCCGAGCCGCGGCTCGATCGCATCCGCGCGCGCGTGCTCGCCATCAACTCCGCCGACGACGAGCGCAACCCGCCCGAGACCGGCCTGACGGAACGCGCCATCGCGCGCGTCCCGAACGCGCGCCTGCTGCTGATCCCGGCGAGCGCCGAGACGCTCGGCCACGGCACCACCGGCAATGCGCGCTTCTGGCGGGAGGACCTCGCGCGCTTCCTCGCCGCCCTGCCGTAGCGTGGCCTATTCGGCGCGGATGCCGAGCTGCTCGATCACCGGGCGGAAGGTTGCCCAGTCGCGCCGCAGCCGCGCCATGAAGGCGTCCGGCCCATGCACCTCATCGACCGCCATGCCGATATTGGCGAAGCGGTCCTTCAATTCGGGCCCGGCGCCGAAGCCCGCGCGGATCTCGTTGTAGAGCCTGTCGATGATCGGCCGCGGCGTGCCCGCCTGCACCATCACCGAGGCCCAGGAATCCACATGGTAGTCGGCAAGCCCGCCGCCCGCCGAGGCGATCGGCGGCACGCCGGGCACCAGCGGCGAGGGGCTCCCGGTGGTCACGCCGAGCGCGCGCAACTGCCCCGCCGCCACGAGCCGCCCTGCCGCGGCCGGCGTGTCGAAGCCGAAATCCACCTGCCCGCCGAGCAGCGCGGCGAGCGCCGGCCCGCTGCCCTGGAAGGGTACGTGCAGCGCCTCGAGCCCGGCCTTCGCCAGGAACAGCGCGGTGACCAGGTGCTGCGCGCCCGCGACACCTGAGGAATTGTGCGTGTAGTGCCCGGGCCGGGCCTTCAGCATGTCGATAAGGCCCTTGAGGTCGCGCACCGGCGAATCCGCCTTCACCAGCGCCATGAAGGGCGCGGCGCCGAACAGCGCGACGGGGGCGAGTTCCCGCTCCACGTCATAGGGCGGGCGGCTGACCAGCGGCCCGAAGGTGATCGGCCCGAGCGAGCCCGACAGCAGCGTGTAGCCGTCCGGCGTGCCCTTCGCGACGATGTTGGTGCCGATCTGCCCGCCCGCGCCCGGCCGGTTGTCCGGCACCACCGGCTGGCCGAGCCGTTCGGACAGCATCTGCGCGACGAGCCGCCCGGCGACGTCGGTCTGCTGGCCCGGCGGCCAGGGGATGACCATGCGCAGCGGGCGGTTCGGCCAGGCGCCCTGCGCCTGCTGCGCGTGGGCGGCGTTCGCGGCGAGGCCCGCGAGCGGCAGGGCGGCCAAGGTGCGGCGACGGATCATCAGGACGTGCTCCCAGACTGGTTCTTGGCGGTGATCATGCCGCGCCCGCGCGCTGCCGTCACCCGCCCGCGCTTGAGGCCGCCGCCCTCCGCCGCCATCCTCGCGCCATGGACAGACCGCCGATCACCCTCGCCCGCTGGGGCTCCTTCCATGTCGGCGGGCGGGAGGTGCGCGTCGAAGGCCAGCCGCCGCGGGAGGTGCTGTTCACCCCCGGCAGCGCGCCCGCGCTGCTCGACCCGAACGGCACCTACCTGGTGGGCGGGATGTATGCGCAGGCGATGGAACCCGCGCCGAAGCGCGGTGCCGCCCCGCTCATGCTCTGGCACGGCGGCGGCCTGACCGGCGCCTGCTGGGAGACGACGCCGGACGGGCGCGAAGGCTGGCAGCATTTTTTCCTGCGCCAGGGCTGGGAGGTCGTGGTCAGCGACGCGGTGGAGCGCGGCCGCTCCGGCTGGATGCGCATCCCCGAGGAGACGGGCGGCGTGCCCGTCACGCTTACGCTGGAAAACCCCTGGGAGCGCTTCCGCATCGGCCCCGGCACGCCGCAGGACGGCCGCGTCTTCGAGGGCCAGAAATTCCCCGCCGACATGGCATCCTGGCGCGCCTTCATCAGCGGCTGCGTGCCGCGCTTCACGACGACGGATGCGCTGACGCTCGCAGCCTATGGCGCGCTGCTCGACCGGGTCGGGCCGTCGGTGGTGGTGGCGCACAGCCAGGGCGGATTCTTCGCCTGGCGGGCGGCGCAGGAATGGCCGGGCAGGGTGCGCGCGCTGGTGCTGTTGGAACCGGCCAGCACGGGGCTGGCCGAGAAGGTCGCGGCGCTCGCGGGCATTCCCGTGCTGATGATCTATGGCGACTACATCGAGGATGATGCGCGCTGGCCGGCGATCCGCGCGCGGGGGCTCGCCTTTGCCGATGCGGTGCGCGCGGCGGCCGGGCACGTCGATGTCGTGGACCTGCCCGCGCGCGGCATCCGCGGCAACAGCCACATGATCATGATGGACCGCAATTCCGATCAGGTGGCGGGGCTGGTGCAGGATTGGCTGGCGGCACGCGGCTTGTGGGCTTGAGACGCGGGGGCGCTGCCCCCGCACCCCCGCCAAAGGCCGAAAGGCCTTTGGAAACCGAAGGGTTCCAAGGGCCTTTCGGCCCTTGGCGGGGAGAGCCCGAGAGGGGCGGCGCCCCTCTCGGATCGCATCACCGCGGCGCCGCCGCCCGCGCCAGACGGTCGTTGATCGCCGCCCCCAGCCCGTCCATCGGCACCTGCATCACCGCGATGCGCACCAGCCCCAGACGCGCACCTTCCGCATCTAGCCAGCGCAGCCCCGCGAACAGCCGCGTCGCCGCCTCGCGCAGGTCGCGCGTCTCCGACATCTGCCACAGCGCGCCCGCCCCCGGCAGCGGCCGGCCGAAGGCAAGCAGCGCCTCCTCCGGCGCGACGCTCTCCGCATCGAGCCGAACGGGGAGCGACGGCGCGTAATGCGACAGCATCATCCCCGGGCTGCGCAGCGACCGCGTGCGTTCGGCCGCGGCGAGCGGGATGGGCCGCGCGACGGGGCCGATCAGCGCCTCGATCTCCTCCACCGGCACGCCGCCCGGGCGCAGCAGCGCCGCACCTCCGGCGGCGAGGTCGAGCACCGTGCTTTCCACCCCCACCGCACACGGCCCGCCATCCAGCACCGCCGCGATGCGCCCGCTGAGACCATCGAGCACATGTTCCGCCGTCGTCGGACTCACCTGGCCCGAGCGGTTCGCCGAAGGCCCCGCGACCGGCATGTCCGCCGCGCGGATCAGGGCGAGGGCCAGCGGATGCGCCGGCACGCGCACCGCGATCGTGTCGAGCCCCGCGCCGGCGAGCAGGTCGATCCGGCATTCCGCCCGGCGCGGCAGCACCATCGTCAGCGGCCCCGGCCAGAATCGCGCGGCGAGCAGGCGCGCGCGCTCATCCGGCAGGGCCTCGGCGAAGGCAGCGTTGGCCTCCGCGAAATGGCAGATCAGCGGGTTGAAATGCGGCCTTCCCTTCGCCTCGAACACGGCGGCCACCGCGCGCCCGTTCCGCGCATCGGCACCGAGGCCGTAGACCGTCTCGGTCGGGAAGGCGACGAGCTCGCCCGCGCGCAGCAGCGCCGCCGCGCGCGCGACCTCCGCCGGCCCCAGGCGCAGCGTCATGCGCCCTCGCAGACGAAGCCCGGGTTCGCCCAGCCGCGCTTGCCGTAGGTGAGCGCGCCGCCGTCCTCGAGCAGCCGGATCGTCCCGCCCGCCGCTTCCACCACCGCATGTGGCGCGGCCGTGTCCCATTCCATGGTACGGCCGAAGCGCGGATAGAGATCCGCCGTGCCTTCCGCGACGCGGCAGAATTTCTCCGCAGAGCCGATGTTGACGATGCGCGCGACCTGGCGGCCTTGCAGGAAGCGGCCCATGCGCGGGTCGTCCTGGTAGTGGTGGCTGCCCATCACGGTCAGCCCCTCGGCGGGCGTGCGGCGTGCGGCGATGGCGCGTTCCGTCCCGTCGCGATCGCGCTTGAAGGCGCCGGCGCCGATGCGGCCCCAGAACATCTCGCCGGTGGCGGGCAGCGCGACGGCGCCGAGCACCGGCCGCCCATCCGCCACCAGCCCGACATTGACGGCGAAGTTGTCGCGGCCCGCCGCGAATTCGCGCGTGCCGTCCAGCGGGTCCACCAGCCAGAAGCGGCGGCCGGGATCGGTCGGCGCGGTGCCGGCCTCGATCTCCTCCTCCGCGATGACGGGAATATGCGGGGCGGCGGCGCGCAGCCCCTCGACGATCAGCGCTTCGGCGATGCGGTCGGCCTCGGTGACGGGGCTGTGGTCGGATTTGCGCTCCACCGCGAAGCCGGCGGCGCGCACCGCGGCGATCGCGGCGGCGGCCTCGGCGGCCAGCCGTCGGGCGAGGGCGAGCAGGGCATCATCGTCCATGGACCGGGTGTGGCCGCCCGGCGCCGCCTCGGCAAGCCCCGCCACCCTGGCCGTGCGCCGCCCCCGCCCCTAATGTCACGCATCGATCATCCGAGTCCTCGCCCGCGGAGTTCCCATGCCCGACATCGCCTTCGTGAAGCCTGCCCTGCCGCGCGCCGGGGCCCTCGTGCTGCTGCTGGCCGAGGAGGCGCCGCTCGCCGGCCTGGCCGAGCAGGCGGACAAGGCCGCGAACGGGGCCATCGCGCGCGGCCTGGAAGCGGCGAAGTTCAAGGGGCGCAAGGGCCAGTCCACGACGCTCTGGGCGCCAGGCGGCGGCGTCTCCAAGGTGGTCGCGATCGGCCTCGGCAAGCAGAACGAGATCGCGGAAGCCGGGCTCGAGGCCACCGGCGGCACCATCGCCGGCGCCATGGCGCAGGAGCGCGAGGCGACCGTCGCCGCCGATGGCCTGACGGCCGCGCAGGCCGCCGGGGTCGCCTTCGGCATCGCGCTGAAATCCTACCGCTTCGACCGCTACCGCACGACGGAGAAGGAGGAGGACAAGCCGAAGCTCGAGCGCGTGGCGATGGGTGTCGCCGAACCCGCCAAGGCCAAGGCCGCCTACGCCCCGCTGCAGGCGATCGCCGATGGCGTGTTCCTCACCCGCGACCTCGTCTCCGAACCGCCCAATGTGCTGACCCCTGCCGAATGCGCTGAACGCTGCAAGGCGCTGACCAAGCTCGGCGTCGAGGTCGAGGTGCTCGGCCCGCGGGAGATGAAGCGCCTGGGCTTCGGCGCGCTGCTCGGCGTGGCGCAGGGCAGCGCCAACGAACCGCGCATGGTGGTGATGAAGTGGATGGGCGCGCCGAAGGGCAAGAAGCCCGCCGGCCGCCCGCTCGCCTTCATCGGCAAGGGCGTCACCTTCGATACGGGGGGCATCTCCATCAAGCCCGCGGGCGGCATGGAGGACATGAAGTGGGACATGGCCGGCGCCGGCACCGTCATCGGGCTGATGGCCGCCCTTGCCGGGCGCAAGGCGAAGGCGGACGTGATCGGGATCGTGGGGCTGGTCGAGAACATGCCCTCCGGCACCGCGCAGCGGCCGGGCGATGTGGTCAAGACCGCCTCGGGCCAGACGGTGGAGGTGATCAACACCGACGCGGAAGGGCGCCTCGTCCTCGCCGACGTCATCCACTACTGCATCGAGAAGTTCGACCCGCGCTTCATGATCGACCTCGCCACGCTGACGGGCGCGATCATCATCGCCCTCGGCCACGAGCATGCGGGGCTGTTCGCGAATGACGACACGCTGGCGCAGCGCATCGAGGCCGCCGGCCGCGCGGTGGGCGAGCCTTGCTGGCGCATGCCGCTCGGCGATGCCTATGACAAGCAGATCAAGTCCGACATCGCGGACATGAAGAATGTCGGCGGCCGGCCGGGCGGGTCCATCACGGCGGCGCAGTTCATCCAGCGTTTCGTGCAGGGCAAGCCCTGGGCGCATCTGGACATCGCCGGCACGGCCTGGAGCAGCAAGGACGCCCCGACCGTGCCGAAGGGGGCCACGGCCTATGGCGTGCGGATGCTCGACCGGCTGGTTGCCGAACACTACGAGGGCTAGCGCCGCGTGATCGCCCTCCGCTTCCGTCGCGGCGCGCCGGGGGCGGGGCGGCCCGTCATCCTGCCGCTGGCGCAGGACCAGGCGCCGCCGGCCGCGCTGGCCGATGCCGTGCGCGCGGCGCGCTTCGATGCCGCG
>NZ_JACADQ010000110.1 GCF_016106015.1 Neoroseomonas rubea
GGGGCGTATCCGCGCGCGCCGCGCTGGAGCAGGCGCAGGCGGATACGCCCCAGCGCGCCGTGGATCCGCCCGGGCTCGCGCCGCCGGACCCGATGGGCCGCGCCTTCGCGACGGAGGAGGCGCTGCGCTCCGACCTGCCGGGCATCGCCTTCCGCGTGCCGGGCACCGACACGCAGGTCCGGCTCTATGGCTTCGCAAAGCTGACCGCCGCCTACGACCTCGGCCCGCGCAACCAGACCGACGCGCCGCCGCCGCAATCCATCCCGCTGACGGGCAGCGCCGCCGACCGCCAGGGCGGGGATTTCGGCATGACCGCGCGCTTCAGCCGCTTCGGCTTCGACACGCGCACCCTGACCTCCTGGGGCACGCTCGAAACGCGGCTCGAGGGCGATTTCGGCGGTGGCGCGCCGACCTCCTCCAACGCCGTCTTCCGGCTGCGCCAGGCCTGGGCGGAACTCGGCGACGAGCGCATGCGCGTGCTGATCGGCCAGGCGAACAGCCTGTGGAACGAAGGCGTCTTCGAGACGCTGATCGACGCGACGAACCTGAACCAGTCCTTCGTCCGCCAGGCGCAGATCCGCCTGAGCGGGCGGCTCGCGGAAGGCCTGACCGGTCAGGTCTCGATCGAGGCACCGGAGACCGCCTTCACCTCCGCGCTCGGCGTCTTCACGCCGGGGGCGAGCCTGCAGGGCGGCGCGAGCCCGGCGGTGAGTTCGGTCCCCGACCTGCTAGCCCGCCTGACCTGGCGGCAGGACGGGGTGGAACTCGGCCTGCGCGGCATCCTCCGCCAGATCGAGATCCGCACCGACGGAACGGCGGCGCCCGTCGCGGTCTCCGAGACCGCGCCGGGCTGGGGCGTGGCCGGCCATGTCCGCATTCCGATGAGACTGCTGTGGGAGGCGCTCGGCCAGGACGAGATCGCCGCCATGGCCTTCTACGGCGACGGGATCGGCCGCTACTTCGCGGGGCAGACATCCGGGCAGGACGCGCTGACCGACCTCGGCCTGCCGGGCGTGACCGTACCCGGGCTCGACACCATCCCGTCCTATGGCGCGACCCTCGCCTATCGCCGGTTCTGGGCGACGACGCTGCGCAGCACCTTCTCCTATGCCTATGCGCGGAACGACTACCCGTCCTACGCACTCGCCTTCGCGCCAGGATCGGCCTCGGCGCTGTCGCTGAATCGGGAGACGCAGCAGGTCTTCGCCAACCTGATCTGGAGCCCCTTCGCGGACATCCGCAACGGCGTCTTCGGCAGTGGCTGGCTCGATGTCGGGCTGGAGTACGTGTTCACGCGGCGCGATCTTTACGGCGGCGCATCGGCGGCCGGGTCGGGCGGCATCGGGCATGGCATCGCCAATCGCTTCCTTTTTGCCGCGGTGGTGCGGTTCTGACGCATCCGCGGTTCCAGGCGTCACATGCAGTCGCCTAGGATGGCGGCCCGCGGTCGGACCGGCGCGCGGGACCGCAAGCCGGAAGGATGGGCCTGATGCAGCGCGACGTCGGAGCATGTCGGCGGGCCTTTGTGGCCATGCTGCTGATAGTGACGGCCGGCTGCGCGAATATCAGCCGCCTCGACCCGCCTCCGCCGCCGGCCATCGAATCCATCCCGATCCTTGGCGTGTCGAATGCGCGGTTCTGGGTCGATTCGAATCCCGGCGCGCTGGTGACCGAATGGCAGGAGATGCAGCGACGTCAGTTGGCCGCTGCGCCGCGGGGGCTCCTGCCGCCGGCGCATTTCCTCGCGCTGTCCGGCGGCGGCGACAACGGCGCCTTCGGGGCCGGCCTCATGACTGGCTGGACGCAATCCGGCCGACGACCGAGCTTCGATCTGGTGACCGGCATCTCCGCCGGCGCGCTGATCGCACCCTTCGCATTTCTCGGCTCCGACTACGATCCGCAACTGCGGGAAGTCTTCACCGAGGTCGCGCCTTCGGACATCGTCCAGCTCGGCAGCAAGCTGCGCGCGCTGCTGTTCGCGGAATCGCTGGGCGATACCTCGCCGCTCTTCAAGCTGATCGAGCGCCACGTGAACGCCGATCTGATGGCCGCGATCGCGCGCGAATACGGTCGCGGACGGCTGCTGCTGATCGGCACGACGAATCTCGATCTCGGCCGCCCGGTCTTCTGGAACATCGGGGCGATCGCGGCGAGCGGGCATCCCGGTTCCCTCGAGTTGTTCCGGCGCATCCTGCTGGCCTCGGCCTCGATCCCGGGCGCCTTCCCGCCGGTGCTGGTCGATGTCGAGCACGAGGGGACGCGACACCAGGAGATGCACGTCGATGGCGGCGCGACGCTGCAAATGTTCCTCTACCCGCCGCTGATCAACCTGCGCACCGAGCAGCAGGGCCGCATGCCGGCGCGGGAGCGCACGGCCTGGGTGGTGCGCAACGGGCGCCTCGATGTCGAATGGGCGAGCACGGAGCGGTCGATCATCTCGATCACGGGGCGCGCGGCGTCCTCGCTGCTGCACTTCAGCGCGGTGAACGACATCATCCGCATCTACCTGACGACCGCGCGCGACGGGGTGGCCTTCCGCCTTGCCTATATCGGGCCGGACTTCCGGGTGCCGCGGTCCGAACCCTTTGAGACGGCCTACATGCGCGCGCTCTTTGCCTATGGAGAGGCGCAGGGCAGGGACGGCGGTCGGTGGCGGAGCGGCCTGCGCCCGATCGGATCGATCGAGCCGACGTCGCAGCCGCCACGATGACCTCGCCGGCGGGACGCACCGTCAAGCCGCGGCATAGGATGCCAAGGCGGCGCGCCCGCTTTCCGGACTAGGGTCGCCGCAGGGCCACGCGATCCGCCACGGCGGGCAAGACGACAATGTGCCCGCCAGGAGGACATGCGATGGATCCGCTAGACGCCGTGCTCGCGCAGGTGGACGCCAATGCCGACGCGGCGCTCGAGCGCCTTCTCGCGCTGCTGCGCATCCGCTCGATCTCGACCGACCCGACCTTCGCGGCCGAATGCCGCGCCTGCGCCGACTGGCACGCGGCGGACCTTGCCTCGATCGGATTCACCGCCGACGCAAGACCCACGCCGGGCCATCCCATCGTCGTCGCGCATCATCGCTCCGGCGACGGACCCTCGGCATTGTTCTACGGCCATTACGACGTGCAGCCGGTCGATCCCGTGGAGCTCTGGGAGCATGACCCCTTCGAGCCACGCATCGAGACGCGGCCGGACGGCACCAAGGTGATCCGCGGCCGCGGTGCGGCGGACGACAAAGGTCAGCTGATGACTTTCGTCGAGGCCTGCCGCGCCTGGAAGCAGGTGACGGGCAGCCTGCCCATCCCTGTCACCATCCTGCTGGAAGGGGAGGAAGAGTCGGGTGGTGCGAACCTGCCCGGCTTCCTCCAGGCGCATGCCGACGAGCTTCGCGCCGATATCGGCCTGATCTGCGACACCAACATGTGGGACGCCGCGACGCCCGCGATCACGACGATGTTGCGCGGCCTGGCGGGGGAGGAGTTCACCATCACCGCCGCCGACCGCGACCTGCATTCCGGCTTCTACGGATCGGCGGCGACCAACCCGAACCACGTCGTCGCACGCATCCTGGCCGACCTGCGCGACGCCGAAGGCCGCGTGACGCTGCCCGGTTTCTACGACGGCGTGCCGGAACTCGACCCGGCGTTGAAGGCGCAGTGGGACGCGCTGCCCTTCGACCCGAAGGCCTTCCTCGGCACGGTCGGGCTGTCGCTGCCCGCGGGCGAGAAGGGGCGCAGCGTGCTGGAGATGACCTGGTCGCGCCCGACCTGCGAGGTCAACGGCATGGGCGGCGGCTACCAGGGCGATGGCTTCAAGACCGTCATCCCGTCGAAGGCCTCGGCGAAGGTCTCCTTCCGCCTGGTCTTCGACCAGGACCCGCATAAGGTGCGGGAGGCGTTCCGCGCCTTCGTCCGCGCCCGCGTGCCGGGGGATTGCACGGTGGAGTTCCTCGAGCACGGCGCCGGGCGTGCCATCCGCTTCCCGATCGAGGCGCCGGCCTTCCAGAAGGCCCGCCAGGCGCTGACGGACGAGTGGGGGAAGGAAGCCTTCTTCATCGGCGGCGGCGGATCCATCCCCGTGACGCACATGCTCAAGACCTCGCTCGGCATGGACGTGATCCTTGCCGGCTTCGGGCTGGAGGACGACCGGATCCACAGCCCGAACGAAAAATACGACCTGAACTGCTTTCTCAAGGGCATGCGGTCCTGGGTGCGCGTCCTGCACGCGCTGGCGCGCTGAGGACCGCAGCATGACCACAGCCGCCGAAGCGCCCAAGACCGCGATGCAGAAGCTGCTCGACGCCGTCGAGAGGGTAGGCAACCGGGTACCCCACCCGGTGATGATCTTCGTCTACCTAATCGGGATCATCATCGTGCTGTCGACGATCCTGTCGGTGTTCGGCGCGAAGGTCAGCTACCAAGCCTACAACCCCGCCACCGGCAACATCGAGCCCGCCGTGACCGAGGCGCGGAGCCTTCTGACGATCGAAGGCATCCGCTTCATGTACACCGGCGTGGTGGCCAACTTCATGAGCTTCACCGCGGTGGGCGTGATCATCATCGCGATGGTCGGCGTCGGCGTGGCGGAAGAATCCGGCCTAGTGAAGGTGCTGATCCGAAAGCTGGTGATCGTGGCACCCCGCTGGGCGCTGTGCTGGATCCTGACCTTCGTCGGCATCCTCTCCTCGGTCGCGGCGGATGCCGGCTACCTGGTGCTGATCCCGCTCGCGGCGGCTGCGTTCCTGTCGGTCGGCCGGCATCCGCTGGCGGGCCTCGCGGTGGGCTTCGCCTCTGTCGCGGCGGCGTTCCTGGTGAACATCCTGATCGTGCCGGTGGACGGCATCCTGACCGAGATCACCAACGACGCCATCCGCCTTGTGGACCCGAGCCGGTCGATCGACCTGGCGGCGAATGTCTGGTTCTCGATCGGTTCGGTGGTGCTGCTCACCGTGCTGATCGTCGTTGTCACAGAGCGCGTGATCGAGCCGCGCCTGGGGACATATACGGGCGACTACCAGGTGCCCGGCGAGAACGTTCTGAGCGAGGCGGAGTATCGCGGCCTGCGCTACGCCGGCTATGGCCTGCTCGCCGCACTCGCCTTCATAGCCTTGCTGCTGCTGCCGCCCGGCGCACCGCTGCGCAACCCCACGACGGGCGCGATGATCAGCAACTCGCCCTTCATGAACAGCCTGATCGTGACAATCGCGCTGATCTTCCTGGTCGCGGGGGCCGCCTATGGGCGCGGTGCCGGCACCATGAAGAATTCCGCCGACATCATCGCGGCGATGCAGAAGGCGATCGGCGGGTTGGGCGGGCTGATCCTGCTGCTGCTGGTGATCAGCCAGTTCATCGCCTTCTTCAACTACACCAACATGGCGACGCTGGCAGCGGTCTCGGCAGCCCGCATTCTCGAGGCGCTGAACCTGCCGTCGATCGCGCTGATCATCGGCTTCGTCATCGCGGTCATGGGCATCGACCTGATCATCACCGCTGCGATCGCCAAATGGGCGATCTTCGCGCCGGTCTTCGTGCCGTTGCTGATGCAACTCGGCGTCGAGCCGGAGGTGGTGCTGGCGGCCTATCGCGTGGGCGACAGCCCCATCAACGCGATCACGCCGCTCAACGCCTATTTCGCGATGATCGTCACCTTCGCGATCAAGTACCAGAAGGAGGCCGGCGTCGGCACGGTGATCGCGCTGATGCTGCCCTATGTGATCTGGATATCCTTGATCTGGACCATCTTTCTGGCGGCCTGGTACCTGCTCGGCATCCCGTGGGGGCTATGATGGGTGCCCGCCCCGGCTGCGCGCCCGGATGGGGAGGGGAGGATGGCCTTGAGGATTCCGCGCCGGCTTGCCGCCCCCGCCCTGCTGCTCGTCGCCATGCCGGCGGCGGCACAGACGCGCGCCAGGCCGGACCCGAACCCCGACGGATCGATCGAGATCGAACAGGTGCGCGTCGGGGCGCTCGCGCTCGGCGCCTCGGTGGGCGGCGGGCGCCTGCGGTTCCGGGGGGAGGAGCACCGCTTCAACGTGCGGGGGATCGAGTTCGGCACCCTCGGCGTCTCGACCCTCTCCGCGCGGGGGGAGGTGTTCAACCTCCGCCGGCTCGAGGATTTCGCGGGGCGCTACACCGAACGCACGGCGCCTCGCGCGGCCGGCAGCCCCACCGGTCCGGAGACGCGCTTCCTGCGCAATGCCGCCGGCGTCGAGCTTCGGTTGCGGACCGAGCGCGCCGGCGGCCAGTGGCGCATTGGCGAAGCGGGCGTGACCATCGAACTGCGCTGATGCGGCGTGGGCATGCCGCGCCATGATCGATGGCTTCCTCGTCGCGAAACTGCTCTCCTTCTGGCTGTTCGGCTTCTCGACGCTGATCAGCATCATCAACCCCTTCGGCATCGCCTTCGTCTTCCACGACATGACGCGGTGGCTGACGGCGCAGGAAAGGGCGCGCCTCGCCCGCCGGATCGCGATCAATTCCTTCATCGTGCTGCTCGTCGCGCTGTTCCTCGGCTCCCGCGTCCTGTCCTTCTTCGGCATATCGCTCGAGGCGCTACGGATCGGCGGCGGGCTCGCCGTCGCGGCCTCTGGCTGGGCCATGCTGCGCGCCGTGCCGGAAGCGTCGAAAGGGCCGGAGGCGATGGACACCGCGCCGATCGAGCGCATGGCCTTCTTCCCCCTCACGCTGCCGCTGACGACCGGGCCCGGTTCGATCGCCGCCTCGATCGCGCTGGGGGCGGAGCGCAGCACGGAGACGCAGGGGGTGCTGCTCGTCAGCGCCATCTCCTCGGTGCTGATCGCGCTGTCGGTCGCCATCTGCGTCTGGGGCGCCTATGCCCAGTCGGCGGCCATCGCGCGGCGGATCGGACCGCAGGGCACGCTCGTCGCAACCAAGCTGACGGCCTTCCTGCTTCTGTGCATCGGCGTGCAGATCATCCTGACCGGGGTGACGGATGCGCTGCGGCCGCTGCTGGCCCTGCGGGGATGAGGATGCGCCGCGAACAACGAGGACGCCCATGACCAACGACCTGATCCTCGTCCTGGCCTTGCTGGGCGCGGCGATCGCCATGTTCATCGCCAACCGCCCGCGCATGGACGTGGTCGGCATGCTGATGATCGTCCTTCTGCCCCTGACCGGCGTGATCACCATCAACGAGGCGCTGGCCGGCTTCGCCGATCCCGTCGTCGTGCTGCTCGCGGCGCTGTTCATCGTCGGCGATTCGCTGGTGCGCACGGGCGCGGCGCAGCGGGTGGGGGACATGCTCAGCGCCCGCTCGGGCGGCAGCCCGACGCGACTCATGATCCTGCTCATGGTTGCCGCCGCGGGCCTCGGCGCCTTCATGAGCTCGACCGCGGTCGTCGCGATCTTCATCCCGATCGCGCTGCGCATCTGCCGGTCGATGGACGTGGCGCCGTCCCAGCTGATGATGCCGCTGTCCGTGGCGGCGCTGATCAGCGGCATGATGACGCTCGTCGCGACGGCGCCGAATCTCGTCGTCAGCGCGGAACTCGTGCGCCAGGGGCATCAGGGCTTCTCCTTCTTCGCCTTCACGCCCTTCGGGCTGCCGATCCTCGCCTTGGCGATCGGATACATGCTGGTCGCACGCCGCTTCCTCCCCGACCGCCGCCCGCCCCAGGCGAGTGGCCGACAGGCGCCGAGCCTCGCGGAATGGGTTGAGCGCTACAGCCTCGAAGGCCGGATCTATCGCGTGCGGGTGCTGCCCGGCTCCAGCCTCGTCGGACCGCCGCGCGAGGAGATCGACCTGCGCCCCGAGGGCGTGAACCTGCTTGCCATCGAACGGCGCGGCCGGCTGGGGACCGGGATCATCCGGCCCGAACCCTCGGGTGTGCTGCAGGTGGGTGATGTCCTGCTGATGGACGTCCGCGCGCCCGGCCCGCGGGTAGAGGAACTGCGCGCCCTCTACGGGGTCGAGGTGCTGCCGCTCGAAGGCGGCGTCTTCTCCGCCATCCCTTCGCAGGAGATCGGGATGGTCGAGGCGCTCGTCCCGCCGGAGTCGCCCCTGATCGGACGCTCGGTGCTGGATCTGAGGAAGAGCGGCGAATTCGGCCTGACCGTCGTCGGGCTCCGCCACGGCAGCCGCGTCGTCGGGCCGGAGCTGCTCGAGGAACGGCTCAAGGCCGGCGATACGCTGCTGCTGACCGGCTTCTGGTCCGACATACGCCGCCTCGGCACGGAGGATCATGAACTGGTCGTGCTGAACCTGCCGGCCGAGCACGCGGAGATACTGCCCGCCGCCGGCCGCGCGGTCTTCGCGACCGCCATCCTCGGGTTGTTCGTCGTCGTCATCGTCGCGGGGTGGCTGCCGACCGTGCATGCCGCGCTCATCGCCTGCCTGCTGCTCGGGCTGACGCGCTGCATCGACCTCAAGAGCGCCTATGGCGCGATATCGTGGAAGAGCCTGGTTCTGATTGTCGGCATGCTGCCCTTCGCCATCGCGTTGCAGCGGACAGGTGGCGTGGATCTCGCGGCCGACATGGTCGTGGCCTTCGCGGGGGCGGCCTCGCCGCGCGTCATGCTCGGCCTGATCTTCGCGATCACCGCGCTGCTGAGCCTGTTCATATCCAATACCGCGACGGCGGTTCTGATGGCGCCGGTCGCGGTCGCCGTCGCCGGCGAGATCGGTGCCTCCCCGCAACCCTTCGCGATGATGGTGGCGCTCGCGGCCTCGGCCGCCTTCGTGACGCCGGTCTCCTCGCCGGTGAACACGCTGGTCGTCGGGCCTGGCAACTACAGTTTCTTCGACTTCGTGAAGATCGGCCTGCCGTTCACAATTGTAGTGCTGCTGGTCTCCGTCGCCATCGTTCCGATCTTCATGCCGCCATAAGGCCGGGCGTGGCCCCCTTGCCGCTAAGCCGTTCCGCCTGCACGCAGGGGTGAGGGCCGCTTCGTGCCGATCGCGGACCTCGGGACAGCCGGTGGTCGGCCTCAGGCTTGACGCGCGGCTGGCCCACCCGCCGCGCAAGGGTCGAGCCCCGCTGCTTCGCGCATCATTCGGGCGTCACCCGCAGGACCGAGAGGCCCGCCCCAGCTTCGCTCTCCAGCGCGGCGAGAAGGCCTGCGAGCATCTCGCCGGCCGCGGCTTCGAAGCCGAAGGGCGGGTTCACCACCAGCAGCCCGCTGCCATTCAGCCGGCGCGGATCGGTCGGCTCGCGCAGCCACAGCTCGGCCGCGACCACGTCGCGCACCGCGGACGCCTTCAGCGCATCGTGGAAATCGCGCACCGGGGCGCGATGCTTCACCGGATACCAGGCGGCGACGATCGCGGCGCGGAAGCGATGGTTCAGCGCGATGATCGCCTCCGCCAGGCGCGCGAACTCCTCCTCCCGCTCGAAGGGCGGGTCCATCAGCACGAGGCCGCGGCGTTCGGGAAAGGGCGTCAGCGCGCGAATCGCCTCCCACGCGTCGCGGCGATGCACCGCGACCTGCCGGTCGCGCGCGAAATGCGCGCGCAGCGCGGCATGGTCCTCGGGATGCAGTTCGCAGCACATCAGCCGGTCGCCATCGCGCAGCGCGGCGCGCACCAGCGCCGGAGATCCCGGGTAGCGCGTGGGAAAGCCCTGCGCATGGAGCGCCTCGAGATAGGGCGCGAGCGGCCCTTCCCGCACCTCCGCGAGCCGCAGCGCGCCCTTCGCCGCCTCGCCCGTCCGCTGCGCTTCCTCCGCCGACAGGTCGTACATCCCGCGGCCGGCATGGGTGTCGAGCACGGCGAAGGGCGCCGGCTTGCGTGCCAGCGCGCCGAGCAGCCAGACCAGCAGCGCGTGCTTCAGGCAGTCCGCATGGTTCCC
Source organism: Neoroseomonas rubea (assembly GCF_016106015.1). Taxonomy (GTDB): domain Bacteria; phylum Pseudomonadota; class Alphaproteobacteria; order Acetobacterales; family Acetobacteraceae; genus Neoroseomonas; species Neoroseomonas rubea. The sequence goes on from NZ_JACADQ010000110.1 coordinate 9,800, forward strand.
GGCGTGGAAAGCGTGGCGGTAGTTCATCGCGCGCTCATCGCGCGATGCGGGGCGTTGCGCAATGGCGCGAGGTGACAAGGGCGCTGCGGCGCGCCGCGCCGCTCAGTAATGCGCCACCTCCACCAGCAGGCATCCGCCGGCGCTGGTCAGCGTCGCGCGCCGCGCGCCATGCGCGATGCTGAGAGCGGCCGGCGCGTGCAGCGGCGCGGCGTGCCCCGCGATCGCGACCTCGCCCCGCAGCAGCAGGTATTCCTGCCAGTAGTCGCCTTCGCCCGGCGGCGCCTCGGGCAGCGTCGCGCCCGCCGGCAGCCGCAGCATCTGCACCCGCGCGCCGCGGCCCGTAGTGGGGTCCAGCGAATTGGCGAGGATGCGCACCATCACGCCTTCCGGCGCGCCGGGCAGGTGGAACCAGGCCTCGCCATCTTCGAACTGATGCACCTCCCCGGCGGTTACGCGCATGCGGGATCCTCCCTTTACTCGCGGCCATTCTGCCATGCGCCCCGCAGCGCGTCCCTGCGACGGATCAAGCGGGCACGGCGAGGTTGAGCCGCCGCGCGGCCGGCGCCACCGTCACGCGCCGCCCCCAGCCGAAGGCCAGCCGGTCCGTCTCGATGCCGTCGGCGAAGATGGTGCCGCCCTCGTCCATTTCGGAGGTGACGGTGAGCGGCGCTTCCTCCAGCAGCCCGGCGACGAGGTCCGCCCCCGTCGCCGGCCCCGGCCAGGCTTCCCGCACCAGGAAGCCGAGCCGCTGCGCGGTCGGCGGCAGGTCGAGCCGCCGCCCCGTTGCGCGCTGGATGGAGGCCGCCCAGCCCGTCGCCCCCGTGCCCGTTGCGACGATGAGGCCGGAGGAGGACTGCCTCTCCCGCGCCCCGTTCGCCATGAGCGTGTAGCGCGCCGACTGGTGGCTGCGATGGCCGATGAAGACTTCGTTCAGCGCAAGCAGCCTCTCCCCGTCGTCGAGCCGCGCCTCGGCCATGGTGCGCGGCTCGAGCGGGAGGCTGCCGGCGGCGGCCTCGGCGATCGCCTCCTCCGCCTCCGCCACGCGGAAGCGCACCAGCACGCCGGCGTTGCGGCCGGGCGCGGGGTCGATGCCGATCACCGTCTGGCCGTCGAGATACTTCGCCACGTTTGCGACGAGCCCGTCCGGGCCGAGGGCGAGCACGATGTCCTCCGGCCCGAAGACGAAGCGTTCCAACTCGCCCCGCATCAGCACCGCCTGCCGCCAGTCCGGCGGGATGGCGGCGCGGACGCGGCGCAGCGCCTCGGTGAAGGCGTGATGCGCCGCCTCCACCTCCTTCAGGTCGATCCCCCGCCGCTCCAGAACGAAGCGGGCGGAGGCGAGGGTGGCGTGGGTGGCGCGGACGCGGTCGAGTTCCGTCTCCCGCCGCACCAGCACCACCCGGGGGGCGAGGATGGCCATGGCCGTCAGCCCCCCTTCCGGGGTGCTGCGAGCGCGGCGCCGAAGGCGTCGCCGAGCTGTGCGACGATGTCCGGGCCGAGGTTCAGCGTGCCGATCTTGGCGGAGGCCATGCCGTGCCTGAACGCTTCCGCGATGACGACGATGTCCGGCATGGACCGCGCGATCTCGGCGCGGGCGCGTTCGGCTTCCAGCCTGGCGCCGTCGATGGCGCGGGTCGCGGCGGCTTCCGCCTCGGCCGCGATGCCGCGCGCCTGGGCGGCGGCGGCCGCGCCGATCGCCTGGGTCTCGCTCGCGGACTGGGCGGCGATGCGCGCG